>MGCF01000095.1:42318-42772 GCA_001788495.1 Candidatus Rokubacteria bacterium RIFCSPLOWO2_02_FULL_73_56
CCTTCTCGAGCGCGTCGACCCGCCGGACCGATTGCCCGACGACGCGCAGCGGCCCGGGGCCGCTCACGCCGTCCCCCCGCGCGCCGCGCCGCACGCGACGATGGCGTCCACGAGCTTCCTGTACCCGGTGCAGCGACACAGGTTGCCGCGCAGGTACTGGACGACGCGCTCGGGCGTCGGCGACGGGTCCTCGTCCAGGAGGGCTTTGGCCGACAGCAGCATCCCCGACGTGCAGAAGCCGCACTGCACGGCGCCATGCTCGATGAACGCCTCCTGCAGCGGATCGAGCCGCTCGCCGTCCGCCAGCCCCTCGACGGTGAGGACCGCGCGGCCGTCGGCCTCGACGGCCAGGTAGGTGCACGCGCTGACCGGGGCGCCGTCGACGAGCACCGTGCAGGCGCCGCACACCTGGATGTCGCACGACCGCTTGGCGCCCTTGAGGCCCAGGCGGTCG
>MGCF01000096.1 GCA_001788495.1 Candidatus Rokubacteria bacterium RIFCSPLOWO2_02_FULL_73_56
CGGCGGGCGCGTCCACGCGTGGCTCCAGTTCCGCGGGCTCAACAACTCGACCGACCGGCTGATCGTGGAGCTGAAGCGCCTCGCGGACATCCACGGCGTCGGCGTGCAGACCCACGCGTGCTTCGCGCGCGACACGCGGGAGTCCTCGCTGGCGAAGCACGGCGTGACGGAGGTCGAGCGGCTCGAGCGTCTCGGCGTGCTCGACGCGAACGTGCTGCTGATCCACGTCGGGTGGGCGACCGAGGCGGAGCTGGCGCTGCTCCGCCAGCACGACGTCAAGTGCGTGGCGGCGCCGTCCTCGAGCCTGCACAACGCCTACGGCAACCTCCGCGAGGGCCACGTCCCCGAGCTGCTCGCGGCCGGCGTCGCCGTCGGCCTCGGCTCGGACCACGCCTCGTCGGGCATCGTGGACCTCTGCCAGGAGATGTTCCTGGTCGCCGGCGCCTACAAGGAGGTCCGCACCAACCCCGAGGTCCTGCCGCCCGAGCGCGTGCTCGAGATGGCGACGGTACACGGCGCGCGCTGCGCGCTGCGCGGCGAGGAGATCGGCGCGCTCGAGGTCGGCCGCCGCGCGGACCTGGTGCTGTTCGACACCGCGCGGCCCGAGTGGCAGCCGCTCTACAACCCGGTCGCGAACCTCGTCTACAGCGCGACCGGCCGGAGCGTGGACACCGTGATCGTGGATGGGCGCGTGCTGGTCGAGGGCGGGCGCGCGCTGACGCTCGACGAGGGTGCGATCCTCGAGGAGGCCCGGCGCCGCGCGCCCGCCATTCTCGCCAGGACGAAGCTCGGGGCGCTGGTGGCCCCGAAGTGGCCGGTCCTCTGATGCCCGTCGTCGACTTCCACATCCACTGCTACGACTGGCCGATCCAGGCGCCCCCGTCGTTCGTCCGGTTCATGGACCGCGAGATGGCGCGCGCCTACGGCTCGTTCGCCGCGTTCGTCGAGCGCTTCACGACCGGCGAGGCGTACGAGCGCGTGCTGGACGACGCGCGGGTGGACTACGGCGTGATCCTGGCCGAGCTGGCGCCGATCACCTCGGCCATCGCCAGCAACGAGACCGTCGCGCGTCTCTGCCAGGGCCACCCGCGCCTGATCCCCTTCGCGTCCCTCAACCCCTACCTGAGCGCGAACCCCGCGCAGGAGCTCGAGCGGCTCGTGCGCGAGCACGGCTTCCGCGGCCTCAAGCTCTACCCGACGTACAACTACTTCTACCCGAACGACCGGCTGCTGTACCCGCTGTACGCGAAGGCCCAGGAGCTCAGGATCCCGGTCAAGTGGCACACGGGGACGTCCGCGTTCCCGGCCTCGCGGCTCAAGTACGGCGACCCGATGCACATCGACGACGTCGCCGTGGACTTCCCCGACCTCGTCGCGATCATCACGCACAGCGGCCGGCCGCTCTGGTACGACACCGCGTACACGCTCGCGCGGATGCGGGAGCACGTCTACATGGAGATCGCGGGTCTGCCGCCCAGGCGTCTGCTCGACTACTTCCCCGACCTCGAGCGCGTCAGCGACAAGGTGCTGTTCGGCTCCGACTGGCCGAGCGTGCCCACCATGAAGGGCAACGTGGAGGGGCTCCGCGCGCTGCCGCTCAGCGCCGAGGCCAAGGAGCGCATCCTCGGCGGCAACGCCGCGCGCCTGCTCGGGCTCGCCTGAGCATGGCCTGGCAGGTCATGACGGGGCAGGAGAAGGCGATCCTCGGCGCCTTCGCGTTCCTCGCGCTCGCGCTGGTCGTGGCGGCCGTCCTCGGCGTCGTCCGCCGCGGGCGCGGCGCCCCGCCGCCGACGGGCACGCGCTTCGTCCCGCACTGGCAGCTCATGGGCATGCTGCTCGTCGCGGCGCTCGCGATCGTGGCCGCACTCGTCGTCCCGTTCCTCGCGCGCCGGTAGGCGCTTCGGCTCGCGCCGTCGCGGGCCGTCGATTCAGCCGGCGAGGGCGCGCTCGATCTGGTCGAAGGAATGGCTATGGTTGCCGTCGCTCCGCCCAGGCCTGTGTCCAGCGCCGGCTTGCACGGAGCGGCACTCCGATCGCTGCGATCATACGCCGACGACGGCTGACCCCGCGCCGCTGAAGCGCGTGCCCGAGGGCCTCCCTGTTCGATCATCCTGACCCGCGAGTCATCCATCATGGTTCACCTCGAGGTCGAGTCCCTGAGGGCTGCCGCCAGCGCGGGCGACTCGGTGACGCTGACCAGCAGTTCCCGCAATCGGAGCGGCACGCCCATGAGGTAGGCTCGCTGAACGGGATGCAAGTGGATGCTCAGGATGCCTCGCCCGGATCCGTTCACCAGCCAGCGACCACGGAAGCCATGCACGCCTCGGCTGAGTGGTCTGATGTCGAGAGTTGACGTCGAGGCAATTGCCGATCGTGGAAAGCGTGATCGGAACGCCCACCCCATCCGGACCTCGACCTCTGCTCCGTCGAGCTCCACATAGGCTGTCGCGGGCGGTAGACCGAGAAGACTCGAGAACACGCCGTACCAGCGGTCGAAGCTGATGGGGAACCGGGTTGCGTTGCGCCCGACGGCTGCGATCATGGTCTTCGTTCCGCCTCGTTTCGGGCGCTCACTTCGACCCGAGGTCTTGACACATTCCGCGCGGCTACTGATCACGACATGCCACGTGCCACCGTCCTGCCCGCGAACTTGATACTGGACTGCGGAGGGAGGTCCCTCATCGTGATGACAGTCGTCCCACCATTCGAAATAGGCGTTGGCTGCGAGTCGATCGAAGCTCTCGCTAACCCGGCTCATAGCACATCAGCTAAGCTGCAACGCTGTCGTCCGCTGGCCTCAACGTCGTTCGGCATGTCCAACGTGCGGTATCAGCTGCGGCGCGTAGCGCCGTCAGCTGAATGCCGATGTTCGACGGTCCGGCCCGTCCGCTACCGTGAACCGTCCGGGTAGTCGATGGCTCCCGCACGCATCAACCTCGCGGCGATCTGGCGATGATTCCGGAACTGTGCCTCCTTGAGAGCCGTCCACCCCTTCGGGGATCGGGCGTTCACGTCGGCGCCACCAGCAAGCAACGCTTCGACGACATCGGGGCGCCCGTAGAGCATAGCGATCATGAGCGGAGTCCAGCCGCCGCCTGCCGGCTCATTCACCCGTGCACCGGCCACTAGCAGCGTCTGGACCGTAGCGCCATTGCCCGTCCACGCGGCGTAGTGCAGTGCCGCATAGTCGATCGGGCCCTTCCGCCGTGCGCCGACATCGGCCCCAGCGCTAAGCAGCAGCCGCGTCGCCGCCTCATTTCCCCGCCCAGCGGCCAGCTGCAGCGCCGTCCCACCGTAGATGTCCACCGAGTTCACGTTGGCACCCCGGGTGACTAGTGCCCGCATGGTCGGAAGGTTGCCCGACCAGATGGCCTGGATGAGCGCGGTGTCGCCTATCTGCGACATCGCGTTGGGATCGGCTCCTGCGTCAAGCAACACGACGACTGCCTGTTCGTTAGCGGACCATGCCGCGAGCATGAGCGCGGTCATGCCAGCTCCATTCCGGGCATCGACGACGGCGCCACCCGCCAGTAGTCGCCGCATCGCCGCAATTCGCCCATGTGCCGCCGCCTTCATCAGAGGCGTTTCGTCCCCGCGGAAAAGGGCCTCTTCCCTCGGCTGGGCCGAGACCGCTGCGGCCAGGAGGGCACCGGACAACACGAGGATCAGCGTCTTGCGCAAAACCAATCGTCCCGTGGCTCTCTTCACGTATCCGCCGAACGGTCGCGGTGAGCAGCCGCGGCGAGCGCATGCGAGCCAGCGGTCTGCTCCACCGCGGGGTTCGGCGAGTCGTCGTCAGGACGCAGTCTTGAGGAGGACCTTCTCCAGGGGCTTGGGCACGTCGATCGCGAAGAAGCGATCTGCGGCATAGCCATAGTCCTCCCCGCTCTCGTCGACGATCCGCAGATAACCGTGGCTCTCGGCGCTCGGATCGGGAATGACCCGATACAGCTTCCCGATCTCGAGAGACGCCTCGTAGCCCTTGTTCTTGATGCATACGGCGAACTGCGCTTTACTCGCTCTTTTCATTCCTCAGTCCAGGAGCGGGAACTTGATCTTCATCTCCCGCCGACCAATCCCGTGAGCCTCGTACCAATGGACCTCGGCGTTATGTACCGTCGCGTCTCGGAGACGGACCATTGCGAGGCCCTTCCGCTTTCGCCATCGCCCCTTGCCGTACCGTCGGCGCAACCGTCGCAGCTGTCTGATCGCCCGCCCGGTAGCGATTGTCTCAACTTTCCGCACCGGGCCAACGACCTCGAAATCCATCGGCTTACGCTAGCACACCGCCCCGGGACTCCAGTCACGGCTTATTCGCCGAACCGCTGCGTATCAGCCGCGGCGCGCCCTGCGCGCCGTCGGCTGGATGCGTTTGTTGGGCCGGGCTGACATGCGCGCCTCGAACCAGCGCTTGAGTGATTCCTGGCTCTCAGCGGAGCGCCGTCCGGCCAGGAGGCCCTCAACGCTGATGTCCTCGTCCAGCGAGGGCCAATGAATACCGACTCCGCGTCCGATGAAGCGCCACCGCGCGCGTTCGCGCTTGCTGCCGTGGAGAAGGCGCGGATACCAGACGAGGGGCACCGCCAACGTTCGGCCATCCTCAAGCTGGACGGTGAGCTCGTCGTTTGTCACTTTGACGTCCACCGCGCGGGCGGCCAGAAGGTCACTCGTTGAAGTAGGCATCCCAGCTCCTCAGCAACGCTTCTCGGTGTTGCTCAACCAACCGTTGAATCCGACGAACCTCAACAGGCTTGAAGCCACCGCTGCTCTGGAGGCGAACGGGGCTCAGCCAGAACTTAGCACTGTTGTCATCTCGCTCGACGTGAACGTGCGGCGGCTCCTCCGCGTCGCTTGAGTAGAACAGGAAACGGTACGGGCCGGCCCGCAGCACCGTCGGCATCGATCCACCTTATCAGACGCCAGGGGCGCGATGAAGTTGCCCGCGCGTGGCGACGGCCTAACGCGGCGCTGAGCGGCGGCGCGCTTGCGCGCCGGCCGCTCCAGCGCACGGTTAGGGGCCTCCGATTCTTGGCAGCGAGGGGAATTCGCTCTCTCAACCCTCGAGCCGCCGCATCAGAAACTGACCACACTCGATTCGGAGATCAGGCTCGCAAACTTGATGGGATCCATGAAGGAGGCGTTCAGACTCTTGAGGTCCGCTTCGGCCACCCCACGGGCGACCGAACAGGCACCTCAGACAAAGACCGGGACCTTTCCTTTGACGACCTTGTCGATCAACTCGGGAAGGGGTGGAAACCCGACACCATGAACTGTCTTCGCGATCGCCTCCTTTGCCAAGTAGACCC
>MGCF01000097.1:0-5067 GCA_001788495.1 Candidatus Rokubacteria bacterium RIFCSPLOWO2_02_FULL_73_56
GCAGGCGCACGCCGCGCGAATTCCCGATCGGTACGACCTTGAATTCCAGCGAGTGAGCGCTCCGTCGTCTCGATCCTGTTCCCCGGCGGACCATCCTGGAGAACATGGTCCTCGCGCAGCTCCTCGCGTGGCGGGAGGTCGAGACGCCGCGCCCGGAGGTCTCCTACTGGAGGACCGCGGCCGGGACCGAGGTGGATTTCGTGCTCGAGGGGCGGGGCCGACTGCTCCCGGTGGAGGTCAAGGCCTCCGCTCGCGCGCGGCCCGAGGAGGCGCGTTCGCTCGAGCTGTTCCTGGACGAGCACCCGCGCGCGGCCTCGGTGGCCTGCTCCTCTACGGCGGGAAGGAAGCCGTGCCCGTCAGCCGGCGCGTCCTCGCGGCTCCCGTCGGCGCCGTGCTCTGAGGGGCGCGCATCGTGCGCGCGGCGACGAGGCCGGACGCGAGCGTGAGCGCGGCGCCCACGTGGATCGCCGCGCCGAGGCCGACCAGGTCGGCGACGAGCCCCGCGAGCAGGGCGCCGACCGCGTAGCCGAGGTCACGCCAGAAGCGGTAGACGCCGAGGGCGGAGGCGCGCCACGCCGGCTGCGCGTGGTCGGTGATCGCGGCGAGCAGCGTCGGATAGACCATCGCGGTGCCGAGCCCCTGCAGGGCGGCGCCGAGCAGCCACGCGCCGTAGGCGGGCACGAGCACGGTCAGCCAGATGCCGGCGGCCTGCACGGTCATGCCCCAGGCGATCAGCCCCCTGCGGCCGACGCGATCGGAGAGCGGGCCCGTCAGGACCTGCAGCAGGCCCCAGACCGCGGGGTAGACGGCCTTGACGACGCCGATCTGCTGCACGCCGAGCCCGTAGGCGGCGAAGAAGAGCGGGTAGAGACCCCACGACATCCCGTCGTTCAGGTTGTTGACGAGCCCCGCCTGGCACGCGGCGAAGAGGCTCAGGTTGCCGACGCTCGTCACGCGGAAGATGTGGCCGAACGACGGGGCCGGGTGATCGCCGGCCCCGGCGGTCGCCGCGGCCTCGACGCGGACGTGGCCGCGCGTCTCGCGGACGAAGAGCGCCGAGACCACGAGGCCGACGACGGCGACGCCGATGCCGAGATAGAACGGCTGCGGCCGCAGTGCCCAGTGCCCGGCGATGTAGCCCGTGATCCACGACGTCACGCCGACGGCGAAGTAGCCGGCGAACTCGTTGAGGCCGAGCGCCAGGCCCCGCCGCCGCGGGCCGACCAGGTCCACCTTCATGACGACCGTCATGGACCAGGCGAGCGCCTGGTTGGCCCCGAGCAGGACGTTCGCCACGTCGATCCACCACCAGGCCGGCGCGCCGATGATCAGGAAGGGGACGGGCAGCGCGAACAGCCAGCCGGCGACGAGGATCGGCTTGCGTCCGATCCGGTCGGAGAGGCGGGCGGCGACCAGGTTGAGCACGGCCTTGGTGAGGCCGAAGCTCACGATGAACGAGGTGATGGCGGTCTTCGACGCGAGGCCGAACTCCTGCTCGCCGATGAGCGGCAGCACGGTCCGCTCGAGGCCGACCATGGCGCCGACGAAGGCGTTGAGCCCCACCAGCAGGGCGAACTGCGGCAGGTTCGCGCGCAGGCCGAGCCGCGGGGCGGTCACTCGCCGGCCAGGTTGTGCCTCCGGTTCTCGGCGAACCCCGGTGGCTGCGGCGGGAGGTCGGACAGCACGAACTGGAGGAAGTCCGCCTTTGCCGAGAGCTGGAGCGCCGGGTTGAAGCGTCGCTCGAAGCCGATCGTCGAGCCGGGCTTGCCGCTCAGCCCCTTGCCGCACGCCGAGCCGCCGAAGTGCGCGGGGAAGACCTCGACGTGGTCGGGGAGCGCCAGGAGCCGATCGAAGAGGCTCGCGTGGAGCTGCTCGGCCAGGGCGCGCTCGTGCCCCGCGCCGAGGAGGTCCGGCCGCCCGACGCCGCCCGCGAACAGGGTGTCGCCGGTCAGCACGAACCACGGCTCCAGCGCGCGCGTGCGGTCGGTGACCAGCAGGGAGGCGCTCTCCGGCGTGTGGCCCGGCGTGTGCAGGACGGCGATCCGGACGTTGCCGAGCTCGTGCTCCTCCTCGTCCGCGACCTCGACGTGCGGGAAGCGGACCGGCGCCGACTCGTGGAAGAGGACGGGCGCCCGGGTCGCGGCGCCGAGCGCGCGCGCGCCGGAGCGGTGGTCGGCCTGGACGTGGGTCTCGAAGACGTGGGTGATGCGCATCGCCTTCTGCGCGGCCGCTTCCAGGTAGGGCGCGATGTCCTGCTGTGGATCCACCACAGCGCAGGCGCCTGCGCCCCCTCAGCCGAAGAGGTAGCTCGCGCAGCCGGTCGTGGGGCTCAGGAACTGGCGGAAGATCATCGTCGTCCTCCTTTCCTCTCCTGGCTTGTCATACCCCTCCTGTGATATAGGGTCCAATACGTAGTTCGGATCTCAAGCATAGGGAAAATCCGAATGACCCTCCGCCAGCTCGAGGTGTTGCTCGCGGTCGCCCGTGAGCGGAGCTTCAGCCGGGCGGCGAAGAAGATCCATTCGTCGCAGCCGACGCTCTCCGAGCATGTCGGCGAGCTCGAACGGGAGCTGGGCAAGAAGCTCCTCTATCGTCGCGGGCGCGAGGTCACGCTGACGGAGGCGGGCCGGGTCTTCGCGGAATACGCCGGCGCCGCGCTCGCCGCGGTCGACGGCGCGCGCCAGGCGGTCGCGGAGCTCGACGGGCTGGCCCACGGCTCGCTCCTGATCGGCGCCAGCACGACGCCGGGAATCTACGTGATGCCGGGGGTCATCGCGACCTTCCGCCAGCGGTACCCGGGGGTGGAGCTCACGCTCAGGATCGCCAACTCGCAGGTCATCGAGGACCGGGTGAAGGCGCGCGAGCTCGACCTGGGGGTCGTCGGCGGGCACGCGATCGGCCCCGGCGAGGAGTGCCTGGCGGCCGGGCTGCTCGACGAGCTGGTCGTCATCGTCCCGCCGGGACACGCCTGGGCGAAGCGCAGGGACATCCGGCCGGCGGAGCTGGCCGGCCAGCCGCTGCTCGTCCGGGAGGAGGGCTCGGCGACGCGCCGGGTCACCGAGCGCGCGCTGCAGCAGGCGGGCGTCCGGTACCGCGTGGCCATGGAGCTCGACCACACGGAGGCGATCAAGCAGGCGGTGCTGGCGGGACTCGGCGTCGCGTTCGTCTCGACCTACGCGGTTCGCGGGGAGATCGCGACCGGGCGGCTCCGGGCCGTGCGCCTGCGCGGACTGCGGGTCCGGCGGCACTTCCACGTCCTCCACCACGAGGCCCGCCGGGTGACGGCGAGCGCGCGCGCCTTCATGGCGGTCCTCGCCGGAGAGGCGTCGCGGCGCCCACGGGGGTGATTGTTTGAACTTTGCCCCCTAAGTCTGAATAACGGCACCCTCGATTCAGGATTGCTGAACTTGGAGGCCTATCAGGTGTGAAGCGTTCGCGCTCGAGAGGACGGGCCGTCGCGCGGGCTCGGCGCTGAGGGTCCACGAGGCGCTCAAGGCACGCCCGATCCAATCCATGCCCGGGGTCCGTGACGCGACTGGCCTCTCGTTTCCCGCCGTCTCCTCGGCGATGGACGTGCTGGTCGAGCTCGGCATCGCGCGCGAGCTGACCGGCAAGCGGCGGAACCGGCTCTTCGTATACGACCGCTACCTCACCATCCTCGCCGAGGGCACGTAAGAGCCACCGGCGCGTGAGACAATCGCCGGGATGCGCGACCCGGAGAGCCTCGCGAACCCGCGGCTCGGGCTCGCGTTCGCGACGATGCTGTTCGTGTCGGGCCTCGCGAACACGTTCCCGATCTTCTTCCCGCCCTTGCTGGCCGAGTTCGGCGGCTCGCGCGCGGCGACGGCCTCCACGGTCACGCTGTTCTGGCTCGGCGGCGCGACCCTCGGCCCGCTCGCGGGCCACCTGGTGGACCGCTGGAACCCGCGCCGGCTGGTCATGCTCGGGCTCGCCGCCGCGGCCCTCGGGTTCGGCATCGGCGCCCTCGCGCCCACGCGGACGGTCTTCGTCCTCGCCGTCGGGCTCGGCGGGGGCGTGGGCGCGGGGCTGACCGGCATGGTGGCGCAGGCGGCGCTGATCGCCGACGCCTACGTCCGCCGGCGGGGCCTGGCGACGGGCATCGCGTTCTCGGGCTCGATGGCGGCCTACGCGCTCGCCACGCCGGCGCAGTGGGCGATCGACGCCGTGGGCTGGCGGGGGACGTTCGCGGGCTACGCGGCGGCGGTCGCGATCCTGCTCCCGCTCGCGTGGCGGATCTGCCCCGCGCGCCTCGGCGCGCGGCGGGGGGCGCCGCCCGCGGGGGCTCCCGCCGCTGGCCCGGGCGTGCGCCAGATCGTGGGCGGGGCACCGTTCTGGCTCCTGAGCGTCGTCTTCACGGTCCCGCCGCTCGTCGGCTATCTCGCGATCGTCCAGCACGCGCTCTACTTCGGCTCGCTCGGCTTCTCGGCGCAGGAGGCGGCGGCGATGCTGGTGGTCGGCGGCGTGCTCTCGACGAGCGGCCGCGCGCTGGCCGGCCTCGCCGCCGACCGCTTCGGCGCGCCGGCCGCGGGGCTCGTCTCGTACGCGTGCTCGCTCGTCGGCACGCTCTGCCTCGTCGGGCTCGAGTTCGCGCCCGGCCACGCGCTCGCGTACGCCTACGTGCTCTTCGTCTTCCTGCCGCTCGGCTCACGCGCGACGATCGTGTCCGTGCTCGTGGGGCGGGTCGCGCCGCCGGCGCTCTACGGCACGGTGTTCGGCCTGCTCGCTGTCGGCAACAACCTCGGCGCCGCCGCGGGGCCGCTGCTCTCGGGCGCGCTCTTCGACCTGACGGGGAGCTACCTCGTGATCTACCTCGTCGCCGCCGCGCTGCTGGCGCTCGGGATCGCCGCGCTCGCGGCGTTCACGCGGCTCACGCGCCGGTCGAGCCCGTCGTCGCTCGGCCGAGGGGCAGGAGGGTTGAGATAAATCTAGAGTGCAGGCTTATATTTCTCACGTGCGCTTCATCCCGCGCCTGCTCGGAGACGAGGTGCGGCGGGCGGCTCGCCACTTCCCGGCGCTGATCATCACGGGGCCGCGTCGAGCCGGAAA
>MGCF01000097.1:5088-17152 GCA_001788495.1 Candidatus Rokubacteria bacterium RIFCSPLOWO2_02_FULL_73_56
CCGCGTCGAGCCGGAAAGACCACGCTTCTCGGGCGCCTGTTCCCGGTTGCCACCTACCGGTCGACGACGGTCCGGTCCGCGCGCGCTCAGCCCATGACGCTCGCGAGGACCGCGGCGACGAAGCCGTCGATGCTGGCCTTGTCGATCCAGCGGACGACGGTGACCAGGTCGTGCTCGGGGTCGATCCAGATCAGGTTGCTGCCGGCGCCCTTCGCCGCGTAGCTCGACTCGGGCGCGCTCGGGAGCTGGGCGCGCCCGGTGTTGAGCCACCAGAGCAGGCCGTACTCGGGGTTGATCGCGCACGGCCGGCGCAGCTCGGCGACCCACGACGCCGGGAGCAGCTCGCGCCCGGCCCAGCGCCCGCCGCGGTGGATCAGGAGGCCGAAGCGCGCGTGGTCGCGCGTGCCCATCCAGAGCCCGCCGCCCCAGTGCGAGCCGCCCGGCACCGAGGGCATCCGCGCGCCGTCCAGGTCCACCCAGGCGTTGTGGTAGGGCTGCCACTCCCAGTCGGGCGAGGCGCCGATCGGGTCCATGATCTCGCGGCGCAGGACCTGGGCGAGCGGCTCGCGGAACGCCTGCAGCAGCGAGAGCGACAGGCGGTTCACGCGCACGTCGTTGTACTCCCAGAGCGTGCCTGGCGGGCGCATCGCCCGCGCCTGGCCCTTGTCCGAGCGGCCCAGCTCGCTCTTGCCGACGTCGCGGTTGTGGTCGATCGAGTCGGGCTTGCCCCAGAGCGTGCCCTGCCACTCGCTCGTCTGCGTCAGGAGGTGGCGCCACGTGATCGCGCGGTTCTGCTCGGAGGCGAAGCCGTCGTCGCCCGCGGAGTCGCGCACGGGGTCGTCGATGGACCGGATGAGCCCGCGCGCCACCGCGAGGCCGGCGAGCGCGGCGAGGTAGCTCTTGGCGGCGCTGAAGGTCATGTCGGCGCGCCGCGTGTCGCCCCACTCGGCCGCGACGTAACCGCGGCGCACGATCAGGCCGTTCGGCCCGCCGCGCGGCCGCACGGGGCCGAGCACGTCATCGGGCGCCTCGGGCTCGTCGGCGACGCCGATGTAGCGCCCGGACTCCGTCAGGAAGTCGCGGCGCCACGCGCTCTCGTGGGCGCGGTGGTAGGCGATCGCCGCCGCGAGGCCCGCGGCGTCGAGCCCGAGGTGGGCCGGGGGCTTGCTCTCCCAGTGCTCGCGTGTCGGCTCGTAGGTCATGGCGCTCAGAGTCTACCGCGGGTCGGGCCCCTCCGGCAGCGTGGTAGAGTCCGGGCGTGATCGGCGCTTCCCCCCGGCGCAAGGAAGACCTGCGGCTCCTCACGGGCGCGGGACGGTTCCTCGACGACCTCGGACGGCCCGGCGTGGCGCACCTCGGCGTCGTGCGGAGCGTCCACGCCCACGCGCGGATCGCGCGGATCGACGCGGCCGCGGCGCTGAAGCTGCCCGGCGTCCTCGCCGTGTGGAGGGCGGCGGACCTGCCCGAGGTCGCGCGGCCGCTCGCCGAGGGCGGCGCTGCCAACGGCCGGCCGTACGCGATGCCCGTCCTCGCCCGCGACGTCGCGCGCTACGCGGGCGAGCCAGTCGCCGTCGTGGTCGCGGAGAGCGCGGCGCGGGTCGCCGACGCCCTCGAGGCGGTGCGGGTCGAGTACGAGCCGCTCGAGCCGCTCGTGGACGTCGAGGCCGCGCGCGGCGCCGCCACCCGCCTGCACGCGGGCTGGCCGGACAACGCCGCGCTCGGCGTGCGCGGCGCCGTCGGCGACGTCGAGCAGGCGCTCGCGGGCGCCCACGTGGTCGTCGAGGCGCGGCTGCGCCATCCGCGCCTGGCCGCCGTGCCGATCGAGCCGCGCGGGGCGCTCGCGTACCGCGACGAGATGTCGGGCGAGCTGGTCGTGTGGTCCTCGCAGCAGAACCCCTACCGCCTGCGCGACGCGCTCGCCGCCGTGCTCGGAGTGCCCGTTGAGGCCGTGCGCGTGAGGATGCCCGACGTGGGCGGCGCCTTCGGTCCGAAGGGCTCGGTCTATCCCGAGGAGATCCTGGTCGCCGCGGCCGCGCTGCGCCTCGGGCGCCCGGTCAAGTGGGTCGAGACGCGGCGCGAGGACTTCGCGGCGCTCGGCCACGACCGGGAGCACGTGCACACGGCACGCATCGGCTTCGCGAAGGACGGCGGGATCGTCGCGCTCGACGACGCGTTCCTGGCCGACGTCGGCGCCTACCCGGCCGAGGGCGCCGGGCTCACCCAGAACACCGTGAACCACCTGCCGGGCCCGTACCGCGTGCCGGCCTACCGCTGCGCGGGCACGGCGTGGTCACGACGAAGACCGTCAACGCCGCCTACCGCGGCGCCGGCCGCCCCGAGGCCGTGTTCACCATGGAGCGGCTGATGGACCTGGGCGCGCGGCGCCTGGGCCTCGACCCGGCCGAGCTGCGCCGGCGCAACCTCGTGCGCCCCGGCGAGATGCCGTACCGCCCGGGCCTCGTCTACAAGGACGGCGTGCCGATCGCGTACGACCCGGGCGACTTCCCGGCGGCGTTCGAGCGGGCGCTTGCGCTGCTGGATTACACCGGCTGGCGCGCGCGCCAGCGGGCGCAGGCGCGGAGCGCCCGGCGGATCGGCGTCGGGCTCGCGTGCTACGCGCAGGGCACGGGCCTCGGCCCCTTCGAGGGCGCGACCGTGCGTGTGGACCCCGGGGGGACCGTGTACGTCCTGGTCGGCGTCGCCGCGCAAGGCCAGGGCCACGCGACCACGCTCGCGCAGATCGCCGCCGCCGAGCTGGGCGCGCGGTTCGAGGACGTGGTCGTCGTCGCGGGCGACACGGCGCAGGCGCCGTTCGGGATGGGCACGGGCGGCTCGCGCGTCATCGCCAACGCGGGCCCCGCGGTCGCGAAGACCGCGCGCGAGGTGCGCGAGCGCGCCGCGCGCGTCGCCGCCGAGCTGCTCGAGTGCGCCGCCGCGGACGTGCGCGTCGCCGCGGGCCGCGTGCACGTCGTCGGCGCGCCCGACCGCTTCGTCACGCTGGGGCGCGTCGCGCAGGCCGCGGTGCGCTCGAAGGCGCTGCGCGAGGTCGGCGAGCCCGGGCTCAGCGCGTGCACCTACTTCTACCCCGACACGGTGACGTGGGCGTTCGGGATGCAGGCCGCGGCGGTCGAGGTGGACGTGGAGACGGGCGCCGTGCGCCTGCGCGCCTACGCGATCGTCCACGACCCCGGCCGCGCCGTGCACCCGGCGATCGTCGCGGGCCAGCTCCAGGGCGGCGCCGCCCAGGGGATCGGCGCGGGGCTCCTCGAGGCGCTCGTCTACGACGACGCGGGCCAGCTCCTCACCGGGAGCCTCATGGACTACGCGATCCCGCGCGCCGACGATCTGCCGGTGCTCCCGGTCGCGCTCTGCGAGCACGCCTCGGCGATCAACCCGCTCGGCGTCAAGGGCGTGGGCGAGAGCGGCGCGATCCCCGGCGCGGCGGCGATCGCCAACGCCGTCGAGGACGCGCTGGCGGACCTCGGCGTCGCGGTGCGCGAGGCGCCGGTGAAGCCGGGGTCGCTCTGGGAGGCGCTCAGGAAGGGGAGGGATCCATGACGACGCCGAGACTGATGGGCGCGGCGGTCAAGCGCAAGGAAGACCCGCGGCTGCTCCGGGGCCGCGCGACCTACGTGGAGGACGTGACGCTCGCGGGCCTGCACCACGTCGCGTTCGTGCGGAGCCCGCATGCCCACGCGCGCATCCGCACGATCGACACCGCGGCCGCGGCGCGGCTTCCGGGCGTGCTCCGCGTGGTCACGGGCCGGGAGATCCGGGCGCTCTGCAAGCCGCTGCCGCTCGGCGGGAGCGGCAGCGAGGGCGGGGGCGCGGCGAGCGCGGAGGGCGCCGCGCGCAAGCACTACCCGCTCGCGGCGGGCCGCGTGCGCCACGTGGGCGAGGCCGTCGCGGCCGTGGTCGCGACGACGGCGGCGCTCGCGGCGGACGCCGCGCAGGCCGTCCGCGTGGACTGGGAGCCCCTGCCCGCGGTGGCGGACCCGTTCGCCGCGATGGCCGACGGCGCCCCGCGCCTGCACGCGGACGCGCCGCGGAACGTCGAGCACGAGCACGCGATCCGCGCGGGCGACCCCGACGGGGCCTTCGCCCGCGCCCGGCGGGTCGTCAGGCAGCGCATGGTGAGCCAGCGGCTCTGCGGGGTGCCGCTCGAGGGGCGCGCCGCGCTCGCGGCGCCGGACCCGACGACGGGCGGCGTCGTCCTCTGGGCGACGAACCAGGCGCCGCACAGCCTGCGCAACGACCTCGCCGCGGTGCTCGGGCTGCCGCAGACCGCGGTGCGCGTGATCGCGCCCGAGGTGGGCGGCGGCTTCGGCGTGAAGTTCAACTGCTACCCGGAGGACGCGACGCTCGCGGCGCTCGCGCGGCAGCTCGGCGTCCCGCTCCGCTGGGCGGAGACGCGCGCCGAGCACATGCTCGCGACCACGCACGGGCGCGCCCAGGTGGCCGACGTCGAGGCCGCCGTGGAGGACGACGGCACGGTGACGGCGTTGCGCCTGCACGTGACCGCGGACATCGGCGCGTACCCGATCTTCACGTTCATCCCCGATCTGACCCTCATGATGGGCGTCGGCGTCTACAAGATCCCGAGCGTGGACCTCAAGAGCACCTGTGTGTTCACCAACAGCACGCCCGTCGCCGCCTACCGGGGCGCCGGCCGCCCCGAGGCCGCGTACTACGTCGAGCGGCTGATGGACCTGGTCGCGCTCGAGCTGGGTCTCGCCCCCGAGGCGGTCCGCCGGCGCAACTTCATTCCGCCCGACCGCTTCCCGTACGCGGCGCCGACGGGCCAGAACTACGACAGCGGCGAGTACGACCGCGCGCTCACGAAGGCGCTCGAGATCGCGCGCGTCGCGGAGCTGCGCGCCGAGCAGCGCGCGCGGCGCGCGCGCAACGACCGCCACCTGCTCGGCATCGGCCTGGCCTGCTACGTCGAGATGTGCGGGTTCGGGCCGTTCGAGAGCGCGGTGGTGCGCGCGGAGCCCGAGGGGACGGTGACGGCGATCACGGGCACCTCCGCCCACGGGCAGGGCCACGAGACGACGTTCGCGCAGATCATCGCCGACCACCTCGGCGTGGACTTCGATCGCATCGTGGTCCGCCACGGCGACACGCTCGCGACGCCGATGGGCAACGGCACGGGCGGCAGCCGCAGTCTCGTCGTCGGCGGCACGGCGATCCTGCAGGCGGCGCTCCGCGTGCGGGACAAGGCGCGGCGCATCGCGGCGGGGATGCTCGAGGCCGCGTTCGAGGACGTCGAGCTGGCGGACGGCCGCTACCGGGTGCGCGGCATGCCCGACCGCGCGCTCGGCTTCGCGGAGATCGCCGCGAAGGCCTACGCGGAGGACCTGCCGCCGGGCCTCGAGGCCGGGCTCGAGGCGACGGAGTTCTTCCGGCCGCCGCAGCTCGTCTACCCGTTCGGCGCCCACGTCGCGATCGTCCAGGTGGACCGGGAGACGGGCCAGGTGCGCGTGCGCGACTTCGTCGCGGTGGACGACTGCGGCGTGCGCGTGAACCCCATGCTCGTCGCGGGCCAGGTGCACGGCGGCCTCGCGCAGGGCATCGCGCAGGCGCTCCTGGAGGAGCTGGTCTACACGCCGGACGGCCAGCTCGCGACGGGCACGCTCATGGACTACGCGCTGCCGCGCGCCGCCGACCTGCCGTCGTTCACGACGGGGGAGACGGTCACGCCGACGCCGGTGAACCCGTTCGGCGCCAAGGGCATCGGCGAGGCGGCCACGATCGGCTCGACGCCCGCCGTCGTCAACGCGGTGGTGGACGCGCTCTCCCCCTTTGGCGTCAAGCACCTCGACATGCCGCTCCGCGCCGAGCGCGTCTGGCGCGCGCTCGGCGGCGGGGCGCGACTACCGTTCGCGAGGAGCGCGGGTTAGGATGGGGGGCACCGACACCGAGGAGGCCGCCATGGCAGCGGGCATCACCGCGAAGATCCTGCACGTCGATCTCACCACCCGGCAGACGCGGACGGAGGAGCTCCCGGAGGCCGTGGTGCGCAAGTACCTGGGCGGGGGCGCGCTCGCCGCGCACCTGCTGCTGCGCGACATGCCGGCGGGCGTGGACCCGCTCGGCCCCGACAACGTCCTGGTGCTGATGACGAGCGTCATCAACGGGCTCTCGCTCTCGGGCACGAACCGTTACACGGCCGCGGCGAAGTCGCCGCTGACCGGCGGCTACGGCGAGAGCGAGGCCGGCGGCTGGTGGGGCCCCGAGCTGCGCGCCGCGGGCTGGGACGGGATCACCGTGCGCGGCCGCGCCGCCGCGCCCGTCTACCTCTGGATCCGGGACGACCGCGTCGAGTTCCGCGACGCCGCCGCGTACTGGGGCACGCTCACGGGCGAGGTCCAGGAGGGCATCGAGCGGGAGCTGGGCGACAAGCGCGTGCGCGTGCTCCAGACGGGCGTCGCCGGCGAGCGGGGCGTCCGCTTCGCCGCGCTCGTGAACCAGCTCAAGCACTTCCACGGCCGCGGCGGCCTGGGCGCGGTCATGGGCGCCAAGAACCTCAAGGCGATCGTCGTGCGCGGCACGAAGCCGCCGATCGCGATGGACAAGGACCGCGCCAAGGGCTCGCTCGTGTGGTTCCGCGAGCACTACGACCGCTCGAAGGACCGCTTCCACCAGCTCGGCTCGGCGAGCGCCGTGCTGGCGCTCGAGGCGAGTGGCATCCTGCCCACCCGCAACTTCCGCGACGGCTCCTTCGAGGGCGCGCGCGACATCAGCGGCCAGGAGATGGCCCGGACGATCCTCGTGAACCGCGGCACCTGCTACGCGTGCGCGGTGGCGTGCAAGCGCGAGGTCGAGATCCCGGCGGAGGGCGTGGAGCGCAAGTACGGCGGGCCCGAGTACGAGACGCTCGCGGCCTCCGGCTCGCTCTGCGGCGTCAACGACCTGCACGCGCTCGCCCGGATCAACCAGCTCTACGCGCAGTACGTGCTCGACTCGATCTCGACGGGCGCCACCATCGCGTTCGCGATGGAGTGCTACGAGCACGGCATCCTCACGCCGAAGGACACGGGCGGCCTCGAGCTCGTCTGGGGCAACGCCGCGGCGGTCGAGCAGATGGTCCACCGGATCGGCCGGCGCGAGGGCCTCGGCGAGCTGCTCGGCGAGGGCGTCAAGCGCGCGGCCGCGCGCCTCGGCCGGGGTGCCGAGCGCTTCGCGCTCCACGTGAAGGGCCAGGAGCTGCCGATGCACGACCCGCGCGGCAAGAAGGGCCTCGCGCTCGCCTACGCGCTCTCGCCGACGGGCGCCGACCACATGGAGGCGCCGCACGACCCGCTCTACGCGGGCTTCCACTCGCAGGGCCACCCGATGGGCCCGCTCGGGCTGATCGAGCCGCTCGACCCGCTGACGCTCGACGCCAGGAAGGTCCGCGCCTTCTTCGTCACGCAGCAGGTGTGGAGCGCCTACAACTCGGTCGGCATGTGCGACTTCGTCGGCGCGCCGCTCAACGGCCTCGAGCTCCAGCCGTGGCTCGACTACATCAACGCCGTCACCGGCTGGAACATGAGCCTCTACGAGCTGATGAAGGTGGGCGAGCGCAACAACACGCTCGCGCGCCTGTTCAACTGCCGCGAGGGGTTCGGGCCCGGGGACGACGTGCTCCCGCAGCGCCTGCACGAGGGCATCGGCAACGGCGTGCTGAAGGGGCAGTCCATCGACCCCACGGAGTTCCTCGCCGCGCGCCGGACGTACTACGAGATGGCCGGCTGGGACCCGGAGACGGGCCGGCCGACGGCGTCGAAGCTCGCCGAGCTGGGGCTCGACGTCCCCGCCGCGACCTGAGCCCGGGCACCTGGACGCCGCGCGGATCCTCGCCTTCGTCGAGCGCGCCTGGGACGCGAGCGTCGTCCCGACGCTCGCCGACTACATCCGCATCCCGGCGAAGTCGCCGGCGTACGACCGCGAGTGGCGCGCGCACGGCCACCTCGACCGCGCCGTCGCGCTGGTCGAGGGCTGGTGCCGGAGCCGCACGCTCGAGGGGCTCCGCGTCGAGGTCCACCGGCTCGAGGGGCGCACGCCCGTCATCGTGATGGAGGTGCCGGGCGCGGGCGGTGGGACCGTGCTGCTCTACGGCCACGTGGACAAGCAGCCCGAGATGACGGGCTGGGCCGAGGGGCTCGGGCCGTGGACGCCGGTCCGCCGCGGCGACCGGCTCTACGGCCGCGGGGGCGCCGACGACGGCTACGCCGCCTTCGCCGCGCTCACCGCGATCGAGGCGCTCGAGGCGCAGGGGGTGCCCCACGCGCGCTGCGTCGTGCTGATCGAGGCGTGCGAGGAGAGCGGGAGCGTGGACCTGCCCGCCCACGTGGACGCCCTCGCCGGGCGCCTCGGCACGCCGGACTTCGTGGTGTGCCTCGACTCGGGCTGCGGCGACTACGCGCGGCTCTGGGGCACGACCTCGCTCCGCGGCGTCGTCAGCGGCGAGCTGGCGGTCGAGGTGCTCACGGAGGGCGTCCACTCGGGGGCGAGCGGCATCGTGCCCTCGAGCTTCCGCGTGCTGCGCCGCGTGCTCTCGCGCCTCGAGGACGAGGCGACGGGCGCGATCCTGCCGCCGGAGCTCCACGCCGCGATCCCGCCCGCGCGCCTGGCCCAGGCGCGCGCCGTCGCCGCCGCGCTCGGCGACGAGGTCTGGAGCCGCTTCCCGTTCGTGCCGGGCATGCGCCCCGCGGCCGCGGACCCGGTCGAGCTGCTGCTCGCCTCCACGTGGCGGCCCGCGCTCGCGGTCACCGGCGCCGACGGGCTGCCGGCGCTCGCCGACGCGGGCAACGTGCTCAGGCCGCGCACCGCGCTGAAGCTCTCGCTGCGCCTGCCGCCCACGGTGGACGCGGCGCGCGCGACCGCCCGGCTCAAGGAGCTGCTCGAGGCCGATCCGCCCTACGGCGCGCGCGTGACGTTCACGCCGGCCTCGCAGAGCGCCGGCTGGGAGGCGCCGCCGATGCGCGACTGGCTCGGCGCCTCGGTGGACGCGGCCTCGCGCGCCTGCTTCGGCCAGCCGGCGATGTACCAGGGCACCGGCGGCTCGATCCCGTTCATGGCGATGCTCGGCGCGCGCTTCCCCGAGGCCCAGTTCCTCATCACCGGCGTGCTCGGCCCCGAGTCGAACGCGCACGGCCCCAACGAGTTCCTGCACGTGCCCACGGGCGTGCGGGTGACGGCGTGCGTCGCCCACGTCCTCGCCGACCACTTCCGCGCGGCGTCCGCATAGCCGCGCGGGAACCGCACCCTGCGTCACCCGCCCGCGCGTGCCGGCGCCGGGCGGCGGAGCGCGCGGCCACGCGGGGTCAGACCGTGTAGCGGGTCCCGCGAGACCCGCTACCTCAGAGCGGGAGCGCGCCGGTCAGGAGCAATTCCGCCGCGCGGATCGCGACCTGGACGGCGTGCTCCTGCCCGCGGCGGAGGTCCTCGGGGCCGATCGGCCGCGCCTCGTCGGTGACGCGCGAGTTGATCACGCCGGTCACGCAGCCCGCCCGGCGCCCGAAGGCGCTCGCCACGGTGAAGAGCGTCGAGGCCTCCATCTCGTAGTTCAGCACGTGCAGGCGGCGCCACTCCTCGGTCATGCCCTGGAGGTGGCGCGGCACCCAGCGCGGCATGCCCTCCTGCCGCTCCTGTCCCTGGTAGAACGTGTCGGTCGAGGCCGTGATCCCCACGTGCGCGCGGAAGCCGAGGCGGGCGCCGACCTCCTGCGCCGCGAGCACGAGCGCCAGGACCACCTCGTGGTGGGCGACCGCCGGGTACTGGATCGGCGCGTAGTGCGTGGAGGCGCCGTCCAGGCGCACCGCGCCCGTGGTGACGACGACATCGCCGAGCGCGATGCCGTCCTGGATCGCGCCCGTCGTGCCGACGCGGAGGAAGGTCGTGACGCCGAGCTGGGCCAGCTCGTCCACCGCGATGGAGGTCGACGGCCCGCCGATCCCGGTCGAGGTGACGAGCACGGGCGCCCCCGCGATCTCCGCGAGGTAGGTGCAGAACTCGCGGTTGGACGCGAGCGGCCGCTCCGCGACCCGACCGCCGTGGGCCGTGGCGATGCGCTCGGCGATCAGCCGCGAGCGCCCCGGGTCGCCCGGCAGGAGCGCGACTCGGGCGCCCCGGATCTGCGCCGCGTCGAGATCGAGGTGGTACATCGGCGGCATGACCCGGCCATCGTATCCCATCCCGTCACGGCGGGGCGCGCCGCGCGGGTCACTCGGCGCCCGCCAGGCGCGGGTCGAGGATGTCGCGCAGCCCGTCGCCGAAGAGGTTGAAGCCCAGGACGGCGACCGTGATGGCCGACCCGGGGGCGATGGCCAGCCAGGGATCGAGCTCCATGAAGCTGCGCGCCTCGCCGAGCATCGAGCCCCAGGACGGCGCGGGGGGCTGGATGCCGAGGCCCAGGAACGACAGCGCCGCCTCGATCATGATCGCCGTCGAGAGGTTGAAGGTCGCCTGGACGATGATGGGCGCCAGCACGTTCGGCAGGATCTCGCGCAGCATGATCCGCGCGTCGCCGGCCCCGAGGGCGCGGGAGGCCTGGACGAAGTCGTGGTGCTTGATCGAGAGCACGCTGCCGCGCACGACGCGGGAGAAGATGGGGACGTAGGCGAGCGCGATGGCGAAGATCAGGTTGGGGAGGCTGGCGCCGAGCGTCGCCACGACCGCGAGCGCGAGGAGGAGCGTCGGGAACGCCATCAGGACGTCGACCGCCCGCATCAGCACGTGGTCGAGCGTTCCCTCGAGGTAGCCCGCGAGCAGCCCCACCGCCGTCCCCACCCCGACCGCCGCCGCCACGGCCGCGAACGCCACGAGGATCGAGACGCGGGCGCCGAACAGGAGCCGGCTCAGCAGGTCGCGCCCGAACTGGTCGGTGCCGAGCCACGTCGTGGCCGACGGCGCCGCGAGGCGCGCCGGGCTCATCGCGAGCGGGTTGGCCGGCGCGAGCCAGGGCGCGAGGAGGGCGCCGGTCACCACGAGCGCGCCGAGGACCAGGCCGAGCAGGGCGGTCTTCCGGCGCCAGACCTGGCGCCAGAGCGCGCGCCCCGCGCGGCCCGCGGCGCCGGCCGCCGCCGCGCCGGGGACGCCGACGGCCGCGTCAGCGGCGGATCCGGGGATCGAGGACGCCATGGAGGAGGTCGACCAGGAGGTTCACGCACACGAACGCCGCCGCCAGGAACAGCGTCGTCCCCGTGATGACCGGGAAGTCGCGCTTCTGGATCGAGTCGAGGAGGAACCGGCCGATGCCGGGGAGGATGAAGATCTCCTCCGTCAGGACCAGGCCGCCGATGAGGATCCCCACCTGCACGCCGGTGACGTTCAGCACGGCGATCAGCGAGTTGGCGAGCACGTGCCGGAAGACCACGCGCCGCTCGGCGAGCCCCTTCGCCCGCGCGGTCCGCACGTAGTCGAGGCGGAGGTTCTCCAGCACCGAGGCGCGCGTCATCCGCACGATGAGGGGCAGCACCGTCAGCGAGAGGACGAACGACGGGATCGCGAGGAGCGTCACGTTGCGGACCGGATCCGCCCCGAAGGGCACGTACTGGAGGATCGGCATCCGCGGGAAGTAGAGCGAGCCCAGCAGCACGGTGAGCGTGGCCACCCAGAAGTTCGGGATCGAGTAGCCCAGCACGGAGCCGAAGCGAACGGCGGCGTCGGCCCAGGTGCCGCTCCTGACCGCCGAGAACGTGCCGACCGGAATCCCGAGGAGGAGGGCGAAGCCGATGGCGAGCGCGGCCAGCTCGAGGTTGACCGGCAGCCGCCGGAGGATCTCGTCCGTGACCGGGCGGCCCGACACGAAGGAGGTCCCGAGGTCGCCGCGGAGCGCGCTGCCGAGCCAGAAGACGTACTGCTCGACGATGGGCCGGTCCAGGTTGAGCTGCCGGCGCAGGCGGTCGGCGGCGTTCTTGTCGCCGAACGCCTGGTCGCCCCCGATGACGATGTCGACGATGTCGCCCGGGACGAGGTGCTGCATCGAGAAGACGAGCAGCGAGACCCCGAAGAGGATCGGGACCAGCGAGGCGAGACGAACCGCGACGTACCCGTGCATCCGACGGCTGCGGCGCCG
>MGCF01000098.1:0-1648 GCA_001788495.1 Candidatus Rokubacteria bacterium RIFCSPLOWO2_02_FULL_73_56
GGCGGCGCCCACTGGGTCGTGGACACGATCGCCGACCTGCTCCCGTGCCTCGACGACATCGAGGCGCGCCTGGCGCGCGGCGAGAAGCCCTAGTTCAGGGCCCCCGGCGCCCAGAGGACGCCCTCACGCTCGCCGTCGAAGCTGTAGCTCGTCGTCGGCGAGTCGAGAGGGGCCGCATCGACCCGATCGGCCCTGCCGCGGATCGCGGCGCGCGCATCCTCCGGGGCCAGCGTCGCGCTGCCGGAGAGCGCCTGCTCCCACATGAGGGCCACGACGCCGGTGACGTGCGGCGCCGACATGCTCGTGCCGGCCATGCGCGTGGTGCCGCCGCCGAGCCGCGTCGAGAGGATGCCCACCGTCTGGATGAAGCAGCCGCGGTTGACGTTCTCCTGATCCTCCCCGGGCGCCGAGATCGTCACGCCGCTCCCGGTGGCCGTGTCGAAGACGCCGTCGGTGGTGAACCAGGAGGCGGTGTCCTTCGCGATCGCGCCCGGAAGGAACCGGCAGCTGTTGCTGCCGGTGAGCGCGGTGGTGCTGGCGACCGCGAGCACCTCGGGATAGGTCGCCGGCACCTGCTGCGAGACCTCGGTGGTCTGGTCGTTGCCGGCCGAGACGACGACGCTGATCCCCTGCGCGTGGAGCGCCTGCACGATCGCGCGAAGCGCGGGGTTGTCGTCGAGCGTGCCGGGCCGTCCCAGGCTCATGTTGACGACATGGATGGCGAGGCTCTCCGCGTTCTGCGCGACCCAGTCGAGTCCGGCCATGACCGTCGAGTCCGAGCCGCTCCCCGAGGCGTCCAGCACCTTGACCGCGTGGAGCACGGCGTCGGGGGCGACGCCGACGACGTCGCGCGTGTTGTTCCGCGCCGCGACGATGCCGCCGACGTGCGTGCCGTGGCCGTTGTCGTCCTGGCAGGCGGTGTACGCGGTGAAACAGGCGAGGCCGAGCGGCTGGAGATCGGCGTGGGCGAAGTCCAGGCCGGTGTCCACGATCGCGACGCCGACGCCCACGCCGGTCCAGACGAGGGTGCCCGGCGCCGCGCCGATGCGCTGGACCCCGGCGGGTACCACCTGGATCGAGCCGCCGCCCCCCGGCTTGCCGCCCGGCTTGGCGTGCATCTGGACCGGCCGATCGGGGATCACCGCGACGACGTCGGGATCCTGCTCGAGGAACGTCCGGAGCGCGGGCGAGGGCAGGTCGACCGCCGTCGCCGAGACGGAGCTGAAATGCCGCCGGGGGAGTGCCCCGGCCCGTCGGACGATCCGGTCGCGCTGACTCACGTCGGTGCCCGTACGGAAGAGCACGATGACCTTGCCGCCGTCAGGCGTGGGCCCCTCGGGGCCGGCGAACCCCGGGAGCGGTGTGAGGACCGCCAGGCAGGCAGCGAGCAGCGGGACCAGCAGTCGCGTCATCGTTCGTCCCTCCTGAGCGTCTCTTCTAGCACAGGTGGAGGGGGACGGTAGCGCGAAGATCTCAGAGGGCGTGAAGGAATCGGGCACACGCAATCCCCGGTGGAGGGTGTCGGGGGGAGCGGCGGGCGCTCCCCCCGACGTCGACTCAGAGCCCGTGAACCAATCGCGTTGTCGAGGGGCGTCCCGGCTTTGCCGGGGCGCGACGAGCTTACGGGGGGTTTGGGGGGCCCGTCGAG
>MGCF01000098.1:1664-37577 GCA_001788495.1 Candidatus Rokubacteria bacterium RIFCSPLOWO2_02_FULL_73_56
TCTCAGTCCCGCTCGCCGACCTCGACGGCGAGGTAGGCGTCGCCGCGCGTGCCGTCTGGGCGCGCGCGGCCGCGGCCCCGCAGGCGCAGCCGCGTGCCCGCGCGCACGCCGGGCGGGACGGTCACGAGCACCTCGTCGCCGCCGTCGAGCGCGACGCGCCGGCGGACGCCGCGCGCGGCCTCCTCGCGCGTCACGCGCAACGGCACGACCACGTCGGCCTCGCCGAGCGCCTCGGCCGGCGCGCTCGCCGCGGGCAGGCCGAAGAGCCAGCGCCCGACGCCGCCGAGCGCGCCGAGCACACCCGGGGCGCGCGGCAGGGGACGCGGCTCGGGCGAGGGCGCGGGGGCCGCGCGCGCGGCGCGGGCGCCGCGGAGCGCCGCGCGCGCGAGGCGGAAGAGCGCGGGCGCGAGCGCGAACGGCGAGACGATCACGACGTGGCCGTGGACCACGGTGCGGCCGCCGAAGAGCGTCTGGTGGAACGAGCGGCTGTCCACGGAGAGCCCCATCCGCTGGAGCTCGCGCGCCAGCTCCTCGAACACCGCGCTCGCCCGCGGGTCGGTGATGAGGTCGCGCAGGAGGTCCTCCTGCCGGTGGGCGCGCCCCCAGGCGGCCGTGGCGCCGAGGCGGCGCGCGGCGTCGTACTCGCGGCGCCTGGCGGGCGAGCTCAGGACCGCGTAGGCCTCGCTGATCTCCTTGAAGCGCTCGGCCGCGCGCGGGTCGCCGCCCCGCCGGTCCGGGTGCCATTCGAGCGCCAGGCGCCGGTAGGCGCGGCGGACCTCCTCCTCCGCCGCCTCCGGTGGCACGCCCAGGATCCCGTAGTAGTCGCGGTCGAAGCGCGATCTCGGCATCACGTCACCCGCGAACCAGCATAAACTGTCGCGGGAGGCCGGCAAGGCTCATCGGCGTCAGGGCCCCAGGTCGACGGCACGGGAGGGAAGGCATGGACGACACACCGATTCCAGGGTTCCGATACCTCGTGACGAATCCCGAGCGTCTGGGCGGGAAACCCACGATCCGGGGAACACGCCTCTCGGCATCGTTCATCCTGGCGTGCCTCGCGGAAGAGATGTCGTACGAGGACATCGTGCGGGAATACTCGGAGTTCCCCCGCGACAGCCTCGCCGAGGTACTCCGCTTCGCCGCAGAGGTCACCGATCGGAACGATGTGGCTGCTTGACGTCAATCTGCCGACCGCCTTGGCCGGCCTGCTCCTTGGTTACGACATCACCGCCGAGACGACGGCCGGACGAGGCTGGCGGGAACTGACCAACGGAGCGCTGGCCCAGGCGGCCTCTCGTGAGGGCTTCCGCGTTCTCCTGACCCGCGACCGGCGTTTCGGAGCCTCCGCCGGGAGCATGCTCGAGGCGCTGCCTGCGCTGGCGATCGTCATCGTCATGTTGCCGCAGGTGCGGGAGGCGGCCTATCTCTCCGCGTTCGAGGCGGCGTGGCACCGGCAGCCGATCGAGCCCGTCCCCGGCGCGATCATCGAATGGCCGTGAGACTCCGCGTCCTCGCTCGCAGGCGGGAGGATCGCCCATGAACCTCGGCACGCTGCTGCCCCGCCACGCGCGCTACCGCCCCGACCACCTGGCGGTCGTGTTCGAGGACTGGCGGCTCAGCTTCCGCCAGTTCAACGCGCGCGTGAACCGGCTCGCCAACGCGCTGCTCGGCGCGGGGCTGGCCAAGGGCGACAAGCTCGCGACCGTGCTCCCCAACTGCCTCGAGCTGCTCGACGTCTACTGGGCGGCGGCGAAGACCGGGATCGTCGTGGTGCCGATGAGCCCGCTGCTCCAGACGGCCGGGCTCGCGGCGCTCCTGCGCAACTCCGACGCCGTGATGGTGATCGCCGCCGGCGCCTTCGCCGACACGCTCGAGCGGATCCGCGGCGACCTGCCGGCGATCGGCGCCGACCGCTGGGTGCTCACCGACGCGCGGCGGCCGGGCTTCCGCACGTACGCCGAGCTGACCGCCGGCGCCCCGGAGGCCGAGCCGCCCGACGCCGGGCTCACCGACGCCGACCCCTACAACATCATCTACTCGAGCGGCACGACCGGCGAGCCCAAGGGCATCGTCCACACCCACTACGTGCGCGCCGGCTACTGCGCGCACTTCGCCTCGGCGTGGCGCATGACGCCGGAGAGCGTCGTGCTCCACGCGGGCGCGCTCGTGTTCAACGGCGCCTTCCTCGACCTGATGCCGTGGATGTTCCTCGGCTGCACGTACATCCTGCACCCGGCGTTCGACGCCGGGCGCATGCTCGCCGAGGTCGCGCGCTCGCGCGTCACCCACATGGTCCTGGTGCCCTCGCAGATCGTCGCGCTCCTGGCGCACCCGGCCTTCGCGCCCGAGCGCCTGGCCTCGCTCGAGATGCTCCAGTCGGTCGGCGCGCCGCTCCACCTCGAGCACAAGCGCAAGCTCAACGAGCTGCTCCCGGGCCGCTTCTACGAGCTCTACGGCCTGACCGAGGGCTTCATGACCGTGCTCGACCGCGCCGACGCCGTGCGCAAGGCGGGCTCGGTCGGCGTCCCGCTGCCCTTCTACGAGATGCGGATCCTCGACGAGGCCGGGCGCGACGTGCCGCCGGGCACGGTCGGCGAGATCTGCGGGCGCGGGCCCCTGATGATGACCGGCTACTACAAGCGCCCGGACCTCACGGCGAAGGCGATCGTGGACGGCTGGCTCCACTCGGGCGACCTCGGCCGCGTGGACGAGGACGGCTTCCTCTTCCTCGTGGACCGCAAGAAGGACATGATCATCTCGGGCGGCGTCAACGTCTACCCGCGGGACATCGAGGAGGTCGCCGTCCAGCACCCCGCGGTGCGCGAGGCCGCCGTGTTCGGCGTCCCGGACCCGCGCTGGGGCGAGACGCCCGTGGCGGCGGTCGTGCTCGCGGCGCCCGGCGCCGCCGCGCCGGCGGAGCTGGCCGAGTGGATCAACGCGCGCGTCGGCGCGAAGTACCAGCGCGTGAGCGACGTGCTCGTCTGCGACGACTTCCCGCGCAACGTCGCGGGCAAGACCCTCAAGCGCGTGCTCCAGGAGCAGTACGCGGCGCGCCGCGGCGCCGCCCGCTAGACCAGGAAGCTGTCGGAATCTCGAGGAGCGCTACGGCTGTGCCGGGGCGCTCCGAGCGTCGGGGGGGTATGGGGGGCCATGTCGGGGCCCCCCATCCAGTCAGAACACGAAGACGCCCTTGCCCGTCGTCTGGGTGTCGAACAGGCGGTAGGCCTCCTCCGCCTGCGCGAGCCCGAAGCGGTGGGTGAGGAGGCGCGCGAGCGGCAGGCGCTTGCGCGCGACGAAGCGCGCGCACTCCTCCTGGCCGAGCGTGCTGAACGTCCAGGAGGCGTGGATCGTGAGCTGGCGGCGGAGCATGTCCTGGCTCACGTCGAATGCGGTCGTCCCGCCCTCGCCGACGAAGCCGACGCGCCCCCACGTGGCCGCGCACCGGAGCGCGCCCACGCGACCGTCGGACTGGCCCGAGCAGTCCAGCGTCGCCTCGGCGCCCTCGCCCCGGGTCAGCTCGCGGATCGCGGCGACGGGGTCGGTCTCCTTCGCGTTGACGACCGCGTCGGCGCCGAGCGCCCTGGCGAGCGCGAGCCGCTCGGGTCCGACGTCCACGGCGAGCACGCGCGCGCCCATGGCGCTTCCGAGGAGCGTCGCGCTGAGCCCGACGGGCCCCTGGCCGAAGACGGCGAGCGTGTCGCGCCCGGAGACGTCCAGGCGCTTGAGCGCGCCGTACGCCGTCCCGGTGCCGCACGACACGGCCGCGCCCTCCTCGAAGGAGAGCTCGTCGGGCAGGGGGACGAGCGTGCTCGCCGGGACCTTCATGAAGGGCGCGTGGCCGCCGTGACCGGTGACGCCGTAGACGATCCGGCCGTGCGGGCAGAGCTGCGACCAGCCGGCGCGGCAGTGCGTGCAGCGCCCGCAGCCCTTGTAGTGGTGGCACATGACGCGCGCGCCGACCTCGGCCTGCGCCTGGGCCACGCCCGGCCCGAGCGCGGCGACGACGCCGCAGGGCTCGTGGCCCGCGATCACCGGGCCGCCCGTGCCCCCGAGGCCGAGCGCCGCCGCGGCGTCGCCCGCGGCGCGGTAGGGGTGCAGGTCGCTGCCGCACATGCCCGACGCCCGGATCGCGAGAACGACCTCGCCGGGGCCGGGGGTGGGATCGGGGAACTCGCGGAGCTCGAGCTTCCTGTGACCGAGGAAGACGACGCCGCGCACGCTCTACAGGTCTTCCCAGGTGCGCCGGCCGCGGTCGCCGCTCCGGCGCTGCTTGGTGGGGCGTCCGCCCGCGGGCTTGCCCGGACGCTGGTCGCCCCCGCGCTCGGGCTTGCGCCCCCGGCGCTGGCCGCCACGCCCGCGCTGTTCCTCCATCGGCGGCGCCGCCGGGCGATCGCCATAGCCCCCGCCGCGCCCCTGGCCATAGCCGGGCCGGGGCGGCCCGCCGGTGCGCGGCGGCCCACCGCCCGGCGCGGGGCGATAGCCGGCCGGCCGGACCGGCCCGGTGCCGCGGGGCATCGCCTTGTCGATGCGGATCATGCGCCCGTCGAGGGTCGTGCCGTTGAGCCCGGCGATCGCGCGCTCGGCCTCCTCCGCGGTGGCCATCTCCACGAACGCGAAGCCGCGCGAGCGGCCGGTCTCCCGGTCGGTCATGACGCGCGCGGACTCCACCACGCCGAACCTCGCGAACGCCTCCCGCAGCCCCTCGTTCGTGGTGGAGAACGAGAGGCCGCCGACGAACAGTTTCACGGCCACGAGCGGAGCCCTCCTTTCGTGCAGGAGAGTCTACGCTATTCTGCAACCATGCGAGACGTTCTGTGAGCGCCGGCGCGGGGATGGCCGAGCCTGCCCTCTACCGGCCCTTCGCCGTGATCGCCTTCGCCGCGGCGGTGCTCGGGGGCACGCCGCTCGGCCTCTGGATGCTCGCGTGGCTCTACCGGGGGGCGCCCGCCACCCCGGCGCGCTGGGTGCTGCTCCACGCGAGCCTGCAGATCTTCGGCTTCTTCGCGACGCTGATCCCGGGCGTCGCCCAGCACCTGGTCGCGCGCTTCACCGGGCGGCCGGTCGCGCGCCACCCGCTGACGCGCCCGCTGGCCGCGCTGCTCGCCGCCGGCGTGGCGCTCCGCGTCGCGGGCACGTGGGTGGACGCCCCCGCCTGGCTCGCGCTCGGCGCCCTGGCCCAGGCCGCGGCGTTCAGCGCGTTCGGCTGGTGGGGCTGGCGCGCGCTCGACCCGCCGCCCCTCGCCGTGCTGCGCCGCCACCTCACGCTCGCGACGGCGTGGCTCGCCGCCGCGTGCCTGCTCGAGCTGCTCCTGCGCGGGCGCGCGCTCGCGGCGGGCGCGGGGGCGCCGGACCTCGGCGCGATGCGTGCGGTGCACGCGATGGCGATCTACGGCGGCGTGCTGGGGTGGGTGACGGGGGTGCTCCTGCGCGCGGGCCCGATGTTCGTGGCCGACTGGCGGCTCGCGCCGGCCGCGCAGCGCGCGCTCGCCCCGCTGCTCGCCGTCGGCACCGCGCTCGCGGCCGCGGGCGAGCTCGGCGACTGGCCGGGGGTGTGGGGCCCGGCGCTCGCGCGGCTCGGCGAGAGCCTGGCACTCGCCACGGTCGTCGGCGCGCTGGCGCTCGGCGGGGCGTTCCGGCGGGCGCCCCGCGGGCTGCCGATGCTCTCGCGGAGCCCCGCGGAGAGCCGGATCTTCCGCCTCGCGGTCGCGGCGCTGACGGCCGCGACCGCGGGCGCGCTGGCGGCGACGCTCGCCGCGCTCGCCGGCCGGCCCGCGCCCGTGCTGACCGACGCGGTCCGCCACCTCGTGACGGTCGGCTTCCTCACCGCGGTCGTCGTGGCGATGGCCTTCCGCCTGCTCGTCGTGCTCGAGGGGCGGCCGCTCGCGTGGCCCCGGCTGCGCGCCCTCGCCTTCTGGGCGCTGCTCGGCGGCGTCCTGCTGCGGACCGCGGAGGTGCTCGTCGCCTGGGGGCTGCCCGGGCTCGCGCCGTGGGTGCCGCTCTCCGGGCTCCTCGTCTGGGCGGCGCTCGCCTGCGTCGCCGCGAACCTCGTCGCCGCGGTCGCGCCGCCACGCCGCTAGCGCTACTCGTGCTCCTTGTCGCGGCGCGGGGGCGCCGCGGGCCGCGGCGCGGCGTCCGCGCGCGTGGCCTCGAAGCGGCCCTCCCAGTCGCCGTGGCTCCGCGTCGGGCCGACGAGCGCCCGGCCGTTCTCGGTGAGCACGAGACGGTAGGTGTCGAGCCCGAGGATCGAGTCCGGGTCGTCCTTGCGCCAGCCGTCGAGCGACAGGAGCCCGCAGCGCGCCTCGAAGCGGCCGCGCACGTGCTCGACGCCGGTGCGGCCGAGCTTCGCCTGCTCGTTCTCGCGCGGCGATTTCACCAGGGTCCACGTGATCGCGCCCTGCGCGGCGCCGTCGGGCTTGATCTCGAGCGTGAAGTCGGCGGCGTAGACGTGACCGCGCGGATTCGTCCACTGGCCCGTGAAGCGGTGCGTGCCGGCCTGCTGCGCGAGCAGCGGGGCGGGGACGAGCAGGACGAGCGCGAGAGCGGCGAGCAGTCTCATGCGGGCCTCCTTCGGGGCGGCGGCGGCGCGCTCAGCGCTGGCTCCGCACGCTCCGGTGGTACTGGCGGTGACAGTGGGGGCAGCGGAGCCAGCCGCGGTGGGCGCGCCGCACGAGCCGGCCGCAGTGCGGGCACGGCTGCAGCACGCGCCGCCCGTAGAGGAGGACGGCCAGGGCGACGACGAGGAGCGCGAGGACCCAGGGCGGCAGCAGGTCCGACACGGCGCGGCGTCAGGCGAGCCAGCGGCTGAGCGGCGCGCGCAGCGTGACGGCGCGCCCGCGCGCGGCGCGCCGGGCGACGCCGGCGCGGACGAGGGCGGCGAGGACCGCGGCGCCGAGCGCGCCCCGGAGATGCCACCGGCGCTCCGTCCAGTCCAGGCAGCCGGCCGCGAAGGTCCGCCGTGCCCGGCGCGCCCGCTCGAGCCCGACGCCGCGGGCCGCGAGCGCCCGCGCGCCCGCGGGCGTCAACAGGAGGCGCCGCGCGGGGCCGCGGCGGAGCCAGCGGCGGCGCACGAGGACGTCGAGCAGCTCGACGCCCGCGACGCCCGCCAGGTGGTCGTAGCACGTCCGCGCGCGGCGGAGCGCGCTGTCGCGCCGCACGTGCGTCCGGGCCTGGCGGCTCGGCGGCGAAAGCGTGGCCATCGCTCGCCGATGGTATCACGCGCGCGCGGGGGATCATGGACGCGCGGCCATAGCGCCGGCGCGCCGGCGTATAATCGGGGCGCGTGAGCACCCCGGACGCGCGCCTCACCGACGAGCGCTTCGCGCGGCGGGTCATCGCCGCCGCCTCGGTCGTGATCCTCGTGGTCGTCGGCTACCTGCTGCTCGGCCACCGGCCGCAGGGCGGCGCCGCGCCCGCGGTGGCGGCGCTGCCGCTGCTGAACGCGTGCCTGAACGCGACGAGCGCGGCCCTGCTCACGGCGGGCTTCGTCTTCATCCGGCGGCGGCTCGTCGGCCTGCACCGCGCGTGCATGGTGGCCGCGCTCGGCGTCTCGACGCTGTTCCTGGTCTCGTACGTGACCTACCACGCGCTCGCGGGCTCGCGGCCGTTCGGCGGCCAGGGCTGGGTCCGCCCGGTCTACTTCGTCGTGCTGCTCACGCACATCGGGCTCGCCGCGGCGATCGTCCCGCTCGCGCTCACGACGGTCTGGCGCGCGTGGCGGGCGGACTTCGCGCGGCACCGGCGCATCGCGCGCTGGACGCTCCCGCTCTGGCTCTACGTCTCGGTCACCGGCGTCGTCGTCTACTGGATGCTCTACCACCTCTGAGGTGCGGCCCATGGAGTGGATCCTGCTCAACCCCGGTCCCGCGAACACCACGAAGAGCGTCCGGCAGGCGCTCGTCACGCCCGACCTCTGCCACCGCGAGCCCGAGTTCTTCCGGGTGATGCGGAGCTGCCGCGAGCGGCTCGTGCGGCTCGCCGGCGGCGGCGCCGCGTGGAGCGCCGTGCTCTTCGCGGGCTCGGGGACGGCGGCGGTGGAGGCGGCGATCGCCTCGGCGATGCCGGCCGACGGCACCCTGCTCGTCGTCGTCAACGGCGTCTACGGCGACCGCATCCTCCGGATCGCGCGCGCCCACCGGATCCCCGTCGAGACGCTCGCGTACGACATCTTCACGCCCGTCGACCCCGGCGACGTGGACCGGCGGCTCGCCGAGCGCCCGGACCTCAGCCACGTGGCCCTGATCCACCACGAGACCACCACGGGCCTGCTGAACCCGGTCGCGGAGGTCGCGCGCGTCGCGGCCCGCCACGGCCGGCGCGTCATCGTGGACGCGATGAGCTCGCTCTTCGGCGAGCCGCTCGACCTCGGCCTGCCCGCGCTCGACTTCGTGATGGCGAGTGCCAACAAGTGCCTGCAGGGCGTCCCCGGCATCGCCTTCGTGCTCGCGCGCCGCCAGGCGCTCGAGGCGCTCGCGGGCCGCCCGCCGCGCAGCGTCTACCTCGACGTCCACACCCACTGGGCGCTCCAGGAGCGGGACAACACGCCGTTCACGCCCGCCGTGCAGGTCCTGCACGCGATGGAGCAGGCGCTCGTCGAGCTCGAGGCCGAGACCGTGCCCGGGCGGATCGCGCGCTACGCCGAGAACGCGCGCGTGCTGCGCGAGGGCATGGCGGGGCTCGGCCTCGAGATCCTCGTGCCCGGGGCCGCGCGCTCGAGCATCCTCACGACCTTCCGCCTGCCCGGCGGCGTCGGCTACGACGCCCTCCACGACGCGATGAAGCGCCGGGGCTACATCATCTACGCGGGGCAGGGGGACCTCCGGACCTACGCCTTCCGCGTCTCCAACATGGGGACGCTGACGCCCGTGGACATGCGGGGCGTCGTCGAGGCCTTCGCCCAGAGCCTGCGCGAGCCCGGCGTCCGCGCCGCGTAGCCGCGCGACGCCCGCGAGCGACCGCGACGCGCGGGGCCACGGGCAGGTGGGGCAGGGGTCGGCGAGACCCGTTCCCGCCGCGTGGATCGCGGGCCCCGCGCGCCCGGATGGAGCCCAGCCGCACAGGGGCAGCGGACGCGTGCCGCGTGGTCGCGCCGGCCCCTGCCCCACCTGCCCGCGGCCCGGGGCGCGGCTTGCCTCGCGAGCGAGGTTCGGGCGGGCTACACGAGCTCGCCGCGCAGCACCGTGACGGCCTGGCCGCCGAGCCTGACGCGCTCGCCGGCGAGGCGCACGCGTACGACCCCGCCGCGGGCGGAGGCCTGGTAGGCGGTGAGCTCCGTCTTGCCGAGGCGCGCGCCCCAGTACGGGCCGAGCGCGCAGTGCGACGAGCCCGTCACCGGATCCTCCGGGATGCCGGCGCCCGGCGCGAAGAAGCGCGAGACGAAGTCGAAACCGCCACCCGCGGCGCGGCTCGTCACGATGACGCCGCGCACCGGGAGCGCGGCGAGCGCCGCGAGGTCCGGGCGCAGCCCCCGGAGCGTCGCCTCCGCGTCCACCTCGACCAGGTAGTCGAACGCGCTCTTGCCGACGTGCCGGGCCTCCGCGCCGAGCGCCCGCACGAGCCCCGGCGGCGCCGGCGCCGGCTCCGCGGGCGTGGCGGGGAAGTCGAGCTCGATCCACTCGCCCCGGCGGTCCGCGGTGAGGAGCCCGCTCCGCGTGTGAAAGCGCGCCTGCGCGCCCGGCGGCAGGTGGCCCTGCTCCCACAGGACGTGCGCGGCCGCGAGCGTGGCGTGGCCGCAGAGGTCCACCTCGACGGTCGGCGTGAACCAGCGCAAGCCGAAGCCGTCGGCGCGCGGCTCGAGGAAGGCGGTCTCCGCGAGGTTCATCTCGCGCGCCACGTCCTGCATCCAGGCCGCGTCGCGGGGCGCGGGCAGAACGCACACGGCGGCGGGGTTGCCGGCGAACGGCCGGTCCGTGAACGCGTCCACCTGGGTGATCCAGAGGCCCATCGGGGCCCGATTCTCTCACGGCCGCGTGCCGCCGGGGAGCCCGCGCGCTTCGGTGGTACAGTCGCAGGCATGCGCGGCCTCGAGCAGATCCCGTGGCTCTACGACACGTTGTGCGCGGTGCTGGAACGGCTCGGGCTCGGGGACTGGCGGCGCTGGCTCGTCGCGGGCGCGCGCGGCCGCACGCTCGACGTCGGCACCGGCACCGGTCGCAACCTGCCCCTCTACGCGCCCGGCGTCACGCCGGTCGGCCTCGAGCCCGCCTGGGACACGCTCGCGCGCGCGCGGCGCCGGGCGCCGCGGGCCAGGCTCGTGCAGGGGCGCGCCGAGGCGCTGCCGTTCCGCGACGGCGCGTTCGACACGGTGGTGAGCGGCCTCTGCTTCTGCAGCGTCGGCGACCCCGCGCGCGGCCTCGCCGAGGTCCGGCGCGTGCTGGTCTCCGGCGGCCGGCTCCGCATGCTCGAGCACGTGCGCTCCGAGCGGCCGTGGAAGGCGCGGGTGCAGGACCGCCTGCAGCCGTTCTGGACGCGCCTGAGCGGCGGCTGTCACCCGAACCGCGACACCGAGCTGGCCGTGGCCCGCGCGGGCTTCGCGATCGAGGCCGACGGGCGCGCGGCGAAGGGCGACATGCGGCGCTTCGCGGCGCGCCCCGGCGCCTGACGCCGGCCGGCGGCCGCGGGTACAATGGCCCCGTGCTGACGCGACGCGCCGTGCTCGAGGGAGGTGCCGCCATGGGGATCGTCGCCGCGCTCCCCGCGCGGCTCGTCGCCGCCACGCCGCCCGCCCGCGGGCGCGTCGTCGTCGTCGTGCAGCCCGACCGGGCGAAGGCGGTGGCGGCGTGCCTCGAGGCGTTCGACTTCAAGGCGTGCGAGGGCAAGGACGTCGCGGTCAAGGCCAACTACAACAGCGACGACCCGTTCCCCGCCTCCACGCACCCGGCGACGCTCGCCGCGCTCCTCGGCGAGCTCAAGCGCCGGCGCGCTGCCTCGCTCGCGCTCGGGGAGCGCTCGGGCATGGGCGACACGCGCTCGGTGCTCGAGCGGACGGGCGCCGCGCGCGTCGTCGCCGACGCCGGCGGCCGGGTCGTCGTGCTCGACGACCTGCCACGCGAGGGCTGGCGCCCGTTCGCCGCCGACCACTGGCCGCAGGACTTCCACGCCGCCCGCCTGTTCACCGACGCCGCGTGCGCCGTGCAGACGATGTGCTGCAAGACCCACCGCTTCGGCGGCCACGTCACGCTCGCGCTCAAGAACACGGTCGGGCTCGTCGCCAAGCGCGTGCCCGGCGCGCGCCACGACTGGATGCAGGACCTCCACGGCTCCGCGCACCAGCGCGCGATGATCGCCGAGATCAACCTGGCGTGGCGGCCGGCGCTCGGCGTCATGGACTGCCTCGAGGCGTTCACCGACGGCGGGCCCGAGCAGGGCACGCGCGTGGCGCCGGGGGTGTTCCTCGCGAGCGACGATCGGTGCGCCCTCGACGCCGCCGCGATCGCGCTCCTGCGCCTGCACGGCATGCGGGGGCCCGCCGGGCGCGGGCCGATCGGCGCCACCGATCAGCTCGCGCGGGCGCTCGCCCTCGGGCTCGGCGCGGCGCCGCCGACCGTCGAGGTCGTGGCGGCCGACGCGGGCGCGCGCGAGGTGGCCCGGCGCATCACCGCCGAGCTGGCCCGCGGTTAGGCTGGACGGGGGACGCCGCGCCGGGCGCGGAGGCGCCGAGCGCGATCTCGTACGCGCAGTCCCGCCCCTGCGCCTTGAGGCACTTGCCGAGGCACGGGTTCATGCGGTACGCGAGCCCGAGGGCGTCGAGCCAGCCCGCGACCCGCTCGAAGATCCCGCACTCGTAGCTGTCGGCGACGCCCGCCCGCACGACGTTGTCGTAGGCGAAACACCGCTCGACCTCGATGCGGTAGGTGCGCGCGTCGAGCTGCCGCACGCGGTAGTCGAGGAGCTCGGGGCCGAGAAGGCCGATGAGGGCCTCCTGGGCCAGGAGGCAGTCGTCGAGCCCTGCCACCGGCGGCCGCGCGAGGGCACGCAGGACGCGCGGCGCCTCGGCCTCGCCGACCGCCCGGGCGGCGATCCGGTTCAGCCGGTTCGCCGCCTCGAGACCGTACGCCCGCGCGACCGCGTTGAACCAGCGCGCGTCGTGCGACATCCAGCCGCGGACCAGCAGCGCCTCGCGCGCCGACGGCGCGAGCCGGGCCAGCAGCTCGCCGGCCCGCCGCCGGAGCTCCGGTCGCAGGTCGTCGCCGCCCGGCGTCACGCGTCGCCTCGCGGCGCGACGGGCAGGAAGAGGATCAGCTGCGTCGCCTGGTCGGTCATGGCTGTCGTCGCCGAACGTAGCCGATCTCGGCGCCGCCGGCAAGGGCCGGGCTAGAGGTCGTTGCCCGAGTAGGAGAGGTTGAAGCTCTTGTTGCAGAGCGGGAAGTCGGGGACGATGTTCTTCAGCACCGCGTACTCGAGCGCGGGCCAGTTCCTGAACGACGGGTCCACGACCTTGACGCGCGCGAGCCGCGCCGGGCCCGCCGCCACCACCCAGTGCCACACCGGGCCGCGCCACGCCTCGACGAGGCCGAAGCCCTCGGCGCCCGCGGCGAGCGGCGGCAGCGGCGCGCGCGCCGGGCCCGCGGGGGCGCGGCCGGCGACGGCGCGGATGAGCCGCGCGGCCTCGCGCGCCTCGTCGAGGCGCACCAGGGTGCGCGCCAGGACGTCGCCCGCCTCGTGGACGGCCGCGCGCACGCCGAGCGCGTCGTAGGCGGCGCACGGCGCGTCGCGCCGTGCGTCGGCGTCGATCCCGCTCGCGCGGCCCGCGAGGCCGACCACCCCGAGCTCGCGCGCCGTCCGCGTCGTGAGGCGCCCGGTGCCCTGCAGGCGCTCGAGCACCAGCGTGTTGTCGAGCGAGACGCGGGCGACCTCGGCGAACTCGGCGACGAGCCGCTCCACCGCCGTCGCGACGTCGGCGAGCGCCGCGCCCTCGACCGGCCCCGCGACGCCGCCGGGGACGATCGCGCCCCGCAGCAGCCGGTGGCCGCTCACGCGCGCGTTGAGCCGCAGCAGCTCCTCGCGGATCCGGAAGCAGTGCGCGTGGCCGAACGCGAAGCCCGTGTCGTTGACGATCATGCCGACGTCGGCCACGTGGTTGTAGAGGCGCTCGAGCTCGAGCAGGACCACGCGCAGCCACGCCGCGCGCGGCGGCGCGGCGCCCCCGCTCGCCGCCTCGAGCGCCTGGCAGAAGGCGAGCGCGTGGCCGGCGCTCGTGTCGCCCGAGACGCGCTCGGCCAGCTCGGGCGCCCGCGCGAGGGGGAGCGTCTCGAAGAGCTTCTCCGTGCCCTTGTGGACGAACCCGAGGCGCGTCTCGAGGTTCACGATCGTCTCGCCCTCGACGCTGAAGCGGAAGTGGCCGGGCTCGATGATGCCAGCGTGCACGGGGCCGACGGTGATCTCGAAGAGGCCCTCGCCCTCGACGCGGCGGAACGGGAAGGGCTGGCCCGCGTCGGCGAAGTCGGCGCGCGGCGCGACGTCGCGCCGGAGCGGCCAGTAGCCCTCGGGCCAGAACTGGTGCAGGGCCAGGCGCCGGAGGTCGGGGTGGCCGACGGGCACGAGGCCGTAGAGGTCGTGGATCTCGCGCTCGAAGCGGCTCGCGGTGAACGAGCGCGTCGCGAGCGAGGGGAAGCGCGCCTCCGCGGCGGGGACCGCGACGCGCACGACGGCGGCCGGGCGGAGCGTCGGCGGCGCGAACACGTAGACGAGCGCGAAGGCGCCGGCGGCCGCGCGCGCGTCGGCCGCGGCGAGGAGCTGGCAGTGGGCGCCGGCGCGCGCCAGGCGGTCGGCGAGCGCCGGGATCTCCCGCGCCGGCAGGCGCGCCTCGACGGTGCCGGGCGCGCCCGCGGCCACACCGTCCGCGCCCGACTCCACGAGCGCCCGCGCGAGGGACGAGAGGTCGAGCGGCGCCACGTCAGCGCACCACGATCGCCGCGATCCGGTCGAGCGCGGCGGCGAGCCCGGGCGGCCACGCGAGCCCGGTCAGGACGAGCAGGGCGAGGGCCACGCCGACCGGGAGCGTCGCCGGCCAGCCGGCGGCCTCGGGCGCCGGCTCGCGCTCGGGCACGCCGTAGCACATCGCCTGCGTGGCGCGGAGGAGCCCGGCGAAGGCGGCGACGAGGACGGCGAGGCCGACGGCCGCGACGGCGCCCCAGCCCTCGCGGAACCCGGCGCCGAAGATCATGACCTCGCTCGTGAACAGGCCGAAGGGCGGCAGGCCCATGAGCGCCAGCATGCCCGCGAGGAAGGCCGCGCCGGTTCGCGGCATGCGCGCCAGGAGCCCGCGCACGGCGGCGATGTCCGCGGTGCCGTACGCGGCGCGGACGCGCCCGGCCAGGAGGAACAGCACGGACTTCGCGAGCGCGTGGTTGCCGATGTGGAGCAGCGCGCCCGCCACGCCCCAGGGGCCGCCGAAGCCCACGCCGAGGCAGACGATGCCGACGTGCTCGACGCTCGAGTAGGCGAGCAGGCGCTTGTAGCTCGACGACGTCCAGAGGAACGCCGCGGCGACGGCCATGGACAGGAGCCCGAGGGCAAGCAGGATCCGCGCCGCGAACCCGGGCCCGGCCGCCGCGTCCACGACCGGCTTGAAGCGCAGCACCGCGTAGACGCCGACCGAGAGCAGCACGCCCGACATGAGCGCGCTGACCGGCGCGGGCGCCTCGCTGTGGGCGTCGGGCAGCCACGTGTGCATGGGCGCGAGGCCCGCCTTGGTGCCGTAGCCGACGACGAGGAACACGAACGCGAGCTCCACGACCCTCGGCGGCAGGCCCGGCGCCAGGCGCAGCAGGGTCGTCCAGCGCAGCGCGTGCTCGGCGTGGCCGAACTGCTGCACGTCGGCGAAGTAGACGAGGACGGTGCCGAGGAAGGCCATCGCGATGCCGACCGAGCAGATCAGGAGGTACTTGTACGCGGCCTCGAGCGAGGCGCGCGTGCGCTCGAAGTTGACGAGGAAGACGGACGCGAGCGTCGTGCCCTCGACCGCCACCCACATGAACCCGACGTCGTCGGTCGTGACGGCGAGCAGCATCGTGAACACGAACAGGTGCAGGAGCGGGTAGAAGCGCCCGGTCGCGCCGGGCGCGACGTAGCGCGGCGCCTCGACCGCGGCGAGCGCACCGACGAGGCCGATGAGGGCGGCCATCCACGCGGACAGCGCGTCGGCGCGGAGGAAGCCGCCGAGCGCGGTGAGCACGCCGGCGCGGGCGACGGCGACGGCGAGCGCGGCGGCGGCGGCGAGCGTGAGCGCGGCGGTGGCGCCGTGGAGCGCCCGCGCGGCGCGCCCCGGCGCACGCAGGAGCGCGAGCGCGCCGGCGAGCGGGATCGCGAGCAGGAGGACCAGGATCATCCGCGCAGCTCCCGCAGGCGCTCCTCGGCGATCGAGGCGTGCTCGCGGCGGACCTGGACGACGACGACCTCCATGATGAAGACGATCACCAGCACGTCGAGGAAGACGCCGGCCTCGACGATGCCCGGCAGGCCGTAGGTCGCGAGGATCGCGAGGCCGAACACGCCGTTCTCGAAGACGAGGAAGCCCAGGATGTGGCCGAGCGCGTCGCGCCCGGTGACGCACACGTAGAGGCCGATCAGCGCCATCGCGAACGCGAGCGGGATGGCGCCCTGCGTCGGCAGGCGCGTCGCCGCCTGCACCGGCAGCATCACCACGTACGCGGCGACCACGAGGGCGCCGGCGACGAGGAGCGCGATGCCGGAGGACTTGCCGGGCGCGACCGGACGCACGGGCGCGCCGGCCGCGATGCGCCGGAGCACGCGCGGAATGATCCAGACCTTCACGAGGGCGAAGACCGCGCCGACCACCACGAGCCCGGGCCGCGCGGCGAGCACGCCGACGACGGTGGCCAGCAGCGCGAGCACCACCGACTGCGCGGCGAAGAGCCGGAGCCGGCCGGGCCAGCTCTGGCGCCAGACGAGCAGCAGCGCGACGACGAGTCCCACGAAGGCGAGCAGGTTCGTCGTGGAGGTCATCGGAGGAGGAAGACCGCCAGCACGGACAGCAGGGCGAGCGCGAACGAGCCCGAGAGCAGCTCGGGCACGCGGAAGAGGCGGAGCTTCGCGACCGAGGTCTCGACCAGCGCCAGGAGCGCGGTGAGCACGGCCAGCTTGCCCGCCAGCGCGAGCAGGCCGAGCGCCACGGGCACCGGGTCGGCGAGGCTCGTGACGCCCCACGGGAAGAACAGGTTGGCGAGCAGCGTGAGGAACACGAAGAGCTTCATCGCCGACGCCCACTCGACCAGCGCGAGGTAGCGGCCCGAGTACTCGAGCACCATCGCCTCGTGGATCATCGTCAGCTCGAGGTGGGTCGCCGGGTTGTCCACGGGCAGGCGGCCGGCCTCGGCGAGCATCACGATGAAGAAGGCGGCGAACGCGAGCAGGTGGGCCGGGTTCGCGGCCAGCCACGGCTCGCGCTCGACGCGCTCGACGACGCCGCCGAGGTTGATCGTCCCCGCGCGGAGCGCCAGGGCGAACACCGCGAGGATGACCGTCGGCTCGGCCAGCGCCGCCACGGCGACCTCGCGGCTCGACCCCATGCCGCCGAACGCGCTGCCCGTGTCGAGCCCGGCGAGCGCGAGGAAGAAGGTGCCGAGCATGAACAGGTACATGAGCAGCACGATGTTGCCCGCGAAGCCGAGCGGCGGCCGCGTCACGAGCACGGGGACGACCAGCGCGGTCACCAGCATGCTCGCGGCGAGCACGTACGGCGTCGCGCGGAAGACCCACGAGGCCGTCTCCGACACGACCGCGTCCTTGCCGAGGAGCTTGCGGAGATCGGCGTACGGCTGCCACGGGGTCGGGCCGCGGCGCCCGACGAGCCGCGCCTCGAGCGTCCGCAGCACGCCGACCAGCAGCGGCGCGCCCAGCGCCACCACGAGGATCTGGAGGAGCCCGATCGCGACGGTGCCGGTCACGCGAGCACCAGCAGGACGAGGAGCGCGACGAGGATGTAGGCGAGGTAGAGGTTGGCGCTGCCCGACTGGATCGCCCGCGCGTGTCGCGCGGCCGCGTGGAGCGCGTCGAGGACGGGCCGGTAGAGCCAGTCCTCGAAGATCGAGCGCGTGGGGTTCGCGTACTCGATGCGCTCGACGAAGAGGCGCGACGCCGGGTGGAACTCGATGTCGAGCCGCTTCACGGGCCGGTAGAAGAAGTCGAAGACGCGCTTGAACGGGTTCGCGAACGCCGTCGCCGTGTACGCCATGCGCGCCGTCTGTAGCATGCGCCCGCAGCCCCACGTCTCGTAGAGCCGGCGCCGTCGCGACGCCCCCGCCAGGCGCAGCGCGACGAGCGGGGCGGCGAGCCCGAGCGCGAGCGCGGCGGCGATCGCGAGCGTCGAGAGGCTCGCGAAGTCGCCCGGGACCTGCACCGTGAGCCAGTCGCCGAGCCCGGGGCGCGCCGGCGCGCCGGGGCCGGCGAGCGGCGCCGCCACCGCCGCCAGGCGCGGCAGCACCACGGTGGGCCCGAGGCCGAGCGCCACGCACGCGGCGACGAGCAGGAGCATCCCGGCGCGCATCGCGGCGCCCGCCTCGCGGGCGCGCCCGGCCGCCTCGCTCCGCGGGAGGGCGAGGAACGTGATGCCGTACGCCTTGACGAAGCACGCCATCGCGAGGCCGCTCGTGAGCGCGAGGCCCGCGATCCCGAGCGCGAACACGAGGTTCAGCGCGGGCGCGGCGACGCGCGTGTTCTGCAGCAGCGCGACGAAGGTCAGCCACTCGCTCACGAAGCCGTTCAGCGGCGGCAGGGCCGCGATGGCCGCGGCGCCCACGAGGAAGCAGGCGGCGGTCCACGGCATGCGCTTGACGAGCCCGCCGAGCCGCTCCATGTCGCGCGTGCCCGTCGCGTGGACGACGGCGCCGGCGCCCAGGAAGAGCAGCCCCTTGAAGGCCGCGTGGTTGACCGTGTGGTAGAGGCCGGCCGCGAGGCCGAGCAGGGCCAGCTCGCCGAGCCCGGCGTGGCGGTAGAGCATCCCCGCGCCGACGCCGATCAGGATGATCCCGACGTTCTCGATGCTGTGGAACGCCAGCAGCCGCTTGAGATCGTGCTCGACGAGCGCGTAGAGCACGCCGACGACCGCCGAGACGACGCCCGCGAGCAGCACGGCCGTGCCCCACCACGCCGGGCCGCCGCCGAGCCAGTCGGTCCCGGCGCGCACGAGGCCGTACACGCCGAGCTTGATCATCACGCCCGACATCAGGGCCGAGACGTGGCTCGGCGCCGCGGGGTGCGCGAGCGGCAGCCAGACGTGGAGCGGGATGACGCCCGCCTTGCCGGCGAAGCCGACGGCGAGCAGCAGGAAGGCCAGGTCGCGCGCGCCCGCGGAGAGCGCCGGCGCGGCCGCGCGCCAGTCGGCGAACCGCACGCTGCCCGTCCACGCGGCGAGCAGGAGCATGCCCGCGAGCAGGCAGGCGAGGCCCGCGTGGGTCATGACCGCGTACACCCAGGCCGCGTCCGCCGTCTCCCGCCGTTCCCGCTCCTGCAGGACGAGAAAGTAGGAGGCGAGCGACATCAGCTCCCACGCGATCGCGAACGTCATGACGTTCGCCGCGAGCGGCACCGCGCACATCGACACGATGAAGACCAGGTAGGCGAGGACGCCGCGCGTCGAGCCCGCCGCGTAGCCGATCGCGTAGACGGACGCGGGCACCGCCACGAATCCGACGAGCGCCAGGAAGAAGCCGCCGAGCGGGTCGAGCGTCAGCTCGAGCCCGCCGAGCGGCACGAGCCAGGGCACGGCGAGCGTCCCCGCGCGGCCGAGCATCCCGGCGACGCCGAGGGCGGTGGCGGCGAGCCCCACGAGGGCGGCGAGCGCGTACCCGAGGCGGGCCATCAGCCGAGGCGGCCGATCGCGTCGAGGAGGCCGGCGAGGAGCGCCGCGGGCGAGGGCGGGCAGCCGGGGATCACCGCGTCCACGGGGAGCACGTCGCCCACGGCCCCGACGACCGCGTAGGCGCCGCGGAAGATGCCGCCGTCGCGCCCGCAGTCGCCGACGGCGATCACGAGCTTGGGGGCCGGCGTCGCCTCCCAGGTGCGGCGCAGCGCCTCCGCCATGTTCCGCGTCACCGGCCCGGTCACGAGCAGGCAGTCGGCGTGGCGCGGCGAGGCGACCACGTGCAGGCCGAAGCGCTCGAGGTCGTAGTGGGGCCCGGCGAGGCCCGCGATCTCCAGCTCGCAGCCGTTGCAGGAGCCCGCGTCCACCTGCCGGATCGCCAGGGACCGGCCGAAGCGCCGCGCGATCTCGGTCCGGAGGCGGTCGCCCACGCGCTCGAGCTCGGACGCGTGCGGCGCCGGCTCGGTCACGATGCCGGCCTGGAGCGCGAGGCGGAGCTGGCGGAGCACGGCTCAGCGCGCGCCGGGCCGGCGCGCCTCGCGACGGAGGGCGCGCAGCATCGTCTGGGTGTCGATGAGCTGGCCGTTGAAGATCCGCCGCGCGACGTCGAGCAGCTCGCCGACGAGCGGGTCGCGCAGCGCGTACCGGACCGTCGTGCCCTCCTTGCGCGCGCCGACGATGTTCTTGCGGCGCAGGACCGCGAGCTGGGAGGAGACGGTCGGCTGGTCGAGGTCGAGGGCGGCCTGCAGCTCCTGCACGCTCCGCTCGCGCCCGCGCAGCGTCGTGAGGATGCGGATCCGCACCGGGTGGGCGAGCGCCTTGAAGAACTCCGCCTTGAACGCCTGCAGCTCGGGGGACGCCGGGGCCTGGGCCACGACGCCTACATATATACGAATATTCTTATATAGTCAAGACCTGGCCGAGCAGCTCGCGGTAGAGCGCGGTCGTCCGCGCCATCGCGGCGTCGAGCGTGAAGCGTGCCTGGACCATCGCCTGGCCGGCGCGGGCCATCGCGCGCGCGGCCGCCGGGTCCCGCAGCAGCGCCACGATCGCGGCGGCGAGCGCGCCCGCGTCGCCGGGCGGGACGAGGCGGCCGGTCTCACCGTCGCGCACGAGCTCCGGGCTGCCGCCGACGCTGGAGGCGACGACCGGCGTGCCGACCGCGAGCGCCTGCGGGATCACCTGCGAGGTCGCTTCCGACTTGATCGAGGGCAGCACGAGCACGTCGAGCGCGGCCATCACCTCCGGCACGTCGCGGCGGAAGCCGGTCATGAGCACGCGCCCCCCGAGCCCGGCCTCGCCGACCCGGTGGCGGACCTCGTCGAACCCGACGCCGTCGCCGACGATCAGGAAGCGCGCGTCGGGAGCGTCCCGGAGCACGGCCGCCGCCGCCTCGAGGAACACGTTGTGACCCTTCGAGCCCCGCACGTTGGCGACGAGGCCGATCACGGGCCCGCCGCCCGCGAGCCCGAGCTCCTCGCGCACCGCCCGGCCCGACACGCCCGCGTGGAAGCGCCGCGTGTCCACGCCCGGCGGGATCGAGACGACGCGCGCCGCGGGGATGCCGGCGCCGACGACGATCGCCCGCACCGCCTCGCCGCTCGTGATGACCCGGTGGGCCAGGCGGTAGACGAGGACGCCGCGGCGCGAGACCGGGATCGAGACGTGACGGCTGCGGACCACGGGCAGGCCGCACGAGCGGGCGGCGAGCGCGCCGAGCCAGCTGTCCACCGAGCTGTGCGTGTGGACGAGCGCGACGCCGCGCGCGCGCATCAGGCGGCGCAGGCGCAGGAGCGCCCGCGCGTCGGTGGCGCCGCGCATCGCGACGGCCGCGGCCGGCAGCCCCGCGCGCCGGGCCTCGGCGAGGAGCCGGCTCGCCGGCTGGCACGCGATCAGCGCGTCCCAGCCGTGCTCGCCGAGCCAGCGCGCCTCGGCGAGGATCCGGAGCTCCTGACCGCCGAGCCCCGTCGAGGCTTCGGTGTGGAGGACGAGGGGCACGGCGACAGACTACCGCCCCGGCGGGGCGGGGGAGAAGGAGCGAGTCGGAAGCGTGCTACCAGCGACCGGGCCGCGAGCCGCCACCGCCGCGGCCACCGCCGCCGCCGAAGCCGCCCCGGCCGGCGCCGCCGCGCCGCTCACCGCCGCCGGCGCCGGGCGTCTTCGCCTTCTCGACCTGGATCGTCCGGCCGTCGAGGGTCGAGCCGTTCAGGCGGCTGATCGCCTGCTCGGCCTCCTCGGGTGTCGCCATCTCGACGAACCCGAAGCCCCGGGACCGTCCGGTGTCCCGGTCCGTGACCACGCTGGCCGATTCGACCGCACCCACGGCTGCGAAGACCTCCCGCAGACGCTCGTTGGACGTGGAAAACGACAGGCCGCCGACGAAGAGCTTGACCGCCATGACCAGAACTCCTTCTGGCTTCCGACCCTTTGCGCGATCCCCGGACTCGGAAGGAGAGCGGGGGCGCGGCCTGACGGGGAGGAGGGTTCACGGCGAACCGACGACCAGGCCAGACGCCAGGAGTATACACTGGTCGCAGCCTGTACGAGCCGAAACTTGCCGGGGTGGCCCGTTGGTTCGAAGCTTCGTCGAGCACTTCACGTACGTCGGCATCTTCTCGGTGCTGCTCGCCGCGAGCCTCGGCGTGCCCGTGCCCGAAGAGGCGCCGGTCGTCGTGGCCGGCGTGCTCTCGAGCCAGCACGTCGTCCGGTGGTGGATCGCGCTGCCGGTCTGCCTCGCCGGCGCGCTCTCGGGTGACGTGGTCCTCTACTGGATCGGCCACCATTGGGGCGAGCGCATTCTCGGCTGGGCGCCCGTGCGGCGCGTGCTGAGCCCCGCGCGCGAGGAGGCGCTCAAGGCGGGCTACCGGCAGCACGGGGTGAAGATCCTCTTCACCGCACGCCACGTCATGGGGCTCCGCGCCGCGGCGTTCCTGACGGCGGGCATCTCCGACGTGGGGTTCGGGAAGTTCCTCGCCGCGGACGCCGTGGCGGCCGCGCTCGGCGTGCCGTTCTCCTTCGGGCTCGCCTACCTCTTCGCCGACCGGATCGAGCGCGTGCTCGCCGACGTCCGCCACCTCGAGCACTGGGCCGTGCTGCTCGCGGCGACGGCGCTGGCGGGCTGGCTCGGGACGCGCGCCTGGCTGCGGGCCCGGCGCCCCTAGGGTGGTATATAGTCCTGTGCAGCGAGGATGCCCCTGAGCCGACGCGAACGGAGGCCGTGGCCCGCGATCTTCCGCCTGCTCGAGCGGGACGAGCGCGTCTTCGCCGTGCTCCTCGCCGTCGTCATGGTGGGCGGCCTCGCCACGCTCGGGCTCGTGCCGCTCCGGCCGCGGCAGCGGGTGGACATCTACTCGCTGGTGTTCTGGTTCGCCGCGTACAAGGTCGGGATCTTCGCGCTCGTGACGGTCAACCCGCGCGCGACGCGCGCCATCTTCGTGGGCGCGCTCGGCATCGACCTGCTGCTCGTGTTCGTGCTCCTCTCGCTGACGGGCGGCGGCGACAGCCTGTTCTACCTCCTCTTCTTCCCCCTCGTCGCGGTCAACGCCTACTACTTCGGCCCGTGGCTGGGCCTCGGCGCCGCGGTCGTCGCCGGCGGCCTGTACGCGGCCTCGGCCGCGCTCGTGCCGCCGTGGGTGGGCTGGACGCCGCCGCTGATCCTGGTCGCCCTCGTCGGGCTCCCCGCGGTCACGCTGGGCCTCGTCGCCGACCGGGAGCGGCGGGCGCGCGGCGAGGTGGAGCGGCTCAACGTCGAGCTCACGGGCACGCTCTCCCGCCTGCAGGCCGCCCAGGAGGAGCTGCTCGTCGCGGAGCGGATGGCGACGGTCGGGCGCCTCTCCCTCAAGGTCGCGCACGAGGTGCGCAACCCGATCAGCGCCATCGAGCTGAACGCCGAGATGCTCGAGGACATCGTCCGCGCGCGGGCCGGGGCGGACATGGACGAGGCCAGGGGGCTCGTCACGGCGATCCGCGACCAGGTCAACACGCTCGACGCCCTCACGGAGGAGTACCTCGCGTTCGCGCGCTTCCCCCGACCGCACTTCGAGGAGGAGTCGATCAACGAGCTGGTCGAGGACCTGGCCGACTTCATCCGCCCCGTGGCGCTGCGCCAGGGGCTCACGCTGCGCGTCTCGGTGGACCCCGCGGTGCCGCTCATGGAGATCGATCGCGGGCTCCTGCGCCAGGCCGTGCTGAACCTCGTGAAGAACGGGCTCGAGGCGCTCTCGAGCGGCGGCGCGCTCACGCTCGCGAGCCGGCGCGACGGCGACGCCGTCGAGATCTCGGTGTCGGACACCGGCCCCGGCATCCCGGACGACGTGGCCGGCCGCCTGTTCGAGCCGTTCTTCACGACCAAGCCGCAGGGCACGGGCCTCGGGCTCGGCATCGCCCGGCAGATCACCGAGGAGCACGGCGGCGAGCTGCGCTGGGAGAGCGTGCCGTCCGGGGGCGCGGCGTTCACGATCCGGCTGCCGATCAAGAGGACCGCGAGTGCCTGAGCCCGCGACGCTGCTGATCGCCGACGACGACCCCGGGCTGCGGGAGAGCCTCGAGCGCACGCTCACGCGCGAGGGCTACCGCGTGGTGCTGGCCTCCGACGGCAACGCGGCGCTGGAGCGCCTGCGCGGCGGCGGGATCGACCTGGTGCTCACCGACCTCAAGATGCCCGGCCTCACCGGCATCGAGGTGCTGCGCGCGGCCAAGGCGATCGCCCCGGACGTGGACGTGATCCTCCTGACCGCGTTCGGCACCGTCGAGGAGGCCGTGCGGGCCATGAAGGACGGCGCGTACGACTTCCTCACCAAGCCGTTCCAGCGCGCGCAGGTGCTGCGGCTCATCCGCCAGGCGCTCGAGCGCCGCGAGCTGATCCAGCAGAACCGCGAGCTCCAGCAGCGCCTCGACGTGCTGCTGCAGCAGGGCGCGGCGGTCGGCTCGAGCCCCGCCTTCCGGCGGATGATGACGCTCGTCGAGCAGGTCGCGAACAGCTCGGCGACGGTGCTGATCCAGGGCGAGAGCGGCACGGGCAAGGAGCTGGTCGCGCAGACGATCCACGCGCGCTCGGCGCGCACGAAGGGGCCCTTCGTGGCCGTCAACTGCGCGGCGCTGCCCGAGACGCTGCTCGAGTCCGAGCTGTTCGGCTACGAGAAGGGCGCGTTCACCGGTGCGGCCGGGCGCAAGGAGGGCCGCTTCGAGCTGGCCGACGGCGGCACGCTGTTCCTCGACGAGGTCGCCGACCTCTCCGCGGTGACGCAGCCGAAGATCCTGCGCGTGCTCCAGGAGGGCGAGTTCGAGCGGCTCGGCGGCACGCGAACGCTGCGCGTGGACGTGCGCATCGTGGCTGCCACGAACCAGGACCTCGCGCAGATGGTGCGGGAGAAGCGCTTCCGCGAGGACCTCTACTACCGGCTCAACGTGATCACGATCAACGTGCCGCCGCTCCGCGAGCGCCGCGAGGACGTCCGCGTGCTCGCGCAGCACTTCCTCCGCGTCTACGCCGCGAAGAACAACCGCAAGCTCGAGGGCTTCACCGACGAGGCGATCCGGCGGCTCGAGGCCTACGCCTGGCCCGGCAACGTCCGGGAGCTCGAGAACGTGATCGAGCGCGGCGTCGTGCTCGCGCGTGGCGCGCAGATGGACGTGGCGGACCTGCCCGAGGAGATCGCGGGCGCGACGCCGCTGCCCGAGGGCGTGCTCTCCGTGCGGATCGGCACGCCGCTCGCCGAGGTGGAGCAGCGCCTGCTCGAGGAGACGCTGCGCGTGACCCGGGGCAACAAGACGCTCACCGCGAAGCTGCTCGGCATCGACCCGCGGACGGTCTCGCGCAAGCTCGAGCGCCAGGACGAGCCGGTCGAGGGCGGCGGCGCCGCCCCGTGAAGGCGCTGCTGCTGACGCGCGAGTACCCGCCGCACGTCTACGGCGGCGCGGGGGTGGTCGTGGACCAGCTCGCGCAGGCGCTCCGGCGCCGGATGGCGGTGGAGGTCCGCTGCTTCGGCGCGCGCGCGCCGAGCGCGGACGGGATCGAGGTGCGGGGCTACACGCCGTGGGAGCGCCTCCGCGGCGACGCCGACGGGCCGCGCTTCGCCCCGGCGCTCGAGACGCTGTCGATCGGGCTCGCGATGGCCCGCGACCCGGTGGACGCCGACGTCGCGCACGCCCACACGTGGTACGCGGACATGGCCGGGCTCTGGATCCGCACGCTCCACCGCATCCCGCTGATCGTCACGCTCCACAGCATGGAGCCGCTCCGCCCGTGGAAGGCCGACCAGCTCGGCACGGGCTACCTGCTGTCGAGCTGGATCGAGAAGACCGCCGTCGAGTCGGCCGACCGGGTGATCGCGGTCTCGGCGCGGATGCGCGAGGACATCCTGGGCCACTTCGGCGTGGACCCGGCGCGCGTCGTCGTCATCCACAACGGGATCGACCCGGACCGCTTCCGGCACACCGAGGCGCGCGACGCGCTCGACCGGCTCGGCGTGCGCCCGCCCTACGCGCTCTTCGTCGGGCGCATCACGGACCAGAAGGGGATCTTCCACCTGCTCGAGGCCGCGCCGGCGCTGCCGCCAGGCGTGCAGCTCGTGTTCTGCGCCTCGGCGCCCGACACGCCCGAGATCGAGGCGCGGCTCCGCCGCGCCGTGCCCGGTCACCCCAACGTCCTCTGGATCAACGAGATGGTGCCGGTCGAGGACGTCGTGCAGCTCTACAGCCACGCGGCGGTGTTCGTCTGCCCGTCGGTGTACGAGCCGTTCGGCCTGATCAACCTCGAGGCGATGGCCTGCGAGACGCCCGTGGTCGCCTCGGCGGTCGGCGGCATCCTCGAGGTGGTCGAGGACGGCGTCACCGGCCTGCTCGTGCCGCCGGCGCGCCCCGGCGACCTCGCCGCGGCGCTGCGCCGCGTGCTCGACAACCCGGAGCTCGGGCGGCGCCTGGGCCGCGCGGGGCGCCGCCGCGTCGAGGAGCGGTTCAGCTGGGCGAGCGTGGCCGAGCGCACCGAGCAGGTCTACGGCGAGGCGATCGCGGAGTTCCGGCGCGCCGAGGAGACGGCGTAGCCCGTGCTCCGGGGCGTCCGCGGGTTCGTCTTCGACCTGGACGGCTGCGTCTGGAACGGCCGGGTCCTGAGCCCCGGCGCCGGCGAGACGCTGGCCGCGCTCGACCGCGCCGGCCGCGCGCTGGCGTTCCTCACCAACAACTCGCGCGCCACCGGCGAGGAGATCCGCCGGCGCCTGCACGCGCTCGGCGTGCCCGCCGCGCGGCACTGCCTCACGCCGCTCGAGATCATCGGCGAGGTGATCGCCCGGCGGTTCGGCCCCTCGCGCGTGCTCGTGGTGGGCGCCGCGGAGCTCGCGGGCGCCGTCGCGCGCGCGGGCCACGAGCTCGTGGACGTGAAGGACTACCGCCGGGCGACCGTGGTCGCGGTCGGCAACGACTTCGAGCTGACGTACGAGCGCCTCACCGCGGCGAGCCGGGCCGCCGCGGCCGGCGCGCCGCTGGTCACGCCCAACGTGGACCCGCGCCTGCCGCAGGAGGACGGCGAGTTCCTGCCCGGCTGCGGCGCGCTCGTCGCGGCCGTGGCGGTGGCCGCGGGCGTGCGGCCCCTCGTGGTCGGCAAGCCCGAGGCGCCGCTGTTCCGGATGGCGCTCGAGCGCATGGGCCTCGAGCCCGCCACCGCGGCGATGGTGGGCGACAGCGTGGCCGCCGACGTCCGCGGCGCGCGCGGCGTCGGCATGCGCGCGGTGCTCTACGCGCCCGACGGCGGGACCTCGGGCGAGGCGGACGTCGTCGTGCGGTCGTTCGGCGAGCTCGCGGCGCTCGCCGGTCTGGCCTGAGCGGCGCGTGCTAAGCTAGCGCCATGTTCGACATCGGCCTGCAGGAGATGCTCCTCGTCGGGGTCATCGCCCTGCTGGTGTTCGGCCCCGGGAAGCTCCCCGAGCTCGGGCGCATGGTCGGCCGCGCGATGCGGGAGTTCCGGCGCGCCAGCGACGACTTCCGCTCGACGGTCGAGACCAACCTGCACCTGAACGACCCCGAGCCCGTGATCGCGCCCGAGGCCTCCGCCCCCGAGCCTGCGGCGCCGACCACGCTGCCCTCCGAGGCGGAGCCGGCCGTCGCCGAGCCCGTGCCGGCCGGCGCGCCGGCCGAGGAGCCCGGCGAGCCCTACCTGGGCAAGCGCGGCGCGCGCCTGTTCCACCGGCGCGACTGCGCGTGGGTCGCCCGCATCGCCGAGGTGGACCGCGTCTACATGAAGCGCGCCGCCGAGGCGGAGGAGCAGGGGCTCACGCGCTGCCCGGTCTGCGAGCCCTGGGAGCCCGCCTGAGGTCGGGCCCGGCCGCGCCTTCGATGGCCCGGCGCCCCGCCGTCGTCTCTCAGGGTGGACGCGCCCGAGCGCGGACAAGGAGGAGGCCATGCTGAAAGCGTTGGTGTGCGCGCTGGTCCTGGGAGCAGCGGTCCTGGCGGTCCCCGCGGGGCGTCCGGCCGCGGCGGCCGACGAGTACGTGGTGCACAAGTTCAAGTGCCCGAACATCACCACCGTCAAGCTCAACTGGGCCAACAAGATCAGCGCGAATCCGGACTTCCCGGTGTCCAAGAGCTACGAGAACCTCACGCACTCCGCCGGCTTCCAGGCATCCTCGGTCAACGTCGCCGAGAACACCGTCAGCTGCCGCTACGTCATTTCGCAGACCGTCTTTCAGGCACCCTACGTCTACAAGGTGCACCGCAAGATCCTGAGCTGCACGGGCCAGCCGGGTCCCGAGATCACGTGCAACCTGAAGAAGAACTGAGGCGCAGGGACACGACACGAAGCCGCTAACTCGTTGATGTTCCAGGCGGAATCACCTCGGTACGGATTTCCTTGACTCGCTCAACATCCGTTGAGTATGGTGGGCCTCACGGGAGGCCGCCATGCGTGAGCTGACACGACGCCAGCAGGAGATCCTCCGCTTCATCCGCGATTTCAGCGGCGAGCACGGCGTGCCGCCGACCGTGCGCGAGATCGGCGGGCGGTTCCGCGTCACGCCGCGCGCGGCGTTCGACCACCTCCGGGCGCTCGAGCGGAAGGGCGAGCTGACGCGCCGCCTCGCGGCCGGGCGCACCTCGCGGGCGCTCACGCTCCCGGGCGGCGCGCTGCGGCGCGCGCACCGCGCGGTGCCGATCCTCGGCCGCGTCGCGGCGGGCCGGCCGCTGCTCGCCGAGGAGCACCGCGAGGGCGAGGTGCCGATCGCGCCCGACGCGCTGCCGGGGCGGGGCGAGGACGTGTTCGCCCTGCGCGTGCGCGGCGAGTCCATGATCGAGGCGCACATCTGCGACGGCGACCTCGTGCTCGTCCGGCGGCAGGACTCGGCGCAGCCCAACGACATCGTGGTCGCTCTCGTGGAGTCGCAGACCGGCGGCGAGAGCGAGGCGACCGTCAAGCGCTTCCTCCGCGACGGTCCCCGCATCGTGCTCAAGCCGGAGAACCGCGCGATGCAGCCGATCGTGGTGGATCCGGCCGAGCGCCGGCTGCACATCCTCGGAAAGGTCATCGGGCTGCTCCGCGGGTTCTGAGCCGCGGGCGGACCGGAGGAGGCTCGCGATGAGCTCGCACGCACTGACCTGGACGCTGCTCCACCGCCGGAGCTCGCGCGCCTTTTTTTTGGCGCGCTCCACTCAACACGTGAGGAGCCTGACGCTCGCCCGCGAGCTCGCGCGGGCGCTCGTGGCGCTCGGCGGGCTCGCCGCGTGGGCGGGCGTCTGCCTGCTACTGGCCGGGTGAGTCGGCGACGCGGTCGAAGACGCGCGCCTCGATGAACAGGTCGAGGAGCACGCCGTCGATGTGGCCCGCGCGGCGCTCCTCCTGCAGGATGTCCAGCGCGGTCTCGGCCGGGACGGCCTTCTTGTAGGGACGGTCGCCCGCGGTGAGGGCGTCGTAGATGTCGGCGATCGTCATCATCTTCGACTGGACCGGGATCGCGTCCCCCGTCACGCCGTAGGGGTAGCCGGAGCCGTCGAGCTTCTCGTGGTGCGCGCGGGCGATCTCCGGGATCCGGCGGAACTCCTTCGTCCACGGGATCTGCGCCAGGAACTGGTAGGTGTGGACGACGTGCGACTGGAGCTGGCGGTACTCCTCGGGCGTGAGGCTGCCCCGCGCGATCGCCAGGACCTGGGCCTCCTCGGGCGTGACCACCGCGTGCCGGCGGCCCAGGTGGTCCTCGAACGCGGGGAGCGTGAGGCGCTCGATCTCCTGCGCGAAGTCGCGCGGCAGCACGGTCGGCTCGTTGGCGAGCATCACGCGGGCGAGGCCGTCGTCGAGGGTCGCCAGGTACTCGGCGAGCTCGGCGTCGAGCGCCGCCGCCCTGGCCTCCCAGCCGCGCCGGCCCTTCTCCAGCAGGTGCGCGATCTTCCGGCTCGCGTGGCGCAGCTCGCCGCTCCGCTTGAGCAGCTCGACCCGGTGGCGGATGCGATCGAGGTCGACGGCGTGGAGCTTCTTGGCCTTCACGAGCACCTGCTCGCGCACGCCGACCTTGCCGAAGTCGTGCAGGAGCGCCGCGTACCCGAGCTCCATCAGCTCGTCGCGGCTCAGGCGGAGCCCGCCGTAGGGGCCCGTCGTCGTGCGGTCGACGACCTTCGCCAGGTCCACGGTGAGGCCGGCGACGCGGAACGAGTGGCCGGACGTGGTGGGGTCGCGCGACTCGATCGCGGTGACCGAGGCCCTCACGAAGCCCTCGAACAGCCGCTGGATCGACTCGTAGAGCCGGTTGTTGCTGAGCGCCACGGCCGCCTGCGAGGCGAGCGAGCCGGCGAGCTTCTCGTGCCGGGCGTCGAAGGGCAGAACGAGCCGCTCGATGTCCGCGGGCGCGCGGAAGACCACGTCGGGCTCGGGCTTGCAGTTGATCAGCTGCAGCACGCCGATCGTCTCGCCCTGCGGCGTGCGCATGGGCACGACGAGCATGGACTTGGTCCGGTAGCCGGCCTGCGCGTCGAACGACCGGTTGATCTGGAACGGCGCCCCGGGCGGCGGCGCGTAGGCGTCCGCGAGGTTCAGGATCTCGCCGGTCAGCGCGACGTGGCCCGCCACGCTGTCGCTCGTCAGCGGCAGCGTGGTGGTCCGGTAGGGGAGGTCGATCGAGTCGTTCTGGGCCAGCGCGAAGCGGAGGCGGCGCGCCTCGGCCGGCGCCTCCTCGACCAGGTAGAGCGAGCCGGCGTCGCTCCAGGTGATCTCGCGCGCGGTGGACAGGATGGTCTCGAGCAGTGCGTGCGGATCGCGCTCCGACGTGAGCCGGATGCCGATCGCGTTGAGCTCGGACAGCTCGCGGTCGAGGCGCGCCACCGCGGTCACCGCGTCGAGGTCGCCGAAGGCGTTCAGCACGGTGCGGGTGAGGATCGGCCGGCCGACCCCCGCGGGCAGGAGCGCGTGCCAGCGCTCGGGCCACGGCCCCGGGGCCTGGGCGTCCACCAGCCCGAGCACGCGGAGCTGGCCGTCGTCGTCGGGGAGCCGGCCGGTTCCGTCGGCGCCGGTGAGGATCACCGCCGGGCCCGCGATCGGCCCGGCGGGCAGGGCGGCGACGTCGAACTGCTCACCGAGCAGTGGGGCGGCGGCCGCCGCCGCACGCGAGGTCGTGTCGAACCAGACACGGCGACGCATGGATCGAGGGTAGGTCGCGCTGTCCGGTCAAGTCAAGGAAACCGGAAGGCCGGGTCGGGCCGAAGGGCCGGCCGGGCCCGTGGTGTAGAATCCACCGTCATATGACCCCACGCGTCTCCACCGGCCTCCCGAAGCTCGACGCGATGCTGGGCGGCGGCCTCCTGCCGGGCACGCTCACGGTGGTGTACGGCGCGACCGGCATCGGCAAGACCCACGTCGGCCTCACGTTCGCCGACCACGGCGGCCGCGCCGACGGCGCGCGCGGCGTCGTGCTCGACCTGAACGGCCGCGGCGACTCGCAGCAGCACGACGAGTACGCGGCGCGGCTCTTCCACTGGGACCTCCGGCCGTGGACCCACGCGGTCACGCCGATGAGCGACCCGTACCCGCCGCCCGAGCAGATGCAGGCGTTCTACTGCAACGTGCTCCGCTGGGTGGGGCGCGTGCGCGACTTCCAGGTGCCGACGCCCGATGGCGGGTTCGAATTCGACTGGAACTGGAAGGCCGCGTACAACCACGCCCTCTACACGGTCCGGCCGTTCCTGTACTTCCACTTCGCCGCGGGCACGCGGCGGGTCGTCGTGGACGGCGTGGAGCCGATGGAGACGCCCGCGGACTCGATCCAGTTCTTCATGTTCGACGAGCTCTACCGCAAGGCCATCCACCGGGACGCGGAGACGCTCGGCATGGAGATCTGCCTGCCGGTGTGGCGGCACCGCGCGTTCATCGACGCGCACCGCTACGAGCACGAGGCGCTCACGACGCTGCTCCTGGTGACCACCGAGGAGACGCGGCTCGAGGACCTGCTGGCCCGCAAGGTGGCCACGGGCGACGTCGGCGCCACGGCGAACACGATCCTCGTGATGGGGAGCGAGCGCGTCGGCAGCCGGCTCGCGCGGATGCTCTGCGTCGTCAAGCACCGCGGGAGCGCGATGAGCGACGCGATCGTGGAGTACCGGATCGGCCCGGCCGGCCTCGAGCTGACCGAGTGCGGTCCCGGCCGGTGAGCCGCCGGAACCCGTCGCAGAGGTACTAGCGTGCCGTGCTCGAAGTCATCTTCGGTCCCGTCGCACGTGGAGTCCGGGCCGCCGGGCGCCTGCCGCGTGGTCCCGTCGACCCCTCCCGCGCGCGCCCGGCGGGCCGTCGCGCGGCGACCGTCACCATGATGTCGTGGACGGAGCGCTAGCGGCCGCGCCATGGCGCGCGCCGAGCGGCGACCGCCCCTGGCGCCGGAGCTGCCGTGCATCGACGTGCACGTGCACCTGCATCCGGAGCGGCTGGCCCGCGCGATCGAGCGGTGGTTCGCCGAGACCCGGTGGGTCACCGCCCATCCGTTCGAGCCCGAGGCGGTCGCGGCGACCCTGCAGGAGCGGGGCGTGAGCCGCTTCTGCTTCTTCAGCTACGCGCACCGGCCCGGGATGGCGCGCGAGCTGAACCGCTGGCTCGCCGCCACGGCGGCGCGGCTGCCGCAGGCCGTGGCGCTCGGCACCCTCCACGCGGGCGACGCCGACCTCGACGCCCTCGCCCGCGAGGCGCTCGAGGACCTGGGGCTCGCCGGCTTCAAGCTCCACCTGTCGGTCCAGCGCTTCCACGTGGACGATCCCCGGCTGTTCCCGGTCTACGAGCGGCTCGAGGCCACCGGCCGGCGGCTCATGCTCCACGTCGGCACCATGCCCTACCGCGACGCGTACACGGGCGTCGCCGGCTTCCGGCGGCTGATGCGCCGCTTCCCGCGCCTGCGCGTCTGCGTCGCGCACATGGGCTGCTTCGAGAGCGACGCGTTCCTCGCGCTCACCGAGCGGTTCGAGCACCTCTACGTGGACACCACGATGGCGCTCGCGCCCGACGCCGCGCCGTACGTGGGCGCCGAGCCCGCCGCGCTCGCCGACGCCACGCTGCTCCGCTACCAGGACCGCATCCTCTTCGGCTCGGACTTCCCGCTGATCCCGTACGACTACGACGAGGAGCGGCGCTGGGCGTGGGACCGGGGGCTGCCGCCCGAGGTCCGGCGCAAGATCTTCCACGACAACGCCGCGCGCTTCCTCGGCCTCCCGCCGGCCGGCGGTGGCTAGCTTCCGCCTCGACCGCCTCGGCCGGGCGCAGGTCGCGCTGCTGCGGGCGCTCGCGCGCGCGGCGGGGCCGCGCCGGGACCTGGCGCTCGTCGGCGGCGCCGTGCGCGACTGCCGCCTGGGCCGGCCGGCGCCGGCCGACCTCGACGTCGCGGTCGAGTCGGGCGCGCTCGAGCTCGCGCGGCGGGTCGCCGCGCGCCTCGGCGCCACGTGCGTGCCGCTCGACCCGGAGCGCGGCACGGCGCGCGTGGTCCTGGGCCCGCTCCGGCTCGACCTCAGCGACTTCCGCGCGCCGACCCTCGCGGGCGACCTGGCGGCGCGCGACTACACGGTGAACGCCCTCGCGGTGCCGCTCCGCGCGCTGCTCCGCGCGGGGCGCGCGCGCGTCGTGGACCCGACGGGCGGGCTCGCGGACCTGGCCGCGCGCCGCCTGCGCCTGCCCGACCCGCGCGTCCTCGCCGACGACCCGCTGCGCGCGCTCCGCGGCGTGCGCCTCGAGGCGGCGCTCGGCCTCAGGCTGACGCGCGCCGCGGCGGCGGCGGTCCGCGGCGCGGCGCCCGCGCTCGCGGGCGTGTCCGCGGAGCGCGTGCGCGACGAGCTGCTCGGGCTCCTGCCGCTGCCGACCGCGGCGCGGGCCCTGCGCCGCGCCGACGCGCTCGGGCTCCTCGGCGTGATCCTGCCCGAGGTGGCGGCGATGCGCGGCTGCGCGCAGCCCGCGCCGCACCGCTTCGACGTCCTCGAGCACTCGCTGCGCGCCGTCGCGGGCGCCGACCGGCTGCTGGCGCGGCTCGGCGCGCTGCGGCCCTGGGGCGAGGAGCTCGGCGCGCACCTGGCCGAGGACCTGGGGGGCGGCGTGACGCGGGGCACGGTCCTCAAGCTCGCGGCGCTGCTCCACGACGTCGCGAAGCCCGAGACGCGGCGGGAGGTCGGCGGGCGCATCCGCTTCTTCGAGCACGACGCGGTCGGCGCGGCGCGCGCCCGGGCGATCGGCGAGCGCTGGCGCCTGCCGGCGCGCGCCGTCGCGGTGCTCGAGCGGCTCGTGCGCCAGCACCTCCGTCCGATGCACCTGGAGGCGGCGGGGCGCGTGACCCGCCGCGCCCGCTGGCGCTTCTACCGCGACCTGGGCGCGGACGCGCGCGACCTGTGCTTGCTGGCGCTCGTGGACGCCGCCGCGGTGACGGGCGCCTCGCCGCTCGCGACGTGGCGGCGGGCGGGGCTGCTCCGCGACCTGCTCGCGGGCTTCGCCGAGGAGCACGCCGTCGCCGCCGCGCCGCCGCTCGTCCGCGGCGAGGACGTCATGGCCCGCTTCGGCCTGCCGCCGGGGCGCGAGGTCGGCCGTCTGCTCGAGCGCGCGCGGGAGGCGCAGGCCCTCGGTCGCGTGCGGACGCGGGAGGAGGCGCTCGCGTACCTTGACTCTCCCCCGCGCCGACCATAGAGTAGGCCAACCGTTGCGCACCCATCTCCCCCTCCGAGGAGGCTTCCGATGATCGTCTGGCGAACCCTCGCGGCTCTGGCCGTCACGCTCCTGCTGCCGCTGGCGGCCGCCGCCGCGCCGGCGGGCAAGGTCGTCATCGCCCAGGGCGTCGACCCGACGACGCTGGACGTCCAGAACCAGCAGGAGACGCCCGCGTCGAACCTCGGCCTCAACATGTTCGACACGCTGATCGAGCGCGACCAGAGCGCCAGGATCGTCCCCGCGCTCGCGGCGGCGGTGCCGCGGAACGTCGCGCCGACGGTCTGGGAGGTGAAGCTCCGCAAGGGCGTCAAGTTCCACAACGGCGAGGACTTCGACGCCGAGTCGGTGAAGTTCAGCATCGAGCGGCTGCTCAAGCAGCCGCGCGGGTCGTCGCCCTTCAGGCCGATCGACCGCGTCGAGATCGTCGATCCGTACACGGTCCGCATCCACACGAAGAAGCCCTGGCCGATCCTGGTCAACGCGCTGACGTTCAACCAGGCCTCGATGTACCCGCCGAAGGCCTACAAGGACAAGGACACGGCGTACGTCTCGAAGAACCCGATCGGCACCGGGCCCTACAAGTTCGTCCGCTGGTCGAAGGACGAGGAGATCGTCCTCGAGGCGAACACCGGTTACTGGCGCGGCGCTCCGAAGATCCAGACCGTGGTCTTCAAGCCGATTCCCGACGATGCCGTCCGCGTGGCGGCGCTCCAGAACGGCGAGATCGACGTGGCCGTGAACATCCCGCCGCACCTCGCCGGCATCATCGCCAAGCACCCGAAGATCTTCCTCTCGACCGCGCCCTCGATCCGGACGATCCAGCTCATGTTCTACACCCACCAGTTCGACACGAAGAACAAGGTGGTGGGCCCGTACCAGGGGCCGACGGCCGACAAGCGCGTCCGCCAGGCCATCACGTACGCGCTCGACGTGGACGAGATCGTCAAGGGCGTGCTCGACGGCAAGGCGATGCGGGTGGCGACGATGCTGACGAGCCTCCACTTCGGCTTCGACCCGGCGCTCAAGCCGGTCACGCAGGACGTCGCCCGGGCCAAGAAGCTCCTGGCCGAGGCCGGCTACCCGAACGGGCTCGACATGATCCTGAACACGCCGCAGGGGCGGTACGTGCGCGACAAGGAGGTCGCGGAGGCCGCCGCCGGTCAGCTCACCAAGGCCGGCATCCGGACGACCGTGCGCGCGCACGAGTTCGTCGCGTACCTGAACAACTACGTCTACGTGCACAAGGCCGGCCCGGTGTGGCTCATCGGCTGGGGCACGCCGACCCTGGACGCCGAGACCGTGTACGTGCCGCTCTTCCGCTCGAGCAGCATCCTGGCGAACTACCACAACCCCGACTTCGACCGGATGGCCGACGAGGCCCAGACGATCATGGACGAGAAGAAGCGCCTCGAGCAGTACCACCGGATCAACAAGCTCTGGATCGAGGACGCCGCCGCCGTGCCGCTCTACCAGCAGCTCGACCTCTACGGCGTCAACAGGCGTCTCAACTGGAAGGCGCGGAGCGACGAGCGGCTCAAGGCGTACGACATGTCGCTCCGGGAGAGCAAGTAGCGGCCCGGCGGGAGTAAGATAGGGGGGACGCGCGGGCGTAATTCAGTGGCAGAATGCCAGCTTCCCAAGCTGGACGTCGCCGGTTCGAATCCGGTCGCCCGCTCCAACTCTTCCAGGGGGTTACGGGACAGCAGCCCGTAACCCCCGGGAAATGCGCGCGACGCCTCGGCGGTCAGGGGCCATCGGGTACTAGCCGCGGACGGCGCCCATCGTCAGGCCGCGGATGAAGTGGCGGGTGACCAGGCTGAAGAGGACGAGCATCGGGATCGAGATCACCGCGGAGCCCGCCATCAGCTCGCCCCACCGCAGGTCGTAGGCGCCGTACATCGCCGCGAGCCCGAGCGAGACGACCTTCTTCCCGTCGGACGACGTGAGCACCAGCGCGTAG
>MGCF01000099.1 GCA_001788495.1 Candidatus Rokubacteria bacterium RIFCSPLOWO2_02_FULL_73_56
GCTGGGCCGACGGTAGCGCCACAGATCGATCGAGGTCAAGGTCCTGCTCCGCGCCCCGAGACGCGGTACGATCGTCGGCGGTGACGCCCGACACGGACGACCTTCTCCGCCAGCCGCTGGCGGCGATCCGCGCGGTCCAGGACGCGCGGCTCGTCGAAACACTCTCACGCTGCGCCGCCGGGCACGCGTACTATCGGCGCCGCTGGCGCGAGGCCGGCGTCGACCCCGCGACGGTGCGCGGCGTCGGCGACCTCAGGCGGCTCCCGCTGACCTCCAAGCAGGACCTGCTGGCGGAGCCCGAGAGCTTCCGGCTGCGCTGCCCCGACCTGCCGCTCCACGAGCGGGCGCTGTGGGAAGTGATCCACACGACGGGCAGCACGGGCGCCCCCACGCCGATCTACGTCACGACGCACGATTTCCACGCCGACCTCTTCCAGGCCCGCCGGACGGCGGCGATCGTCGGCATCCGCGACACCGACGTCCTCGCCAACCTGTTCCCGCTGACCCCGGCCGCGATGGGGAGCTTCGTGCGCGCGGCGCACAACGCCTACGCGACGGGCGCGGCCGTGGCCGCCGCGCTGACCGGCGCGCCCCACGGCCGCTTCGGGATCCACCGCGCCCTCGACGACGCGGTCGCCCTGGTCGCGCGCCACCGCGCCACCGTGCTGTGGGGCGTGACGAGCTTCGTCCGCCGGGTCATCGTGCGCGCCGCCGAGCTCGGCGCCGACTTCTCCAGCGTGCGGCTGTGCGCGGTGACCGGCGAGGCGAGCTCGCCCGCGATGCGCGAGGATATGCGCGCGCGCCTGCGCGCGCTTGGCGTCGCCCGCCCGGCGATCTTCGACCGCTACGGCTCCACCGAGGCCGGCGCCATGGCGCAGTGCCGCGAGGAGGGGGACTGGCACAACCCGGCGCCGGAGCTCCTCTACCACGAGGTCGTGGATCCGGGCACCGGCCGGCCGCTGCCCGACGGCGAGCGCGGCCTGCTGGCCCTCACCCAGCTCGACCGCCGCGGCACGGTGCTCCTCCGGTACGTCCTCGGCGACGTCGTGAGCCTCACGCACGAGCCGTGTCCGCACTGCGGCCGCAACGGCGACCGGCTCGTGGGGCCGGTCGAGCGCACGCACGAGCTGATCAAGGTGAAGGGGATGCTCCTGAGCCCCGCGCTCCTCCAGGCGGAGATCCGCGCGGTGCCCGGCGTCGACGAGTTCCAGGTGGTGCTGACGCGCCGGGACCCCGGCGACCCGCACTCGATGGACGAGCTGGTGCTGCGCGTGGCCACCCACCGCGCCGACCGGGACACCCTGGCGGCGACGCTCGTCGCGGCCGCCGCGGCGGCGACGGGCGTGCGCCCGCGCGTGGAGTTCACGCAGGCCGACGAGATCTACGATCCGGCGAAGCACGTCAAGGCCGAGCGCTTCGTGGACCGTCGGGAGGCATCGGAGAGGCCATGAGCGGAGACAGCCGCGAGGTCATCACGGGGGGCCGGGCGTGGCCGGCCCGCTACACGTACGCGCCGGCGCTGCGCGTCGGCAAGCTGGTCTTCATCTCCGGAACGACCGCCATCGACGACGACAACCGGATCGTCGCGCCCGGCGACATCGCCGGCCAGACGCGCCGGATCTTCACCCGGTTCGAGCGGTGGCTCCGCGCCGCGGGGGGGTCCTGCGCGGACATCGTCCAGACCGTCGACTACATCACCACGACGGAGGGCTACGGGGCGACGGCGGCGGTCCGGCGGGAGTTCCTGCGGGACGCCCGGCCGGCCGCCACCGGCGTGCTCGTGGCCGGGCTCCTGCGCGAGGGCGCGCTGATCGAGATCTCCGCGATCGCCGTCCTCGGAGGCTGAGGGCCGTGTCGCGATACTTCGAGGACTTCGAGGTGGGCACGCGCTACCCGACGTACGGGCGGACCGTGACCGAGGGCGACGTCTCGCTGTTCTGCGCCTTCGTGGGGTATCACGTCCCGCTGTTCATCGACGAGGAGTACGCGAAGACGACGCCGTACGGGGGCCGGATCGCGCCGAGCGCCCTCACGATGTCCATCTCGACCGGCATGACCGAAAGCCTGTTCCGGACGACGATCCTCGCGCTCCTCGCGGTCGACCGGGGGCGGTTCCTGGCGCCGGTGCGCGCGGGCGACACCCTTCGCACCGAGGTCGAGGTGCTCACGAAGAAGGAGACGTCCGACCCCGGGCGCGGCGTGGTCGTCTTCCGCGACCACGTGACCAACCAGCGTGGCGAGCTCGTCTTCCAGGTCGACAAGACCACGCTGATCCGACGGCGGCCCGCGCCGCCCGCGTAACGACGCCCGGCCCGCGCTGCCGTATACTGGCGGCGCGGAGGGGATGCCATGCCCAGGATGACGCTCGAGGGCTCGTTCGTCGCGCTCATCACGCCGTTCAACGCCGACGGCTCGGTGGACTTCGGCGCGTTCCGCACGCTGCTGCGCTTCCAGGAGGACCACGGCACGACGGCCGTGCTCTTCATGGGCTCGACGGGCGAGCCCACGATGCTCTCGCCCGAGGAGCGGCGCCAGCTCGTCGTGGAGACGGCGCGGATGAAGACGGGCCGGATGCGCTTCTTCTACGGCTGCACGGGCGGGAGCACCGAGGCGACGCTCGCCAACGTGCGCTTCGCGCGCGCGCACGGCGCCGACGGCGCGATCCTCGCCGCGCCCCCGTACATCTGCGCGTCCGAGGACGAGATCGAGCGGTTCTTCCTCGAGGTCGCCGACGCCACCGACCTGCCGCTCGGCATCTACAACAACCCGCCGCGCGTCGGCACCGACCTCGACTGGGAGCGCCTGCTGCGCATCTTCCGGCACCCGAGCTACGTCGTGCACAAGGAGTCGACGGCGCGCGTGGCGCAGGTCGCCCAGGTGCTGGCCGCGCGGCCCGACGTGGCGGTGATGTGCTGCGACTCCCCGAACCTCGGCCTGATCGTGCCGACGCTGGCGCTCGGCGGGCACGGCACCGCCAACATGACCGGCAACGTCGCGCCGGCGGAGATGGCGGCGCTGTCGACACCGTGGCGCCGGGGGGAGGACGCGGCGGCGTTCCGGGAGACCTACCTGCGGCTCCTGCCGCTGCTGCACTTCACCTACTCGGCGACGAACCCGGTCCCGGTGAAGTCGCTGATGAAGGCGCTCGGGCTGCCCGCGGGTGACCTGCGCCGGCCGCTGCGCGCCCTCGAGGGCCCGGCCCTGGCGGCGGGCCTCGCCGCGGTGCAGGCGCTCGGCCTCGACCGGGCGTACGGCTACAAGGTGCCGGCGCTCGACACCCCGGGGCCGCGCGCGGCGCCGGGCGGCGCGGGCGAGGAGCGCGCGGGGAGCGGCGGGGCGCCCGGCTGCGTGCTCGGCTGAGCGCTCAGAGCCTGTGAACGAATCGCGCTGTCGAGGGGCACCACGGCGCAGCATGGGCGCCCCGAGCGCCGGGGGGTTTGGGGGGCGCCCGGAGCCCCCCATGGACTCAGGACTCCTCGCCGAGGTCCAGGTAGAGGGCGTCGAGCAGCAGCTCGTTCTCGCGGGCCTCGTGGTCGTTGAGCTGCCGCGCGAGCTCGCCCGCCAGGCGCAGGAGCTCGGCCACGGGCCCGGCGAGCACCGCGCGGGCGCGCTCGGCCAGACCGTCGATCTCGCCGAGGAACGCCTGGTGCTCGCGCTCGAGGTGCTGGAGCTTGTCCAGGTGCCGCCCCGCCCGGCTGCGGACGACCTCGAAGAATCCCTCGGGGGCCTCCTCGTCCCCGAAGTGGAGCACGGCGGCCGAGCGGAACTCCTGCAGCCGCTGCAGGAGCTGCACGAGGTCGGCCGCGTCGCCGAGGCGCTCGGCGAGCTGGCGGATGTGCCGGTGCTGCTCGAGCGTCTGCTCCCGCGTGTCGCCGAGCGGGTTGTCGCGCGCCGGGTCGGTCGTCATCGTGGGTCTCCCTTCGTCGGGCTCAGGCCTCGCTGGCGAGCGTGCTCGCGATCCGCGCGCCGGCGGCCCGGACGCGCAGGAGCGCGCCGGCCCGCGCGGGCGCCATGCCGAAGACGGCGGTCGCCGCGGCGTCGGCGGTGAGACAGGTGTCGGCCACCACGGTCACGCTGTGGACGGGCGTGGCGCGCGGCGCGCCGGTCGCGGGGTCGAGCAGGTGATGATAGCGCCGGCCGCCGTGACGGAAGTACTGGAGGTAGTCGCCGGAGGTCGCGACGGCCGCGTCGCGCACCTCGACCTCGCCCGCCAGGTGCCTCGGGTCCGCGGGCGACCGGATGCCGATGCGCCACGGCGCGCCGTCCTCCGCCGCGCCGAGCGCGTAGAGGTCGCCGCCGACGTTGACGAGGGCCTGCGTGACGCCGCGCGCGCGCAGGGCCTCGACGGCCCGGTCCACGCCCCAGCCCTTCGCGATGCCCCCCAGGTCGAGCTCGACGTCCGCATCCGTGAACCGGACGACCGGGCGCCCGCGCCACGCGCCGAGGTCCACGGCGGCGTAGAGGCGGCGCCCGGCGAGGGGACGGACCGCCCCCGCGGGCGGCGGCACGCGCCGGTGCGCCACGTCCCAGAGGCGGATGGCCCGCCCGAGGCACGGGTCGAAGGCGCCGTCGCTCGCCTCGGCCCACGCGAGGGCCTCGCGCAGCACCGCCGCCGTCGCCTCGCTCACGGGCACGGGGCGCGTCGCCGCGAGGCGGTTCGCGGCGCCGACCTCCGACGCCGCGCTGAAGCGGGTCATCACGCGGTCGACCAGGCGCAGCTCCTCGAGCGCGGCGTCGATGGCCGCGTGCGCGGCGGGCGGGTCGGCGCCGACGACCGCGAGCTCGGCGATCGTCCCCATCACCGGCATCGCCCGCCGCACGAGCTCGCGGCCGCGCCGGGCGGCCAGGGGCAGCGACGCCACCACGAACGCGCCGATGCCCAGCGTGAGCGCCTCGCGCCGCGTGAGGCGCGGCGATCTCGTGCCGTCAGCGTTGGCCATGCTCGGCCTCCACTCCGTCGGGGTTCGCGGGACAGCCGATGCAGCTCCGGCCGGGGGTCGCGCACGCCTCGCCGTCCCGGCTGCACGTGAAGCGCCGGCCGCGGGTCAGGAGCCCGAACAGGACGAACAGGACCGCGGCGCCCAGGATGCCCAGGATCGCCGCCCACGCGTCCATCACGACGAGCTCAGCAGGCCGGCGAAGCCCATGAAGGCCAGCGACAGGCCGCCGGCGACGAACAGGACGAGGGCGGTGCCCCTGGCGACGTCCGGGATGTCGGCGAGGTCGAGGCTCTCGCGGATCGAGGCCATCAGCAGCAGCGCCAGCGTGAGGCCCGCGCCCGAGCCGACCGCGAAGACCAGGCCCTCGAGCAGCCCGTAGCCGCGGTTCGTCTGGAAGATCGCCAGGGCGAGCACGGCGCAGTTCGTCGTGATCAGCGGCAGGTAGATGCCGAGCTCGCGGAAGAGGACCGGGCTCAGCTTCTTGATCACCATCTCGACGATCTGCACCAGCGAGGCGATCACGATGATGAACGCGATCAGGCGCAGGTACGGCACGTGGGCCAGGACGTAGGCGTTGAGGAACCACACGGCGACCGCCGTCATGGTGAGCACGAACATGTCGGCGGCGCCCATCCGGAGCGCCGTGTCGAGCCGGCCCGACACGCCCAGGAACGGGCAGAGGCCCAGGAACAGCATCAGCGTGAAGTTGTTCACCACCATCGACGAGAAGAAGATCCAGGCCAGGTCGCCCATCACGCCGCCCTCCTCGCCACCGCGGCGTCGCGCCCGGCGGCCGCCGCGCGCGCGGCCCTGCGCTGCCGGGCCCACGCGACGGTCAGGAGCACGAAGGCGAGCGTGAAGAACCCGCCCGGCGGCAGCACCATGATCACCCAGGGCTCGAAGCCCGGGCCGAACAGGCTCACGCCGAGGAACGTCCCGCTCCCGAGGATCTCCCGGACGGAGCCCATGAGGAGCAGCGCGATCGTGAAGCCGATCCCCATGCCCACGGCGTCGAGGACCGAGCGGCCCACCGGGTTCCGTCCGGCGAAGGCCTCCTGCCGGCCGAGGATGATGCAGTTGACGACGATGAGCGCGACGAAGGCGCCGAGCGCCTTGTGGATCTCGGGCACCAGCGCCTGGAGCCCCATCTCGGCGACGCTCACGAACGTGGCGATGATCAGAATGTAGCTCGTGATCCGGACCTCGTTGGGCACGAAGCGCTTGAGGAGGGAGACGAGCAGGCTCGAGCCGACGAGGACGAAGAACGTCGCGCCGGCCATGACGACGGAGTTGGCGACCGAGTTCGTCACCGCCAGTGTCGGACACAGGCCGAGCAGCTGGATCAGCACGGGGTTCTCGCGCCAGAGGCCCTTGAGCAGGTCCATCTGGGCCGTCACCGTCCGGCCCGGGAGGACCGGGCCGCCGCCGGCGCCACAGTGGAGGTGGGACAGCTCGTCGCTCATGGGTTCCCCTTGCCCTCCTCGCGGTACGCCTCGAGACGCGGTCCCAGGCGCGCGAGCGCCTTGTTGATGATCCGGATGACGGCGCGCGAGGAGATCGTCGCGCCCGTGATCATGCTGACCTCGCCGGGCTTCGAGCGCTTGCCCTTGACGCCGACCAGCGGCGCCACCGCGCCGGCGAACTGCGCGACGAAGGCCTCGCTCTTCTCGATCCTGTCGCCGAGGCCCGGCGTCTCCTTGGACTCCAGGACTTTCATCCCGAGGAGCTTCCGGTCCCGGGCGTCGTAGCCGAAGATCAGCGTGATCACGTCCTGGAAGCCGGCCTCCGCGGCGACGACCGCGAAGCCGACGGGCCGGCCGTCGGTCCCGTAGCCGAGATAGACCTGCTCGAGCTTCTTGGGGTCGGCGCCCGGCGGCGCCGTCTTCGTGAGGGCGCCGTTGACGACGAAGAGCGTGTCGTAGCGCGCCGGGGCCCTGAGGACCTCCTTGACCGCGGCGTCGAGCGCCCGCGCGCGGTTGGCCTCGATGCGCGGCAGGGTGAGGCCGAACGCGAGCACGAGGAGCGTGCCGGCCACCGCGCCCCCCACGCCCAGGACGGTCAGCAGGCGCGCCGGGGCGACGTCGGGGGGCGGCGCCGGCGGGCCGGGCTCGGGCGCGTGGGTCTCGACGCTCATCGGCCCGGCGCGATCCGCGTGGTCCCGAAGAGCCGCGGCTGCGTCCAGCGGTTCAGGAACGGGACGAGCGCGTTCATGATCAGGATGGCGTACATGACGCCCTCGGCGAGCCCCCCCCACAGGCGGATGACGAGGACCAGGACCCCGATGCCCGCGCCGAAGATCCAGCAGCCGAGGTTGGTCACGGGCGAGGTCACGAGGTCGGTGGCCATGTACATCGCGCCGAGCATCAGGCCGCCGGAGAAGAGCATGAAGAGCGCGTCGGGGAAGCGCGCGGGCGCGAGCGCGTGGAGCAGCGTCTCCACCACGGCGACGGTGGCGAAGAGGCTCGCGGGGATCCGCCAGTTGAGGTAGTTGCGGAGCGCCAGGTAGCCGCCGCAGAGCAGGATGAGGAGCGCGGAGGTCTCGCCGAGCGAGCCCGTGGTCGTCCCGAGCACGAGGTCCCAGAGCGCGGTCGGCTGGTGCTCGAACTTCATGCGGCCGAGCGGCGTCGCGCCGGTGAGCGTGTCGGCCACGCGCGCGCTCGCGAACGGGAGCGCGAAGTTGTCGCCCCGGAGGGCCCACCAGGTCTCGGCGGTGCCCGGCAGGGGCCAGGTCGTCAGCGCGACCGGGAAGCTCGCCTGCAGGAACGCGCGTCCGAGCAGGGCCGGGTTGAAGACGTTCTGCCCGAGGCCGCCGAAGATGAGCTTGCCGATCGCGATGCTGAACGCGCCGCCGACGAAGGCCATCCAGAGCGGCAGCCCGGCGGGGAGCGTGAGCCCGAGCAGGAGGCCCGTGATCACGGCCGAGCCGTCGGCGAGCGTCCCCCGCCGGCCGAACGCCCGCTCCGCGCCGACGGCGCCGACGAGCGCGGCGCCGACGACGAGCGGCACGCTCGGCCCGAAGAACCACGTCGCCGCGAGCACGACGGGCACGAGGCTCGCGACGACGTTCCACATGATCTTCGGCGTGCTGTCCCCCGCGCCGACGTGCGGGGAGGCCGTGACGAGGAGCGGCGGGGCGCTCATGCCGCCGGGCGCTTCCGCAGCGCGGCCTTCGCGAGCTGGAAGAGCTGCGGCAGCGGGATGTTCGAGGGGCACGTGTAGCCGCAGCAGCCGCACAGCATGCAGTCCGCGAGGTGGTTCGTCGCCATCTCGTCCCAGCGCTCCTTGAGCGCGAGCTGGCCGAGGAGCTGCGGGTTCAGGAACACGGGGCACGCGTCCAGGCAGTGCCCGCAGCGGATGCACGGGTACGACACGGTCGGCTTCGTGTCCGCCGCCGTGAGGACCACGACGCCCGTCGTCCCCTTGAGGACCGGGATGTCGAGGCTCGCCTGCGCGGCGCCCATCATCGGGCCGCCGAACACGATCTCGCGCGCGTCCTCCGTGAGGCCGCCGGCCGCCTGGACGAGGTCGCGGATCTTGGTGCCGACCGGGACGATGAAGTTGCCCGGGCGCCGGACGCCCCGCCCCGTGACCGTCACGATCCGCTCGATCAGCGGCAGGCCCGTCTCGAAGACCTCGGCGATCGTCGCCGCCGAGGCGACGTTCTGGACGACCACGCCGACGTGCATCGGCAGCTTCCCGGAGGGAACCTCCCGGTCGAGGAGCGACTCGATCAGCATCTTCTCGGCGCCCTGCGGGTACTTCACCTCGAGCGCGTGCACGGTGACGTCCAGGTCCTTCGGCAGCGTCGCGCGGATGGCCTCGAGCGCGTCGGGCTTGTTGCGCTCGATCCCGATCATCGCGCGCCCGACGCCGAGGCAGCGCATCATGATGCGCAGGCCGAGGTGCACCCGCTCGGGGTACTCCACCATCGTGCGGTGGTCCGTCGTCAGGTACGGCTCGCACTCGCACCCGTTGATCAGGATGGTGTCGATCTTGACGTCCTTGGGCGGCGAGAGCTTGACGTGCGTCGGGAAGGCGGCGCCGCCGAGGCCGACGACGCCCGCCTGGCGGATCGCCTCGACCAGCCCGGCGGGCTCGAGCGCCGTCCACTCGGGGACCAGCCGCGGGCGGAGCGCCTGCGGCGACGCCGGATCCACCGCGAGCCGGATCGCGGGCGCGTAGGAGCCGTCGGGGTGGGGCCAGAGGCCGAGGTCGCTCACCGTGCCCGCGGCGGACGCGTGCAGCGGCGTCGAGACGAAGCCGTCCGCCTCGCCGAGCGTGTCGCCGCGCTCGACGCGGTCGCCGACGCGCACCACGGCGCGCGCGGGCTTGCCGCCGTGCTGGCGGAGCGGCAGCACCAGCTCGGCCGGGAAGGGCAGCCGCCGGATCGGGACCCGGGCGGTGAGCTCCTTCAGCTCGGGCGGGTGGACGCCGTGGCGGAACCTCAGGCGCCCGAGCACGGACGCCTCAGTTGAAGGCCGTGGCGCGCTGGACCCACTTGTCCAGGTCCTTCTCGTTCGGGTTGAGCGGCGCGCCCGGGTGGATGATCTTGACCGGGCACTTCTCGGCCGCCTGCACGAGGTCCTTGAAGGTGCCGGCGCGCGGATCCTTGATGTACGCCTGCTTCTTGGCGTTGTAGGCGAACATGCGCTTGTTCAGGTTCGTGCACTCGTTGCAGGCGGTGCAGAGCGCCGTGTCGATGTACGCCTCCAGCGCGAGCGGCGCGTCCGTCGCGGGCCCGGCCACGGCCGGCGCGGTCGCGACCGCCACGGGCGCCGCCGCCGGGGCCGGCGGCGCGGCCGGCGGCCGGGGCGGGGCGGGCGCCGTGGCCGCGCCGGCGAGGAGGTCGGCGACCGCGGGCGCGCCGTTGCCGCGGAGCAGGCTCTCGGCGAGCCGCCGCGCGATCGCCTGCGGGTAGCGGGCCCTGAGGTCCGCGAGCTTCGCCTCGTACTCCGCGCGCAGCGCCGCGAGCTGCCGCTCGAACAGGACCGCCTCGGGCGTCTTGAGTCCCGCCAGGTCGCGGAGCTCTGCCCAGACCTCGCGGCGGTCCTCCGCGAGCCGGACGATCGCGTCGGCCACGGCGAGGCGCCCCAGGCGCCGGCCGGCCTCGAGCGTCCAGACGAACGGCGTCTTGCCGGCGCGCTCGTCCGCCGGCAGGCCGAGGTACTCGTGGAAGACGACCAGGTCCTGCTCGGGGACGTCGGCCGCGAGGCGGGTGAAGTGCCTGCGGAAGCGCGGCTCGGTCGCGGCCCAGTCCGCGACCGTGACCGGCAGGGCCAGCGTCCGCTCGGCGCCGGCCGCGTCCGCGTAGCGGAGCTCGTACACGGGCCACGGCTCGTCCACCGCCGGGTTGCCGTCGAGGCTCAGCCGCTGGGCGAGCTTCGGCCCCGCGGCGGGATCGTGGACGAGCAGCGGGAAGGCGCGGCTCTCGAGCGCGAGCCGGGCGGCGCGCGCCACGCTCGGCTCGCCGCCGCCGGGCTCGGGCGGGGACGGGCAGTGGAGCGCGAGCACCGCGGGACACCGCGACTGGAGCCCGCGGAGCACGCCGGCGAGCAGGTGCGAGGCCGCCGCCGGCGAGGACTGCAGGACGAAGACGTCGCGGTGCGCCAGCGCGAGCAGCGCCAGCTCCTTGCGCGGCTCCTCCGCGCCCGCGGCGGCCTGCGTGTCGAGCATCACGACGCGGAGCGGCTTGCCGGAGGCGAGCAGCCGGGAGAGGCTCTCGAGGCCGCTGCCGAGCAGCGCGGCGTCGCCGCCCACGGCGAGGATCGGCGGGCACAGGGCCAGCTCGTCGTCGGTGAAGCCGCGCCAGTCCAGGTGCGCGAGCTCCGGCTCGTGGGTCGCGGGGTCGTACGCGTCGGCCAGCTCGAGCTCGGCGCGCCGCACGACCGCGAAGCCGCCGGCCATCTTGCGCATGTGCCCCTCGAAGAGGCCGAGGGCGAGCGCGGGCGCGTCGTGGACGAGGTGACTCACCCACGGGAACGGATAGGGGTTCAAGGGGTACGTGCTCGCCCAGACGGCCGCGCCGTCGGTGGCGTTCGCGATGCCGCACACGGCGCGGCCGTGGCCGCCGGGGCCCTCCGTGTAGCGCCAGCGGAGGTCGCGCAGGCCGCCGAGGATCCCCGCGATCCGCTCGACGTGGGCGCGCTTGGCGTCCTCGAGCGGCACGGCCACCGTGCCCCCGCCGCCCGTCAGGTGGCCGACGTCGACGTCCGAGGCGAGCAGCGCGCGCGCCTTCTGGTCGAGCTGCGCGATGAGCTGGTCGAGCCGCGCGCCGTGGGCGCGGACCCGCGGCTGCATGAGCGCGTTGAGCGCCGCGAGCACGAGGTGGAGCGCGGTCTTCTCGCTCCGCCCGGTGGGGGCCGAGTCGCCGCCCTGCAGCGAGAGATAGTTGGCCTTCTTCAGCAGCAGCGCGGGCAGGGCGCCGATGCCCTCCTCGCGGCTCGCCAGGTCCACGTAGCGGTCGTCCGTGTCGGGCAGCCGCTGCCAGAGCCGCCAGCTCCGCCGCAGCCGCTCGACGATCGCGTCGGTCTGCGTGACCGTGACGAGCGCGCCCTCGGGACAGACCTCGACGCAGATGTTGCAGCCCTTGCACGCGGCCGGGTCGAGCGTGACGGACAGGAGCCCGCCCGAGCCCGCGGCCCGCGCCTCGGGCGCGTCGAAGAAGAGCGCGGTCCGGGCGAGCGGGAGCTCCGCGAGCGCGGCCTGCACCGGCGCCCACTCGGCGTCGAGCTTCGCGCGGCGGTCCTCGGCGTAGCCGAGCCTGGCGACGACGTTCGTGTAGGCGCGGGCGGCCACGTCGCCGAACGCCGTGGACGGCGTCTCCCCGAGGAGCCGGCGCGCCTCGGCCGCGAGGTGCTTGACGATCGGCGTGAGCCGGTCCGCCGCGCGTCCGTCCCCGGCCGTCGCGATCGCCGCGGTGAGGACTTCGTCGATCGGGTTGACGATCCCGGGGATCGCCGAGTCCGGACACTGGGTCCAGCACTCGCCGCAGCCCGTGCACCGGGCCGGGAGGAACTCGGGCACCTCGACGCGGACGTCGCTCAGGTCGCGGATCGTGCTCGTCGCCGCGGGCAGCGCGCCGAGGGCGGCGAACGGGTCGGCGATCCCGTCCTGGCCCGTGGTGTAGAGATAGCCCACCTGTTCCCAGAACCGTCCGGGGTGGCCGAGCCCCGGCCGCGCGCCCTCGGCGTCGAGCGTGGCGGGCCGCTGCGGCACGGCCGCCACCTCGACGGGCTTCGGCTCGCGCGTCGAGAGGTCCAGCTCGCGCACCTCCGTGTAGCCGCGCCGGACGACGCGCAGGCTCGCCTCGACGGCCTGCGCGCCGTGCTGGCCGAAGCGCGTCCCGAGCGGGCCGCGCAGTGCCTGGACGAGCCCGGGCTCGTCGAGGCGCGTCCCGAGGGGGGCCACGCGGAAGAACGCGCCCAGGAACGCCGCGCCCAGGGCCGGGGCGCGGAGCCCGGGCTCCGGCGCCTCCTCGGTCACGACGCGGACGGCGTCGAGGGCGAAGACCCGGATCCGCCGCGCCTTGAGCGCGCGCTGCGCGGCGGCGGGGATGCCCTGCCAGAGCTCGGCGTCCTCCAGGTCGCTCTGGAGCACGAGCCCGCCGCCCTCGGCGAGCTCGGCCAGCGGGTCGGCGTGGCGGAGCAGGCCGGGGTCGGGCGAGAGCACGACGTCCACGGGCCGGAGCTCGGCGTTCGTGCGGATCGGCTCCGCGGCGAGCGTGGCGCAGAAGGTGGTCGGCGTCTCGGGGTACGCCTTGACGCGCAGGCCGAGCAGCTCGGCGGCGGTCAGCGCCAGCGTCGTGCCCAGCGTGACCGCGTCCCGGTCCCCGGCGGCGTGGACGCGGAGCGAGAGCGCGCCCGCGGGCCGCAGGCTGACGGCGGCGCCCGGGACGAGCGCGAGGTGCGCGAGCTCCGGGTAGCTCTCGAGGAGCGTCTCCTGCCAGATCTGGAGCTTCGGCAGCCGCGTGCGCGCGCGCACGAAGTCGATGCCGAGGTAGAAGTGGCGGCGCCGGGCGCCGCCCTCGCGCATGTTGTCCACGGCCGCGATCAGGTCCGCGGGCCTGAGGTCGCGGCTGCCGAGCCCGAAGCAGCCCGTGTAGACGTCGGGCACCTCCGGCGGGGCGCAGGCCGCGAGGCCCGGGTGCGGCGCGGGCGCGCTCCGCGCCCGTCCGTTCTCGACCGCCTTGCCGAGCGCCGCGCGGAGCTCGCGCGCGAGCGGCGGGTCCACCGCGAGCGGCTGGTCCACGCGCTCGAGCACGAGGACGCCGCGCGTGCCGCGGAGCCGCTCCGTGAGGAGGTCGGCCGGGAAGGGGCGGAACATGCTCACGTTCACGACGCCGACGCGGAGCTTGCGGCTCGCGCGCAGGTGGTCGCACACCGCCTCGGCGTCCGAGACCACCGAGCCCTGGCCGACGATCACCCACTCGGCGTCGTCGAGGCGGTAGCCCGCGCAGCGCGCGTAGTGGCGGCCGGTGAGGGCGGCGTACTCCGCGAACGCGCGCTCGGTCAGCTCCCGGAGGTGGTCGAAGTAGAACGGGCGCTGCGCCGCGACGCCCTGCGCGTAGCTGTCCGGGCGCTGGACGCCGCCGAGCATCGTCGGGTAGTCGAGGTCGAACATCTCGGGGATGCGCCGGCGGCGCTCGCCGAACACGAGCCGCTGCGCCGGCGTCGGCGACTCGATCAGGTCCGCGGGGTCGCCGAGGTACTCGCGCACCAGCGCGCGCTCGGGCAGCCGGATCGACTCGATCGCGTGGCTCGTGAGGAAGCCGTCCTGCGCGCAGATCCCCGGGGTCAGCGAGAGCTCCGCGATCCGGTGCGCGATCAGGGTGAGGTCGGCCACCTCCTGGACGTTCTTCGCGAAGAGCTGGAAGAAGCCGGTGTCGTCCACCGCGTGGTAGTCGTCGTGGCCGGCGTGCACGCTGAGGCCCTGCTTGGTCATCGCGCGGCACGCGACGTTGAGCACGTACGGCAGGCGCTTGCCGGCCGCGGCGTAGAGCGACTCGTGCATGGACGCGACACCCTGGCCGCTCGCGAAGCTCGCCGCGCGCAGGCCCACCAGGCTGAAGCCGGCGGTGACGGCGGCGGCCGTCCAGCCCTCGTCCCCCCACGCGGCCGTGGCCTCGCTCGCCGCGGTCTCCATCTGCACGACCGCGGTGCGGCCGTCCACGGCCGTCGGCACCCCCGGGTACTTCGGCGCGGCCGCCTCCTGCTCCCGCTTCCGGAACCTCATACGACGACGCCCTCCACGAGCGGCGCCGGCGCGGCGAACTGCGCCCCCTCGACCCACACGATCGCCCCGGTGGGACAGCGTCGCGTCGCCTCCGGCCCGGCCAGGTCGTTCTTCGCGTAGTCGACCACCGCGAGCCCGTTCGTCATCGCGATGACCCCCGGCGCGGCGTCGAGCGCGCACTTGCCGCACGCGGTGCAGGCGACGCGGCAGAGCCGCTCGGCGGCGTCGCCCTCGAGCAGGCTCTTGCACTGCACGAGGAGCTTGTGCTCGATCGGCATCAGGACGAAGAGATCCTTCGGGCAGGCCTCGACGCAGTCGCCGCAGGCGGTGCAGCGCCCGGGGGCGACTATGGGCAGCCCGACGGCGTTCATGCGGATCGCGTCGAAGGTGCACGCGACCGCGCAGTCCGCGAGCCCGAGGCACCCCCACACGCAGCCCTTGCCGCCGCCGGCGACGGCGGCGGCCGCCTTGCACGTCGGCAGCCCCAGGTAGTCCGCGCGCTCCGGCGCCACGTCGCGGCCGCCCGCGCACAGGAGCCGCGCCACCCGCTGGGTCGCCTGGCCGACGTCCACGCCGAGGTAGGCGGCGATGTCGGCGCGGGCCTCCGGGCTCGACACCGTGCACTGGGCCGGCGCGATCGCGCCCGCCACGGCCTTCTCGGCGAAGGCGCGGCAGCCGGGCAGGCCGCACGCGCCGCAGTTGTTGCCCGGCAGGAGCGCGGCGACCATGTCGATGCGCGGGTCCTCCCACACCTTGAACTTGCGGTGGGTGACCGCGATGAGGGCGGCGAAGACGAGCCCCACGCCCCCCAGGATCCCCGCCGAGCCGAGAATCGCGGGCGCGCTCAGCGTGTCCATGGGTCAGCCGAGATCCGACAGGTCCACGCGGCTCAGGATCCACGCGGCGAGCTTGTCGGCGGGCTCGCCCGCGCCGGGCGCCGCGCCCGGGCCCCCCGCGGGCTCGCCGGCGCGCGGGCCGGCGCCCGCCGGCCGCGTCGCGAGGCTCTGGAGCAGCTCGAGCTCCTCCGCCTGCTGGGTCGCGCTCAGCCCGCCGATGGCCTTGCGGGGCACCCTGTCGGGCACGGATTCGAGCGTCACGCGCTCCCACGCGTGGGCCCCCGCGGCCGGGTCGTGCACGAACCGCGCGGCGCCGTCGGGGACGAGCGCCGCGATCCCGGGCCCGTCCCAGCGGAGCAGGCGGTCGAGGCCGGCGGCGTCGGCCGTCTGCAGCACGAACGTTCCCGGCGTCACGAGGCGCACCAGCGGCACCGGCGCGCACTCGCCCTCCACGACGAGGACGATCCGCTGGCGCCCATCCAGGAACTCCGCGAGCGCGGCCGCGCGCAGCGCGCTGCCGGGCACGCGCACGACGAGCGGCGGTCCGAGCCGGCGCTCGGCCCGCGTCCAGCGCGCGAACGGCAGGGCCTCGGCCGGCCGGTCGTCGCTCCCCGGCTTGTAGCGTCCCGCGCGCACCTCGTGCACGATCCGCGCCGCGCCGAACGCCCGGCCGATCTCGGCGAGCGCGCGGCCCACGGCCTCGTGCAGGCTCGCGTCCGGCGCGACCTCGACGCGGCAGAGCCGGTCGCTCCGCGCGGCCAGCGCGGTCAGCGCGTCGAGCGCCCGCGTCATCGTCTCGATGGCGATCGGGTCCACCTCCTGGTGGCCGTCGAACAGCTCGGCGAAGCGCTCGGCGTCCACGCGCCCCGCGGCGAGGGGGCCGAGCTCGGCCCGGACGCGCGCGACGCGCGCCGCCCACGTGGACTGGCGGGTCGCGAGGTAGCCGCGGACCTCCTCGGCCGTCGCGACGAGCGTGGAGTGGAACGCGCGGATCGGCGCCTCGAGGGCGGCCAGGACGGGCTGGACGCGGTCGTCAGACGGCATAGCGGTCGAGCTCCGCGTTGAGGAGGGTGAGCTTCTCGGCGGCGGAGCGGCTCGGCGTCCGGCGCGTCTCGTCGTACACGGGCAGCGACTCGTTCCGGTAGAAGACGCCGAGGCGGATCTTGCCCTCCGGCTCCGCGAGCCGGCGCGCGGCGTCGAGGTCCGCGGGGTCGTGCGGCCGCTGGTTCTTGTAGATGCGGTCGAGCTCCGGGACCGTCACCCCGTCGGGGTGCACGAGCAGCTCGACGAGCCCGGGATCGCGCACGGCGCCCTCGAACAGCTCCGTCGTGTACTGGGGGCAGCGCTGCAGGATGCGCACGAACGCGAAGCCGCGGTGCCGGGACGCCGCCAGGATCGTCGCGTACAGGTGCGCCGGGAGCCAGTCGCCCGTCTGGGCCACGAACGAGGCGTTGGTGACGCCGAGCGCGACGCTGAGCGGGTTCAGGGGGGGCAGCAGCGCCCCGCGCGGCTGGGTGTTGCTCGCCTTGCCCTTCGGGCTCGTCGGCGACGTCTGGTTCTTCGTGAGCCCGTAGACGCCGTTGTCGAGCAGGAGCGCGACGAGGTCGGGGTTGTAGCGCATGGCGTGGATCCAGTGGCCGGCGCCGATCGAGCAGCAGTCGCCGTCGCCCATGACCACGAACACGTGCAGGTCCGGCCGCCGGAGCCTGACGCCCATCGCGACGGGCAGCGCGCGGCCGTGGATGCCGTGGAACCCGTAGGTCCGCAGGTAGTGCGGGAAGCGGCTCGAGCAGCCGATCCCCGACACGAACACGGTCTGCTCGGGCGGCAGCTGCTCCGTCTCGAGCACACGCTCGACCGCCGTGAGCACGGCGTGGTCGCCGCAGCCGGGGCACCAGCGCGCCAGGGCGCTGGCGTAGTCGTCCATCGTCCACTCGCGGTCCTCGTCGACGGGACCGCAGCTCAGCAGCGAGCACCCGGGCTCGGTCATGACTGAACCCCCTGCGGCATGGAGGCGCGGAGCGCCTCGAGAATCTTCCCCGGCCGGAGCGGCTCGCCCGGCACACGCGTCCAGCAGTCCACGTCCACGAGCGTCGAGGCGCGGAGCAGCCAGGCGAGCTGGCCGCGCCGGCGGTTCTCCTCGGTGATGAACGGCGCGTCCGGGTCGTCGCTGTAGTTGATCTCGACCGTCATCACCTTCCTGAAGCGCCCGAAGATCTCCTTGAGCCCCGGCTCGAGCGGCGAGAGGAACCGGAGGTGGAGCGAGGAGACGGCGAGGCCTTCCTCGCGGGCGCGGTCCACGGCCTCCTCGATCGCGCCGAGCGTGCTGCCCCAGCCGACGACGAGCAGGTCGCCCGCGTCGTCGCCGTGGACCGGCGGGGGCTTCAGCATCTGCTGGAACACGGCGAGCTTCCGGCTCCGCATCACGCAGCCCCGCTCGTGGACGTCGGGCGTGTAGCCGACGTGGCTCAGCTCGTCGTGCGAGAGCCCGGTCGCGGTGAACATCCCGGCGGGCTGCCCGGGGATCACGCGCCGGGAGGTGCCCATCTCGGGGTCCCAGTCGTACGGGCGCAGGCCCTCGCGCACCGGGGCGAGGTCGGGCGGCTGGGCGAGCCAGTGCTCGTCCACCGCGGGGCGCGGGAAGGGCTGGACGCCGGTCGCGAGGTTCGCGTCCGACAGGACCATGACGACGCAGCGGAACGCCTCGGCGATGCGCCGGGCCGTCGTGATGCAGAGGAAGCACTCCTCCATGGTCGCGGGGGCGAGCACGACGTGCGGCGCGTCGCCCGGCTGGCCGAAGATGGCGGCCAGGAGGTCCCCCTGCTCCACCTTGGTCGGCAGCCCGGTGCTCGGCCCGCCGCGCTGGACGTCCACGATGACCAGCGGCAGCTCGACCATCACCGCGAGGCCGATGAACTCGGTCTTGAGCGCGATGCCGGGGCCGGAGCTGATCGTGAAGGCGACCTTGCCCGCGAACGACGCGCCGAGGGCGACGCCGATGGCCGCGATCTCGTCCTCGGCCTGGTGGACGACGCCGCCGAACTTCTCGAAGATGTCGCTGAGGAAGTGCGAGGCCGACGTCGCCGGCGTGATCGGGTACATCGAGCAGAGCTCCATGCCCGACGCGATCGCGCCGAACGCGAGCGCCTGGTTGCCGTTCATGACCACCATCGGCCGGTCGGACGCGATCGCGGGCACCTCGATCCGGAAGTCGAGGTGCTCCTCCGCCCAGCGGTGGCCGAGCTCGAGCAGCGCCACGTTGGTGTCGTAGAGCGCCGGCGACTTCTTGCGGAACTCGTGGGCGATCTGCTCCTTGATCTTCTCGAGGTCGCGCGAGTAGATCCACGCCAGCAGGCCGAGCGCGAACATGTTCTTGCCGCGCCGCGGGTTGTCGATGAGGGTCAGGCACTGCTGCTCCATCGGCACGGGGATGAACCGGTAGGCGCGCTGCCCGAGCTCGTCCATGGCGTCGTTCCACGCGCGGCGGATGTCCGGGTCGTCGTGCGTCGCCCACATGTCCTCGATGAGGATGACGGCGTCCTTGGCCAGCGCCTCGAGCCGGTGGCGGTGCAGGAGCACCTGCTCGTTGAAGGCGACGACGAGGTTGGCGTGGTCGCCCCAGTTCGTCACCGGCCGGGTCCCGATGCGGATGCGGTTGCCCGAGGCGCTCTCGGGCGTGCGCGGCGGCGGCTGGATCTCGGCCGGGATGATCTCGACGGTCCAGACGCCGTTGCCCATCCGCGCCGAGACGCGGCCGAAGATCTGCGCGCACTTCTGGGCGCCCTCGCCGGAGTCGGAGACGACCTCGACGGTGTGCTCGGGGACGCGGAGGATGGTCCGCTCCGGGGGGCGGGAGGGGGCCGGGGACGCCGTGCTCATGTCGCACTCCTGGCTCGGGCCGTTTGCATTGGGGCTCTTCGCCTCACGGCTCCACGCGACCTCCACCGCGGCAGGGGGCGACGAAGCCGGCGAGCAAAAGCTTACCGCACCTCCCGGGGGCCTGCCCGGGCCAGTTCGTGCCGTGAGGCGTCAAGGCCAGGAGACATGGGCCGAACGCGCCAGGGGCGTCGGCCCGCCGGTCCGACCACGGGCGTCGGGCTACACTGTCGCGGTGCCGCGGGGCAGGATCTTCTACGGCTGGTGGATCGTCGGCGCCGGGTTCGGGCTCGAGACCCTCATCGGCGGGCTCCTGTTCCACGCCTACGGCGCGTACGTCGTGCTCCTGCGCGAGGAGTTCGGCTGGAGCAAGACGATGCTCTCCGCGGCGTTCTCGATGTCCCGGGCGGAGAGCGGCTTCCTCGGGCCGCTGCAGGGCTGGCTGACCGACCGCTTCGGCCCGCGCGCGCTGATCCGTGTCGGGATGCTGCTCTTCGGCGTCGGGTTCATGCTGCTGAGCCGGATCGGCTCGCCGCTCACGTTCTTCCTCGCCTTCTTCATGATCGCGCTCGGCTCGAGCCTCGGCGGCTACCTGCCGATCGGCGTCGCGCTCGTGAGCTGGTTCCGCCGCCGGCGCGCGCTCGCGCTCGGCGTGAGCGCCACGGGCATGGCGGTCGGCGGCCTGCTGACGCCGCTCGTGGTGCTGGCGCTCACGCGCTTCGGCTGGCGCGCGACCGCGCTCATGTCCGGCGTCCTGATCCTGCTCCTCGGGCTGCCGCTCGCCCAGCTCGTCCGGCACCGGCCCGAGCCCTACGGCTGGCTGCCGGACGGCGAGCCGCGGACGCCCGCGGCGGCCGGCGCGCCCCTCGCGGACGGCCCCGACTTCACCGCGCGCGAGGCGGTGCGCACGCGCGCGTTCTGGTACATCTCCCTGGGCCACGGCGCGGCGCTGCTCGTGGTCTCGGCGGTGATGGTGCACCTGATCGTCCACGTGACGGAGCAGCTCGGCTACTCGCTCCGCCAGGCCGCCGCGGTGGTGGCGCTGATGACGGTGATGCAGGTCACGGGCCAGCTCGCGGCCGGGGTCGTGGGCGACCGGCTGAGCAAGCGGGCGATCGCCGGAAGCTGCATGCTGGCGCACGCGCTCGCGCTCGTGCTGCTCGCGTTCGCGGCGGCGTTCTGGATGGTCGGCGCCTTCGCGGTGCTGCACGGCCTCGCCTGGGGGCTCCGGGGGCCGCTCATGTCGGCCCTCCGCGCGGACTACTTCGGCAGCGCCGCCTTCGGCACGATCACCGGGATCTCCTCCATGATCGTGATGCTCGGGATGATGGGCGGGCCGCTCGTCGCCGGGGTGCTCGCCGACCGCACGGGCAGCTACGTGCCCGGCTTCCTGGTCCTCGCCACGCTCGCCGCGCTCGGCTCGGTCTTCTTCGCGCTGGCCGCGCGGCCGGGCCCTCCGGAGAACCCGCAGAACCGCGCTCGATCGGGCGGGCGATCCGCTACACTGTGGGCACCGTGACCCCGTCCCGCCCGCGAGCCTCGAGCCGTGCCGCCCGAGCGAAGAAGGCCGGCCCCGCCCCCGCGTCCGAGCCGCCGGCCGCCCCGCCGGAGGCGCTGCCGTTCGAGGACGTGCCGCTCCCCGAGGCGATGCCGGAGCCCGCGTTCGCGGCGCGCGTGCCGCCGCCCGAGCCCGAGCGGCCGCTGCCCTCCAGGCGGCGGGCGATCCTCTTCGACGTGGAGAACGCGAGCCGCGCGCAGCACATCGAGCGCGTCATCGACTACCTCGCGGTGGACCGGCTGGGCCGCCGGACGGACTTCGTCGCCGTCGGCAACTGGAAGGTGATCGGCCAGGACACGGCGC
>MGCF01000100.1 GCA_001788495.1 Candidatus Rokubacteria bacterium RIFCSPLOWO2_02_FULL_73_56
TCGCCGGACACGGCGACGGCGACGAGCGCTCCGGAGTCGGGGTCCAGCCGATGGACCGCTGCGCTCTCGACGCCGAGCAGGTGGCGGAGGGCGTCGGCGATCCGCTGGGGGACCAGGGCCGAGGCGCGCGCCGGGGAGGCGGCCCGCGCGACCGTGGCCAGGACGTCGGCGCGCGATCGGCGCCCGGCCTTCCGGGGCTGGCGGCGGGTCGCCACGGGCGTCAGCCGTCCGCGATGTCGAAGTCGAGGCGCGCGTGCGCCTCGCGCAGGGCGCGCTCGACCAGCTCGGGCGTCTCGGCGCGGGCGAAGACGAAGCCGAGGTACTGCCAGCCCTCGGGCAGCGGCACCAGCTCCTGCCCGACGTGCGCGGTGATGGCGACCTCCTCGACCCCGGGCACCGCGAGGGCGGCCTCCTTGCCGTGCACCGCGCGCAGGCGGCCGGCGCGCGGGATCGGGAGCATCATGACGCCCGCGGCCCGCCGCTCGCGGTCGAGCGACGGGATCTTCCAGCCGAGCGCGTGCCGCAGGATCAGCTCCTCGAGCGTCATGCCGGTGCCGAAGCGGAGCGCGCGCGAGCAGAGGCCCCCGATCGAGCGCGCCGCGACCTCGATCACCCAGGGGCCGCGCGCGTTCACCCGGAGCTCGGCGTGCACGGGCCCCTCGCTGAGCCCGAGCGCGGCGCACGCCCGGAGCGTGACCCGCTCGATCCGCTCCTGCGCCTGCCGCGGGAGCCGCGACGGCGTCACGTAGATGGTCTCCTCGAAGAACGGGCCGTCGAGCGGGTCCGGCTTGTCGAAGAGCGCGAGCGTCTGGAGCCCGCCCGCCATGAGGAGCCCCTCGAGCGCGACCTCGCGGCCGGGGACGAACTCCTCGACGAGCAGCGCGCGGGCGGCCTCGCCGCTCACGGCGACGTCGTCGCGCCCGAGGAGCGCGGCGATGCGCCGGAAGGCGGCGACGAACTCGTCCGGGCCGTCCGCGCGGATCACGCCCCGGCTCGCCGAGAGCGCCCGCGGCTTCAGCACGCACGGGTAGGCCGCGCGGGCGGCCGCGCGCGCCGGGTCCTCCGCGAGCGCGACGAGCGCGAAGCGCGGCTGCGGCACGCCGGCGGCGCGCAGGCGCTGGCGCATCGCGTGCTTGTCGCGCGCGGCCGCCGCGGCGGCGACCGGGTTGGCCTTGAGGCCGAGGCGCGCGGCGATGGCGGCGGCGACGACGGTGGTCAGGTCGTCCACCGCGACGACGGCGTCGATCGGGCGCCCGGCGGCGAAGCGGGCGACCTGCGCGGCGGCGCCGTCGGGGTCGCGGAAGTCGAGCGTCAGCAGGTGGTCGGGGACCTGCGCCTCGAACGTGCTGGGCTGCTCGGACGCGCACACGAGGTCCACGCCGAGACCGGTCGCGGCGTCGACGAACGCCTGGGTGCGGTACGTCGTGGTCGGCAGGAGCAGCAGCAGCCGCGCTGACGGGCTCGGCACGTGGCGTCCCGCCGACCGGACCGCCGGGCGGCTAGGCTTTGCCCGAGGAGTAGTAGGGGTTGGAGCCGGACGCGTGGTCCGTCGTGTCGAGGACCTCGTCCACCTCGGGCAGCTCTTCCTTGATGAGGCGCTCGATGCCGGCCTTCAGCGTGATGTCGGCCGCGCCGCACCCCTGGCAGCCCCCGCCCATCTGGAGGTAGACGCGGTTGTCCTGGACGTCGATGAGCTCGACGAAGCCGCCGTGACCGGCGACCGCCGGATTGATCATCGTGTCGATCAGCTCCTGCACCCGGGTCTTGAGGTCCGTGCTCATGGCTGCACCTCTCAGACGGGTACTGTACCCGAAATTCCGCCGAGGGCCAACTGGCCCTGGGTCGGCTCCGCTCAGCAGAACCAGGGCTCCGTCAGGCGCGGGGGCCGGCGCCGGCCGGCGGGCGGCGGCGGCGCGGGGCGGGGCGTCACGCCGGCGGCCCGGTCGGCCAGCGCCCGCACCCGCGCGAAGGTCACCGGGGTGTCCTCGCGCCGGTCCGCCGCCTCGGCGACGAGCCCGGCGACCGCCGCCTGGAGCTCGTCCATGCGGGGATCGGGGTGGACCCAGCGGTGGTGGAAGGCGCCGGCGTCGAGCCCGGCCGCGAACCGCGGGAAGGACGGCTCCGCGAGCAGGAGCGAGCCCGGCGGCACCAGCAGCCGGATCGAGTACTGGACGGCGTCGATCGCGTCGACGAGGTCGTGGCGCTCCACGAAGTCGAGGAGCTCGCGGTAGTCGTCGAGGGTCGTCCACGGCGTGAAGGGGACCCAGGTCGGCCGGAACGCGATGCCGGCGCCGCGCACCGCGCCGAGGGCCTCGACGACGTCGGCGCGCGTGTGCCCCTTGGCGAGGCGGCGCAGGACCTCCTCGGAGAGCGACTCCGCGGCGGAGACGACGAACACGCAGCCGAGCGTCCCGAGCTCGGCGAGCCGCCCGCGGTGGCGGAGGAGGTGCTCGATCTTGGCGGTGACGTCGAAGGTGAGCGACGGGAACTCGGCGTGGAGCGCCCGCGCGACGGCCAGGGCGTGGCCGGGGCCGTTCAGGAAGTCGGGGTCGCCGAACGTGACGTGCGTCGCGCCCGCCGCGACCTGCTGGCGGACGTCGGCGAGGACCACGTCGCGCGGGACGACGAAGAAGCGCCCGCCGTACACGGGCGGGATCGGGCAGTGGCGGCACGCGTGCCGGCAGCCGCGGCTCGCCTCGACGTAGCCGACGAGCTCGAGCCGCCCGTCGCGCTCGAGGTGCGCGTACTTCTTGAGCGACGGCAGCGCCGCGCGGCTCGGCACCGGGAACTCGAGCTTCTCGAGACGGACGCCCCCCGCGGGGGCGGCGTCCGCGCGCTCGAGGGCCCGGGCCAGCTCGACGAGGGCCTCGTCGCTCTCGCCCGCGAGCACGGAGTCCGCGATGCCGCGGAGCAGGGCGTCGGCGTTGAGGGTGGCGTAGAGCCCGTAGAAAGCGATATGGCAGGCCGGGTTCACCGCCCGCACGCGCGCGGCGATCGCGACGCCGAGCCGGAGCGCGGTGTGCATCGGCACCGAGACCGCGACCAGCCGGGCGCGCGCCGCCTTCTCGGCGTCGAAGGGCTCGACCGAAACGTCGAGCACCGCGGGGGCGTACCCGCGGCGCTCGAGGAACGCGGCGGGCCACGCCACCGCGAGCGGCTGGTGGCCGAGCTCGTAGCACGCGACGAGGAGGATCGCGCCCGGGGCTTTCACGGGGTGCAGTGTACCGTGGGGTGGTATCGTAGTGGCGCTCGGATCACCAGCAGGCTCAGACCATCAACAGGAGGTGCGACCCGATGACCGTGAAGATCAGCGTGCGTCCGAACGGCCCGTTGCTCGTCGAGGGCGACGTCGAGGTGTGTGACGCGGCGGGGGCCAAGCTTGACACCGGCGGCAAGCCCAAGATCGCGCTCTGCCGGTGCGGCTCGTCCTCGTCGAAGCCCTTCTGCGACGGGACCCACAACAAGGTCGGCTTCCAGGCCCCGTAGGGCCTGCGCGGCTACGCCGGCTGCTCGCCGGGCGGGACGTCGGTCAGCAGCACCCAGTCGTCGGGCGCGTCCGGGGCCGGCCGCCGGCCGGCCTCGGACGTGACCGTGCGACCCCGGCTCGGGGAGAACCACTCCCACACCCCCGGCGGCGGCCCGGCGTCGGGCGCCTCGCCCATCTCGGGGCCCGAGCCCCCGGCCTCGGCGCGCTGGGTCTTGCGCTGCCGCTTCGCCTCCTGCTTCGCTCTCTTGATGTCGGCCTTGCGGCGGCGCTCGAAGCCGTAGTATCCGCGGGCCATCAGGCGATGGACTCTCGTGCCATGGCCCGTATCATCTCACAGCCGGGGGCGATTGCAGGCGCTGCCCGGGGCGCGGGCCTTGGCGCAGCGCGCCGTTGACGGGGCCCGGGCCGCATACGAAGATAGCGCCCCGTGAAGATCAGCCGGATCGTCGTCCACCGGCTCTCGATCCCCCTGCCGCGGCCGGTGCGGACCGCCAGCCACGATCACACCCACGCGGACACGGTCGTGGTCGAGATGCGCACCGACGCGGGCCTCGTCGGCAGCGGCTACTGCTTCGCCTTCGGCGCCCACCGCGCGCGCGCGCTCGCCGCGCTCGTGGACGACCTCGTGCCGCTCTGGGAGGGCCGCGACCCGGCGGCCGCGCGCGCGCACTTCGCCGCGGCCTGGCGCGCGCTGAACTTCATCGGCCACGCGGGCGCCGCCATGATGGCGCTCGCCGCGCTCGACACGGCGTGCTGGGACCTGGCGGCGCGCGCCGCGGGCCTGCCGCTCGCCCGGTACCTGGGCGGCGCGCGCACGCGCGTGCCGGCGTACGCCTCGGCGGGGCTCTGGCTCGACTACTCGATCGACGAGCTCCTGGCCGAGGCCGAGCGGTTCCGCGCCCAGGGGCACCGCGCGCTGAAGATGCGCATCGGGCGCCCGCGGCCCGCCGAGGACGTCGAGCGCGTCCGCCGCGTGCGCGAGGCGGTCGGCCCCGACGTCCGGCTCCTCGTGGACGTCAACCAGGGGTGGGACGAGGCGACGGCGATCCGCGTCGGGCGCGAGCTCGAGGCGTTCGACCTCTACTGGCTCGAGGAGCCGCTGCCCTACCAGGACCTCGAGGGGTGCGCGCGCGTGGCCGCGGCGCTGACGGTGCCGGTCGCGACCGGCGAGACCGACTACGGCAGCCGGGCGATCAAGCGCCACCTCGAGCTGCGCGCCGCCGACGTGCTGATGCCGGATCTCCAGCGGATGGGCGGCGTGAGCGGCTTCCTCGATGCCGCGGCGCTCTGCCGCGCGTGGCACCAGCCGGTGTCCTCCCACCTGTTCACCGAGGCCTCGTGCCACCTGCTCGCGGCCTCGGAGAACGGCCTCATCCTCGAGCACATGCCGTGGTGGGAGGCGCTCTACACCGAGCCGCCGACCGTCGCGGACGGCCACGTGCTCGTCCCGGACCGGCCCGGACTCGGCGTCGACCTGGCGCCGGCCGCGCTCGAGCGCTTCAGGGTCTAGCCGCGCGTGAGCGCCACCTACGTCGCGCGGCGGCTGCTCCTGTTCATCCCCACGCTGATCGGCGCGTCGATCCTGATCTTCGTGCTGCTGCGGCTCGTCCCGGGCGACATCGCCGAGATCCTCGTCTACCAGGCGGGGAGCGAGACCAGCACGATCCAGGAGCGCCAGGTCCGCGAGATCCGCACCGAGCTCGGGCTCGACCAGCCGGTCGTGGTCCAGTACGTGACGTGG
>MGCF01000101.1 GCA_001788495.1 Candidatus Rokubacteria bacterium RIFCSPLOWO2_02_FULL_73_56
CCGGGCCGTGCCGATCGCGTTCGCGTGGGTGAGCATCGCGCCCTTCGGCACGCCCGTCGTCCCCGACGTGTAGATGATCATCGCGACGTCCTCGGCCCGCCCCTGCTCGACCTCGGCCTCGAAGTGCCCCGAATGCTCGGCGCCGAACTTCCGGCCGAGCTCCTCGACCTCCTCGAAGGATCGGAGCCACGCGTGACGGTACTGGAGCATCCCGCGCGGGTCGTCGTAGACCACGAGCCGGAGCGCCGGCAGCTCGTCGCGGAGCGTCAGGACCTTGTCCACCTGCTCCTGGTCCTCGGCCACGATCACCGCGACCTCGGCGTGGTTCCAGACCCAGGCCAGCTCCTTCGCGATCGAGTCCTGGTACACCGGCACCGCGACGCCGCCGAGGCACTGGGCGGCGACCTGCGCGGCGTACAGGCGCGGGCGGTTGTCCCCGATGACCGACAGCTTCTCCCCGCGCCGCAGGCCGAGCGCGGCCAGGCCCAGCGCGAAGTCGCGCACCTGGTCGCGGTACCGCCCCCAGGTCTGGGACTGCCAGATGCCGCGATCCTTCTCCCGCGTGGCGGTCCGGTCGCGATGCACCCGGGCGTTCCGCTCGAGCAGCTGCGGCAGGGTGTCGGGCTCAGCCACGCGGGCCTCCGTTGCCGGACGTCTTGGCCTCCCCGAGGTACGCGTGGATGACGAGCGGGTCGGCCCGCACCTCGTCCGGCGTGCCTTCGGCGATCTTCGCCCCCATGTCGAGCACCGCCACGCGGTCGGAGATGTCCATGACCACGCCCATGTCGTGCTCGATGAGGACGATGGTCACGCCCCACTCCTCGTTGACGTCGAGCACGAACCGCGCCATGTCCTCCTTCTCCTCGTGGTTGCACCCGCCCATGGGCTCGTCGAGGAGCAGGGCCTCCGGGTCCAGCGCCAGCGCGCGCCCGAGCTCCACGCGCTTCTGCAGGCCGTAGGCGAGCGAGCCGCACGGGCGCCGGCGCAGATCCTGGATCTTGAGGAAGTCGATGATGTCCTCGACGCGCTTGCGGTGCGTGATCTCCTCCCGCTGCGCGAGCCCCCAGTAGACGAACGACTTCAGCACGCCCGACGTCATGCGGACGTGACGGCCGAGCATCAGGTTGTCGAGGACGCTCATGCCCTTGAAGAGGGCGATGTTCTGGAAGGTCCGCGCCACGCCCAGCTCCGCGACCCGGCTCGGCGCCAGGCGCGTGACGTCCCGCCCCCCGAGCGCGATGCGGCCCGTGTCGGGGTGGTAGAAGCCGCTGATCATGTTGAGCAGCGTCGTCTTGCCGGCGCCGTTGGGGCCGATGACCGAGAGGATCTCGCCCTTCTGCACGTCGAGGCTCACGCCCGTCACGGCCTGGACGCCGCCGAAGGCCTTCGAGACGTCGCGGATCTCCAGCAGCGCGCTCACGACAGCCACCGCTTCCGCCGCCGGTAGTGCTTGCCGTCGCGGTAGCTCTTGCGCTGCCCGACGCCGGAGAGGCCGAGGTAGAACTCCTTGACGTCCTCGTTCTCGCTGAGCGCTTTGGCGTCGCCGTCGAGCACGATCCGGCCGTTCTCCATCACGTAGCCGTACTGCGCGGTGCGGAGCGCCATCGGCGCGTTCTGCTCGGCCAGCAGCACCGCCACGCCCTCCTCGCGGTTCATCCGGGCCACGATGTCGAAGATCTCGGCGACCAGCATCGGCGCCAGGCCCATCGAGGGCTCGTCGAGGAGCATCAGCTTGGGGCGCGCCATCAGCGCGCGGCCGATGGCGAGCATCTGCTGCTCGCCGCCCGAGACGTAACCCGCCTGGGCCCCGCGCCGCTCGGCGAGGCGGGGGAAGTAGCGGTACACCAGCTCGAGGTCCTGCCGGGCCGCCGCGCCGTCGCGGCGGGTGTACGCGCCGGTCAGCAGGTTCTCCTCGACGCTGAGGTGCTCGAAGACGTGGCGCCCCTCCATCACCTGCACGACGCCGCGCCGGACCACCTCCGCCGGGTTCTTCCGGTGGATGGGCTGCCCGCGGAGCTCGATCGAGCCCTTCGTCACGTCGCCGCGCTCCGTGCGGAGGAGCCCGGAGATCGACTTGAGCGTGGTGCTCTTGCCCGCGCCGTTGGCCCCGAGGAGGGCGACGATGCCCCCCTCGGGGACCCGCAGCGACACGCCCTTCAACACGAGGATCACGTGGTCGTAGATCACCTCGATGTTGGCGACCGACAGCAGCGGTCCGGTCACTATCGCTCCTTCGAGCAGTCGCGCATCGTGTAGCCGAGTTTCTTGCCCTCCTGCACGGCCGCGACCTCGAGGTTCGGCCGCACCACCTCGCGCATGGGCTCGATCCAGTCGGAGACCAGGGTCCACTTCTTGCCGTCCCACTGCTGGACCGCGGCCTTGCCGTTGCTCTCGTGGTTCTCGCAGGTCACCCGGAGCGGCTGCATCATGTCCTTCATGCCGAGCTGCGCCAGGCGTTGCTCGGTGAGGTTCAGGTTCTCGAACCCCCAGCGGACCTGCTCCCCGGTGAGCGGCTTGTTGCCGAACTTCGCCATGGCCGTGCGGATCGACTCCGTGTTCAGCATGGCGTTGATCATGCCGCGGTTGTGGTAGACCTCCCCGATCGCTTCTCTCTTCGCGGCGCCCTTCCCCTTGTCGTAGAGGTACTTGATCATGTCCTTGTGCACGCCGAAGCCCGGGCCGGCGGCGTGGAAGGTCATCGACTTGAAGCCCTTGGCGCCATCGGCGGCAGCGACCACGTCGGACTCGCTGCCCGACCACCAGTTACCGACCATATGGTCCATCTTGTAGCCGATGGCGGCCGCCTCCTTCACCGCCACCTGGTTCATGACGCCCCAACCGGAGAGATAGATCCAGTCGGGGTTGATCCGGCGGATCTGGAGCCACGTCGCCTTCTGCTCCTGGCCCGGGTGGTCCACAGCGAGGAGTGTCAGCTCGAAGCCGAACTTCCGGGCGAGGGTCTCGAGGGTGGGGTTGGCCTCCTTGCCGTAGGGGCTGTTGTGGTAGACGTGGACGATCTTCTTGCCTTTCAGCTTGTCCAGGCCGCCTTCCTGCGCGCCGACGTACTTGATGAAGGCCGAGGCCTGGCTCCAGTACGTCATCGGGAAGTTGAAGACCCAGGGGAACCAGCGGCCGTCAGCCGAGGCCGTCATGCCGTACCCCATGGAGTGCATGACCACCTTGTCCACGGGGGCCTTGGGGATGAGCTGATAGGTGATCCCCGTGCTGAAGGGATTGACGAGGACCGCCTTGCCCTTCAGGCGCTCGTAGCACTCGACGCCCTGCTTGGTGTCGTACTGCATCTCGCACTCTTCGAAGGCGATCTTGACGCCGTTGATGCCGCCGTCCCGCTCGTTGAGGAGGTTGAAGTAGTCGTTGAAGCCGTTCGCGTTCGGGATACCGCTCGGCGCGTACGGCCCGGTCCGGTACACGAGCAGCGGGATGTAGACGGTCTTGTCCTGCGCCAGCGCGGCCGTCGCCATCGGCCCGGCGACGACGGCCGTCGCCAGCAGGACGATCAGGAGTCGTTTCGCGTTCATGTTGCCTCCTCTCGGGTTAGTGAGGGAACGGCCACAGGCGCAGCTTCTCCTTGCCGATCTGCCAGAGCCGCGCCAGACCATGTGGCTCGACGATCAGGAAAAACAGAATGAGGCCGCCGAAAATCATCAGCTCGAACTGCTTCAGCAGCGCCACCGGCAGCGTCAGCCCGACGGCGTGGGGCGCGTTGGTCAGGGAGATGGGCACCAGGATGATGAACGCCGCCCCCAGGAACGACCCCAGGATGCTCCCGAGGCCGCCGATGATGACCATGAACAGCACGAGGAACGACTGGGTGATGTCGAACGCGAGCGTCTCCGCGCTGCCGAGGAACAGGAAGACCAGCTCGGCGCCGGCCACGCCGCAGTAGAACGAGCTGATCCCGAACGCCAGGAGCTTCGTTTGGAGCGGGCGGACCCCGATGATCTCGGCGGCGATGTCCCGGTCGCGGATCGCCATCCACGACCGGCCGATCCGCCCGCGGACGAGGTTCTTGGCGACCAGGGCGCCGGCGGCGACCAGGCCCAGGGCCACCAGGTACCGCATCGGTGCCGTGGCGTTCGGGCCGGTGACGAGCACCCCGAGCACCGTGCGGTTCGGGGCCGTGATGGTGCCCGAGGACGCGTAGTTGACGAACCAGGGCACCTTGTTGAAGAGCCAGATGAGGAAGAACTGGGCGGCGAGCGTCGCGACGGCGAGGTAGAAGCCCTTGATCCTGAGCGACGGGATGCCGAAGACGAGCCCGACGCCGGCCGCGACGAGCCCCGACAGCAGGAACACGAGGATGATGTTCACCTGCGGGAACGCGGTCGTGAGCTTGAACGCCGAGTAGGCGCCGACCGCCATGAACCCCCCCGTGCCGAGCGAGAGCTGCCCGGCGTAGCCGGTGAGGAGGTTCAGGCCGATCGCGGCGAGCGCGTAGACGAGGAGGGGGATCAGCACCGCCTGCAGCCAGTACTCGTCGGCGACGAGCGGCGGCACGACGAACGCGGCGGCCACGACGACCAGGACGAACCACCGATCCTGCCGGATCGGGAAGACCGCCTGGTCGGCGCCGTAGGTCGTCTTGAACTGCCCCGCCTCGCGATAGATCACGGGCTCACACCCTCTCGATGATCTTCTCGCCGAAGAGGCCCTGGGGCCGGACGAGCAGGAAGGCGAGCGCCACGACGTACGCGAACCAGTTCTCGATGGCGCCGCCGACCAGCGGCCCCCAGTAGACCTCGCCCAGCTTCTCGCCGACCCCGATGATCAGCCCGCCGACGATCGCGCCCGGCACCGAGGTGAAGCCGCCCAGGATCAGCACGGGCAGCGCCTTCAGCGCGATGAGCGAGAGGCTGAACTGCACGCCGCTCTTCGCGCCCCACATGATGCCGGCGACGATCGCGACCAGCCCCGCGACGGACCACACGACGACCCAGATCGTCGTGAGCGAAATGCCGACCGAGAGGGCCGCCTCGTGGTCGTCGGCCACGGCGCGGAGCGCCCGGCCGATGCGCGTGCGGTGGAAGAAGACCGCGAGGATCACGACCAGGACGGCCGAGGTCAGCGCCGCGGTCAGCTCCAGCTCGTTGATCTGCACGCCCGACACGATGAACGACCGATCGGGGATCCCGATGTCGAGCTTCTTGACGTTGGCGCCCCAGGCCATCTCGCCGAAGCCCTCGAGGAAGAAGTT
>MGCF01000102.1 GCA_001788495.1 Candidatus Rokubacteria bacterium RIFCSPLOWO2_02_FULL_73_56
GCAGCAGCGCGTCGAACTCCGCGCGCGGCACCTGGTAGGAGTGGCTCGGCCAGGGCTTGTCGCGCAGGAAGTAGAAGGTGTGCTCGAGCCCCGACTCCTGGTCGTGGAACGTGGCGCCGTACTTCACCTGGAAGCCGCGCTCGGCGACGGCCGCGCCGACGCCGAGCCGGTCGAGGAGCGGCAGCGTCGCGGGCAGCAGCGACTCGCCCACGTGGAAGCGCGGGAACGCCTCGCGCTCGAACAGGAGGACGCGGCGGCCGGCACGCGCGAGCAGCGTCGCCGTCGTCGAGCCGGCGGGCCCGCCGCCCACGACGACGACGTCGAACGCGTCGGCGTCCGTCACCGCGGCCGGCCCAGCGGGACCGCGACGGCGGCGATGGGCTCGCCGGCGGCCTCGAGCCGCTCCGGGGCGCAGAGGCGCTCGACGAGCGGCGAGACGACGTCGGGCAGGCGCCGGCCGCCGAGCGCCTGCAGGAGCAGGAGGCCGAGCAGGAGCGGCGCCGCGAGCGTCGCGCGCGCCGCGGCGCCCGCGCGCCGCATGCGCGGCTCCTGCCGCCAGCCGGCCACGCCGGCGAGCGCCCGGTGCAGGATCGCGCCGCCGACCGTGAGCGCCCACACTGGCGGCGCGTCGGCGTGCGGCGCCGCCTCCTCGAGCACTTCGGCGTGCCGGACGCGGCGACGCGCGTCCCGGAACGGCGCGGCGAGCGACCGGCCCGCCGCGCGCGCCTCCTCCACCCACCGCGCCGCCACACGGCCCGCCAGGTAGGCGGCGATCGCCACACCGTCGCCGAGCGGACGGAAGCGGCTGCGCCGCGCCGTGCGCGGGATCGTGCGGACGGGCACCTCGCGCACGCGCCAGCCATGGGCCGCGGCGGCCATCAGCACCTCGGTCTCGAAGACGAAGCCGCCCCGCGTCGGGCACACCTCCTCGAACAGCGCAGCCGGGTAGACGCGGAAGCCGGATTGCGTGTCGCGCAGCGCGAGCCCGCTCGCCCAGGCGACGAAGAAGCCGGCGACGCGGATCGCGTTCAGTCGTTCCGGCGGGATCGCAGCCGCGTCGCCCAGCCGGCTGCCGACGACCACGGCACGCGGCGTGGCGCGCGCGGCCTCGAGCAGCGCGCCCGCGTCCCGCGGGTCGTGCTGGCCGTCGCCATCGAGCGTGACGATCAGCGCGGCGCCCCGGCGGCGCGCCGCGGCGATGCCCGTGCGGAGCGCCTGGCCCTTGCCGAGGCGCCGCGCGTGCCGGAGGACCTCGGCGCCCGCCCGCGCGGCGAGGGCCGCGCTGCCGTCGTCGGAGCCGTCATCCACGACGAGCACGGGTGCGACCGCGCGCGCCGCGGCGACCACGGCGCCGAGCGTCGCCGCCTCGTTGAACGCCGGGATCACGACGAGCGCGCTCACGGCCCGGTCACGACGAGGCAGACCTGGGTGCCGCCGCGCGCGAGCGCGTGGACCAGCGCCGGCGCGCCGGAGGCGGCGGCGTCCGCCGCCGCGGCGGCGACGGCGAGCGCGGCCAGGCCCGAGTGGCGCCCGGCGAGGTGCGCGGGCGCCCCGGCGCGCGGCGGGCCGCCGCCGAGCGCCGCCGCGACGAGCGCCTGCTCCCAGCGGTCCCGGAGCGCGTCGCCCGCGGCGGAGAGCTGGACGCTGCCGACCGCCTCCGGGGCGACGCCGGCCTCCGCGAGCGCCGCCGCGATCGCCCGCGGCGCCGCCGTCCGGCGCCCGACGCCGTAGGGGCGCGCCGGGAGCGCCCGCCACGCGGCGCCGGCGATCTCGCCCAGGACCCGCGCGCCCCGCGCGCGCGCTGCGTCGAGCGGCTCGAGGACGACGAAGCCGGCGCCCTCGGCGCGCGCGTCCGCGCCGGCGCCGAGCTCGGCCAGCGCCTCGAGCAGGACCGGGGCGAGCTGGTCCACCCCGCCCGCCAGCGCCGCCGGCGCGCGCCCGGCGCGCACGAGCGCCGCCGCGCGCGCGACCGCGAGCTCGCCCGCGACCGTCGGCGCGTTGAGGGTCAGCGAGACCTCCCGCGCCGTCACCGCGATCGCGGTGGCGGCCGCCATCGTGTTCATCACGGTGTTGGGGAACAGGAGCGGCGAGAGGCCGACGGGGCCGCGCTCGAGATAGCCGTCCACGAACTCGATCGTCGAGCGCAGGTCGCCGAACTCCGTGCCGACGACCAGCCCGAGGTCCCGGCCGGGCTCGAGCCCGGCGTCGGCGAGCGCGAGCCGGGCCGCCCCGACCGTGAGCTGGCAGGCGCGCGAGAGGCGGCGCGCCTCGGCCTCGTCGATGCGCGCCGCGAGCGCCTCGGGGCGCACCTGTCGTGGGCCGGGCGCGCCCGCGGCGAGGAAGGCGCCGACCGCGGCCGAGCCGCCCGTGACCGCGCCGGTGAGGACCCCCACGCCCGTGACGGCGACGCGTCTCATGCGCGGCGGAAGAGCAGCGTCACGTTCTGGCCGCCGAAGCCGAACGAGTTGGAGATCGCGGCCTCGAGCTGGGCCTCGCGTGCCGTCCGCGGCACGCAGTCGAAGCTCGCCTCGGGATCCGGCGCGTCCAGGCCCGCCGTCGGCGGGACCAGCTCGTGGGCGAGCGCCAGCACCGTCGCCACCGCCTCCAGCGCGCCGGCCGCGGCCATCGTGTGGCCGATCATGGACTTGGTCGCGCTGACGAGCAGGCGCCCCTCCCCGAACACCGCGCGGATCGCCCGCGCCTCGATCCGGTCGTTCTGCGGCGTCGCCGTGCCGTGCGCGTTCACGTAACCGACGGCGCCTGGCCCGACACCGGCGGCGGCGAGCGCGGCGCGCATCGCGCGGACCATCCCCTCGCCCTCGGGGTGGGGCGCCGTCACGTGGTGCGCGTCGGTCGTGGTCCCGGAGCCCGCGAGCTCCGCCCAGATCCGGGCGCCCCGCGCGCGGGCGCGGTCGGCGCGCTCCAGCACGACGAACGCCGCGCCCTCGCCGACGGACATGCCGCGGCGGTCGCGGTCGAAGGGGCGGCACGGCTCCGGGTCGAGGAGCCTGAGGGCGTTGAAGCCCATGAAGCAGATACGCGTGAGCGCGTCCACGCCGCCCGCGAGGGCGAGCGGCGCCGCGCCGTCGGCCACGAGGTCGGCCGCGAGCGCGAGCGCCGCAGCGCCGGAGCTGCACGCCGCCACCACGGTCTCCCGCGGCCCGCCGAGCCCCAGCACGCTGCCGACCACCTCGGCGTGCGAGGACGGGAAGATCGCGTGCAGCGCGCGCGTCGCGCGGACGGGACGGCGGTGGCGCTCCCAGTACCAGGCCTCCGCCTCGAGCATGCCGCCGCCGACCGCGCCCACGACCAGCGCCGCGTCCGCGCGCTCCCGCCGGCTCACGCCCGCGTCGTCGAGCGCCTCGCGGGCGGCGACGAGCGCCAGCCGGTCGGCCCGCGAGCGGCGGGGTCGAGCAGCGTCACCGGGCGGATCGCGCACGTGCCGGCGGCGAGCCCGTCCCAGTACGCCTTCACGCCGGCGCCGAACGGGCTCACCACGCCGAGGCCGGTGACCGCGACGGGCGTCATCCGCCGGCCGCCCGCGCCGCGACGTAGCGGCAGAGCGCGTCGAAGGACGCGAAGTGCGGGGTCAGGTCCTGCGACTCGTCCATCGCGATCCCGAACCGCTCCTCGATCGCGATGGACAGCTCGATGAAGTCGAGCGAGTCGAGCCCGATCGAGCCCTCGACCCCCTTGGGCAAGGGCGTCTCCAGCGTGACGTCCGCCGCGCGGCGCGGCTCGAACCGGAGCCGGCTCACGAGGATCGACCGGAGCTCGTCGAGGATCTCCTTCGGTTCCATGCGCCTCCTAGCGCCCGGCCCACGTGAGGCCGGCGCGCCGCCCCCGCCACTCGCCGCCGAGCGCGAGCGGCCCGCGCGCCCGCGCCCCGCCCGCCAGCGCGAGCGCGACGAGCGGCGCGCAGGCGAGCGTCTCGCCCGCGCGCCGGCGCGCGAGCGCCTCGAGCGGCGTCCGTCCCGGGGCCGCGGCGTACGCGGCGGGGCGCCCGCCCGGCAGCAGCAGCGCGCACGCCGCGGCCTCGACGAGCGGGCCCCGCACGAGCCGGCGGCCGCGCGCCCAGAGCCCGGCGCACTCGGCGAACGTCTCGACCGCGAGCACCAGCGCGCGCTCGCAGCCGGCGCGCTCGAGGAGCCGCGTCGCCTGCCAGAGCGCGTCGATCGCGGCCGGCGCGCCGCCGAGCAGGATGAGGTACGGCCCCGTCAGCCCGAACTCGATTGCGACCTCGGCCGGCACCGCGCTCGGCGCGGTGTACGGGAAGTGCAGCGCCCCCCCGGCCGCCGCGCCGACGAAGGCGACGTTCGCCGCCGCGTACGCCGCCGCCGTGACGTACACCAGCGCCGTCGCCGGCCCGCGGATGGCCTCGCGGCGCAGGCCCGCGTCGCGCAGGAGCGCCTCGACCGCGGCGATCCCGAGCAGGCACTCGCGCGTCGCGCGCCTGAACCGCCCGCCGTCGAGCGCCGGCGGCGCCAGCGCGATCACGGCGCGCCCCCCGGCGGCGCGCGCGGCGTCCGCCGGGAGCGCGCCGGGCCCCTCGCCCCAGCCGGTGAGCAGGCCGACGCCCGCCACCCGTGTCCCCATTGTAGCGGCCCGCGCCGCCGGCGCGCTCACGGCGTCGCGCCCTCGAGGACCAGCGCCGCGTTGCAGCCGCCGAAGCCGAGCGACGTGGAGACGCTCACGCGCGGATGCGCCGGGCGCGCGGCGGGCGCCACGTAGTCGAGGTCGCACGCCGGGTCGCGCTCCTCGAGGCCGAGCGTCGCCGGCAGCACGCCCTCGCGCGCGGCGAGCAGGCACATGATGGCCTCGAGCGTCGCCGCCGCGCCCATCGTGTGGCCGAGCCCGCCCTTGATCGAGTTCACCGGCACCGTCCACGCGCGCGGGCCGAGCACGCGCTTGAGCACCTCGGTCTCGATGCGGTCGTTGAGCGGGGTGCCGGTGCCGTGCGCGCTCACGAAGTCCACCGCGTCCGGGCCCACGCCGGCGTCGGCCAGCGCGGCGCGCAGCGCCAGCTCGAGCCCGCGCCCTTCCGGATCGGGCGCGGCGATGTGCGCGCCGTCGCTCCCGCTCGCGTGGCCGAGCAGCCGGCCCAGGCGCGGGCCCCGCGCGTCGCGCTCGCGCGTCATCAGCACGAGCGCCGCCGCCTCGCCGAGCAGCAGGCCGCTGCGCCGGCGGTCGAAGGGCCGGACGCGGTCGCGGGTGAGCGAGCGGAGCGCGTCGAAGCCCCGCAGCACGAAGCGGCAGAGGATGTCGTAGCCGCCGGCGACGACGACGTCCGCCGCCCCCGCGCGGAGCAGCTCGGCGGCGGCGCCGAGCGCCGAGGCGCCCGACGCGCACGCCGTGGACACGGTCAGGACCGGGCCGCGCGCGCCGAGCCGGCGCGCGAGCGCGTGCGCCGGGGCCTCGTAGAGCCCGCCGGCCGCGTGACGCAGCCGGCCCCCGGCCCCGACGGCGCGCTCGAGCTGCTCCACCCCGCCGAGCGCGGTGCCGACGGCGACCGCGATCCGGTCGGGTGCGGCGCCAGGCGCGACGCGCGCGAGCAGGTCCTCCGCCGCCTGGAGCAGCAGGCGAGAGGCGCGGCAGTCGCCTCGCGGCGCCTCCGGCCGGAGGGCGCGCAGCTTCTTGATCTCGCCGCCACGCCCGACGCGCAGGTCGTCCACGAAGAAGCGCTCGATCCGGGAGATGCCGTCCGCGCCCGTGACGAGGCCGGACCAGAACGCGTCCACGTCGGCCCCGAGCGGCGTGACGGCGCCGGCGCCGAGGATCGCGATGGGCTCAGCGGCCGGGCGCGCCATGCCACACGTCGTAGAAGTTGAACCACTGCTCCGGGTGGCGCCGCACCGTCGCCTCGAGCACCGCGACCCACGCCGCGAGCCCGCGCGCCTCGCCGTCGGCCGCGACGCGGATCGGGGCGCCGAGCGTGACCCGGTAGCGCCGGTCGGGGCCGAGCACGCAGAAGGCGGGCACGAGCGGCGCGCCGGCCGCGCGGGCGAGCACGAACGGGCCGAGCGGGAACGGCGCCGGCGTGCCGAAGAACGGCACGCGCACGTCCCCCCGCGTGCCGAGCGCGCGGTCGCCCTGCAGCGCGACGACCTCGCGCCGGCGGAGCGCGGCCAGCAGGCGCACGCCGGCGGTCGGCTGGCCGCGCGTGACGAACCGCACCGGCCCCGGGCCCCCGCGCAGGAACCGGCCGACCGCGGCGTCGGGCTCCTCCGCGACGACGACCCACGTCGGCGTGCCCCCGTGCAGCGCGAGCAGGCGCCCCCCGAGCTCCCAGTTGCCGAGGTGCGCGGTGAGCAGCACGAGGCCGCGCCGGTCGGCGGCCGCCGCCTCGAAGTGCTCCCGGCCCTCGACCGCGGCCAGCAGCCGGGCGGGCTCGGGCTCGGTGCGGTTCGTGCTGAGCAGGTCGGCGAAGCACATTGCGAAGTGGCCGAACACGGCGCGGACCAGCGCCTCGCGCTCCCGCGCGCTCGCCCCGGGCACGATGCGCGCGAGGTTCGCCCGCACGGCCGCGCGCTCGGCGGGGAACGCAGCCGCGGCCGCCACGGCCCGGGCCAGGCCGAGCCGCGCGCGCCGCGGCAGGGCGCCGAGCACCCGGGCGCCGGCGTGGTAGACCACGGCGCGGTTCCACTCGTGCGCGTACCAGCGCGGCCGGATGTCCGGCACCGGCAGGGCGCCCCCGTCCGCGAGCGGCAGGCGCGCCATCAGAGCAGCCGCGAGTAGTACATCCGGAAGGCCCGGATGGGTCCGGGCTCCGTGTCGTACAGGTGCGCCGCCCAGAAGCGCCGGGCGTCGCGGTCGAACACGACCACGCCGGGGGCCGCGGGGTCGTTCGGATCCCACACCTCGAACTCGACGCCGCGGGCGCTCTCGCGCGCCGCGAAGGCGATCACCGTGTGGTTCAGCTCGGGCTTGGGCCAGTTCGTGACGAGCAGCTGGACGAGGCGGCCGGCGCGGAGCTCCGCGAGGACCTCGCTCGCGACGGTCTCCTGGTGGGCGCCGCTCACCGGGAACGTCACGCGCCAGTTGGTCCAGTGCACGAGCGTCCAGAACCGCCCGCCGAGCCCTTCCTTGATCGCCGCCTCCTGGCCGCGCGAGAAGTCGCGCAGGCTCGCGTAGCCGGGGATCACGACCCGGTCGTCCGGCGGCAGCGCCGGCTCCCACGGGGGGCGCGCCGTGATCCGGCGCACGCGCTCGACGTAGCCCGCGGCGTCGAGCCGGGGCAGCGCAGGCTCGAAGCGCGCGAACTGGCTGAACTGCCGGAGCCCGCGCGCCAGCACGAAGCAGTAGTTGGCGTAGAGGTCGGGGGTGTCGGGGTGGCGCGCGCGGATCTCGTTGGGGAAGGCATAGCTGTCGCGCCCGAACACGAATCCGGGAACCGCCACCCGCTCGACCCGGGCGCCGGCCGGGTGCACGGGAAGCGGTCGCGTGGCGCAGGCCGCGGTCAGCAGGGCGGCGCCGACGAGGAAAACAGCGCGGGGAATCACGATGTTCAACGCCGTTCCCTTACCCTAAAGGGCACGGTCGCCATCGTCAAGAACCGTGTGCTATTCTCGGTCGGTCCCGCCGCATGAGCCGACTGCTCGCGACCCTCTACCGCCTCTTCTACGACGGCCTCCTCTGCCGCCTGCCGGAGCCGGCGGCCATCGCCCTCGGCCAGGGCCTGCTGCGCGCCCTGCCCGTGGACCGCCTGCCGATCTTCCGCCTGGAGGACCCGCGCCTGAGGACCACGCTCGGGGGTGTCGAGCTGCCGAACCCGCTGATCCTCGCGGCGATGTACTACGAGCCGCGCATCCTGCGGCGCGCGATGGGCCTGGGCTTCGGCGCGGTCACCGCGAAGTCCATCACGCTCGGGCCGCGCCCCGGGCACCCCGCGCCCAACCTCGTGCGCGTCCGCACCGCAGCCGGCCCGGGCCTCGTCAACTGCAACGGCTTCCAGAACCCCGGGCTCGAGGCCTTCCGCGCCTCGCTCCGGGGGCTCCCCCACCGCGTGCCGCTGATCGTGAGCGTGGCGGGCGAGAGCGTGGAGGACTACCTCACGCTGGCCCGCGAGCTCGGGCCGCTCGCCGAGCTGGTCGAGTTCAACATCTCCTCGCCGAACACGAGGCTGGTCTACGAGTGGAGCACGCGGCCCCACGAGCTCCGGGCGCTCCTCGGGCGCGTGCGCGAGGCCACGCCGAAGCCCCTGATCGTGAAGCTGTCGCCCGACTTCGCCGAGGTCAACGAGCGGCAGATCATCCCCGCGGCGCTCGACGCCGGCATCCGCATCGTCAACTACGGCAACACCCGGCGCGTGGCGGAGCCGCGGCTGTCCCAGGGTGCGGGCGGCCTCTCCGGGCCCGAGATCTTCGCGGCGACGCTCGCGAACGTCGCGCGCGCGCGCGCGACCTTCGGCGCGGGGCTCGAGATCATCGGCACGGGCGGCGTCGACGCGCCCGACAAGGCGCGCGCGCTGCTCCGCGCGGGCGCGAACGCCGTCGGGTACTTCACCGGATTCATCACGCGCGGCCCGATCCTGGCGCGGCGGATCCTCGAGGAGCTCTCCCGCACCGCCTGAGAGGCGGCGGACGCCGCCTCCGGTCCCGAAACTGCTCACAGCTTATCCACATGTCCACAGCTATCCACAGGTGGCAAAATCGCACGGTCTGACGCGCGTCGAGAGGCGGGCTGGCGAAATGTGACGACCGGCTCGTCCACGGACGGCACCGCGCGAAAGATTCCCCCATTCCACGCCCTCCGCCTGCGTCCGCGGCGTCGCCGAACGCATTTTCCGCGGACAAACGAGACCTTGACCTCGACTCGCGGCGCTCGTAAGGTTGGCGAGCGATGTCGCTCGATGCGCTCACCACGAGTTCTCGGTCGATCCCGACCGGCATTCCCTGAGGAGCAGCGCCGCGATGGACGGCAGCCGAAAACCGCTCGCGAAGGTCGAAGGCCGGCGACGCCTGCGGCACAGCGGGATCACGGTCGCCTGGCGAGGCACGCCCGAGCTCGACGACTGGGTCGCGTACATCGCCAACGGGACGAAGTCCAAGAAGCTGATCCTCGCGGACCACTCGTCCGAGCGGCGCGTCAGGACGCTGCTCTCCCGCCTGCACACGATGTCGCGCAAGGACATCGAGAAGCTGGCGAAGGGCTGAGGACGCGCTAGAGCTCGAGCGGCTCGACCGTCGCGACCGCGGCCGGATCCTCGCGCCAGATGGCCGGGTCCGCATCGACGAACAGCTCGAGGCCGTTGCCGTCCGGGTCGTTCAGGTAGATCGATTGGCTCACCCGATGGTTCGACAGGTGGAGCGGACCGACGCCGTGGGTCTCCAGGTGGGCCTTCGCCGCCCTCAAGTCCTCGATCCGGTCGCCGATCTTGAGGGCGACGTGGTAGAGACCCACCGCGTCGCGCGCGGGCGACGGCGCTCCCTCCCCGACCGTCAGGATCGCCAGATCGTGGTGGTTCTCGCCGGCCGAGAAGAAGACCATCCGGTCGGCGAACCGGCCGACCTCGCGCAGGCCCAGCACGTCGCGGTAGAAGCGCAGGGAGCGCTCGAGGTCCCGCACCTTGAGGACGACGTGCCCCACGGTCTGGATCTTGATGGCCATCGCTCCTAGATGATACCCCGCTCGGCCAGGCTCACGAACCTGCCCCGGCCGATCACCACGTGGTCGTGGATCCGGAGGTCCAGCAGGCGGGCGCACTCGACGAGCTGGCGGGTCAGCCGGATGTCCTCGCGGCTCGGGGTCGGGTCGCCGCTGGGGTGGTTGTGGAGCAGGATGACCGAGGCCGCCGACTCGAGGATGGCGGGCTTGAAGACCTCGCGCGGGTGGACGAGGCTGGCCGACAGCGTGCCCTCGGAGACCACGCGGTCGCGCAGGAGGCCGTTCTGGGCGTCGAGCAGCGCGACCCGGAACACCTCCCGCGGCAGATCCTCCATGAGCGGCCCGAACGCCGCGTAGACGTCGGCGGGCGCCGACAGCACCACGCGCACGCCGGGCGTCCGGGCCCGGAGCCTGCGGCTGAGCTCGAACGCCGCGGCCAGGCGCGCGGCCTTCGCCGGGCCGACGCCCGCCAGCCGCGCGAGCTCCGCCGGCTCGCGGGCCGCCACCTCGGCGAGCGACCCGTACGTCGCCAGCATCTCGCGCGCCAGGTCCGCCGCGCTCCGGCCGGGGGTGCCCGAGCCGAGCTGGAGCGCCAGCAGCTCGGCGTCGGCCAGCGCCTCGGCCCCGTTCCAGTAGAGGCGCTCGCGCGGGCGCTCGGCGCGAGGCAGGTCGCGGATCGCCATGCCCTTCCGTAGCCCGCCGCGGCGGGCGCGTCAACGCGCCGATTCCGATACGCCAGCCCGGGGTGGCCTCAGCGCGGGAGCAGCGCGAGGAGCGGCTCGAGGTTCCGCGGGTCGGGCCGCAGCCGGCCGACGCCGTGCTTCCTGTAGAGGTCCACGACGGCCTGGTTGAAGGGCGTCGGGACGCCGAGGCGCCGCCCCTCGGCGACGACGTAGCCGTTCAGGTGGTCGATCTCGGTGCGCCGCCCGCGCATCACGTCCTGGAGCATCGACGGCCGGCCCCCCGTCAGGAACTTGACGCTCGCCGCCATCTCCGCCTCGACCTCGGCGAGCCCGCGCCCCTCGGCGGCGTCCACGAAGCGGGGGGCCGCGATCCCGTAGATCGGCTCGACCTCGCGGCCCGCGGCGCGCCCGACCCGGATGACCTCCGCGGCAAGCCGGATCGCGAGCGCGCGCGGCGCGGGCTCGCTCCGCACCTCGGCCGACCCCAGGCCCGAGAGCCCGGCCAGCGGGTTGGCCATGCAGTTGACGGCGAGCTTGGACCAGCGCTCGCCCCAGAGGTTCTGCGTGAGCCGGCTCGGCGCGACGGCGCCGAGCACCTCGACGAGCGCGCGGGCGCGCGGGGTGTCCCGGCCGTCGAGCTCGCCGACCCTGAAGCCGACCGTGCCGGAGTCCGTGCGCATGGCGTGGCCCGGCTCGTACAGGCCCGCGCCGATCGTGATCACGCAGCCGAGCGTCCGCGCGCGGCCGGCCACGGCCGCCACGCGCTCGTCGTTGATCCCGTTCTGGAAGTCCACGACGACGCCCTCGGGCGCCAGGTAGGCGCACGCGAGCGCGGTCGCCCACTCGGTGTCGTAGCTCTTCACGGCGACGAAGGCCGCGGCGAACGGCTCCTCGAGGGTCTGCGCCTCGTGCAGGTGGAGGGCCCGGACGGGGATCCGGTGCTCGCCGCACGTGCCGCTGAGCCGCAGGCCCTGGCGCTTCATGACCTCCACGTGCTCCGGCCACTGGTCCAGGAGCGTCACGTCGTGCCCGGCCTTCGTGAGGAGCCCGCCCACCACGCAGCCGATCGCGCCCGCGCCGATGATCCCGATCCGCATGCTCACGCCTCCTGGGACTCCGGATGCTCGATGGTGATCGTCCGCGGCTCGTCGCCGAGGCCTGCGATCGTCACGCGGATCGCGTCCGCCGGCAGGAGCGGCAGCAGCTTGTCGGCCCACTCGACGACCGTGACCCCCTCGCCGCGCATGAGCTCGCCGAGCCCGAGGTCCAGGAGCTCGCTGAGGCTCGTCGTGCGGTAGGCGTCCACGTGGTGCACGGGCACGCGGCCCCGGTACTCGTTGATCAGCACGAAGCTCGGGCTCGTCGCCCGCACGGGCGCCCCGAGCCCGCGGACGAGGCCCTGGACGAAGCAGGTCTTGCCCGCGCCGAGCTCGCCGATCAGCGCGACGACGGCGCCCGGGCCGAGCGCCCGTCCGAGCCGCTCGCCCGCGGCCGCCGTCTCCTCGGGGCTCGCGCTCACCAGCTCAACCCGCCGCGCCACCGAGCCTCCGGAACGCCTCGGGGAGCGCCGCGATCACGTCGCTCGCGACCAGCGGCTCCTCGCCGACGCGCTCGGCGGCCACGTCGCCCGCGCTGCCGTGCAGGTACACGGCCGCGTGGAGCGCCGCCTCCGGCGCGAGCCCGCGCGCCAGCAGCGCCCCGAGCATCCCCGTGAGCACGTCGCCCGTGCCGCCGCTCGCCATCCCCGGGTTGCCGGTGGGGTTGACGACGACCCGCCCGCCCGGCTCGCCGATCACGCTCCGCGCGCCCTTGAGCACCAGGTGGACGCGGTGGCGCGTGGCGAAGTCGCGCACGGCGGCGATCCGGTCGCGCTCCACCTCGTCCGTGCGGGCGCCGAGCATCCGCGCCAGCTCGCCCGGGTGCGGCGTGAGGCAGCGCGGGCCCATGGCGCCGCACAGCAGGTCGAGGTGCCCCGCGAGCGCCGTCAGCGCGTCGGCGTCCACCGCGGCCGGCGTGGGGAGCCCGGCGACCAGCGCGCGCGCGGCGGCCTGCGTCTCGGCGTCGAGCCCGAGGCCCGGCCCGAGCGCCACGGCGTCGCGCCGGGCCGCCAGCTCGAGCACGACCTCGCGCGCCTCGGCGGAGATCGAGCGCGCCGCCGTCTCGGGCAGCGCCTCGGTCATCGCCTCGAGCACGAGCCCCGCCACGACCGGCTGCTGGCTCGCCGCGGTCGCCACCGTCACGAGCCCGGCGCCGGCCCGCATCGCCGCCCGCGCGGCCAGCGCCGCCGCGCCGGTCTTGCCGAGCGAGCCCGCCACGAGCAGCAGGTGTCCGAACGTCCCCTTGTGGGCGGCGCGCGGACGCGGCGGGAAGTGCCGCGCGACGTCGGAGGCCTCGAGCAGGAAGGTCGTGGCGTCGCGGTCCACCTCCGCCGGCGGCACGCCGATCGGGACCACCTCGACGCGCCCGGCCAGCGCGGCGCCGGGCCCCTGGAGGAGCCCGCGCTTCCAGCCGGCGAACGTCGCGGTGAGCGCGGCGCGTACCGCGGGCCCCGGGAACGGGTCGCCGTCGGCCGAGATCCCGCTCGGGACGTCGAGCGCGACGACCGGGCGGCCGCTCGCGTTGATCAGCTCGATGGCGCGCGCGACGCGGCCCTCGGGCGCGCCGCGGGAGCCCGTGCCGAGGAGCGCGTCCACCACGACGTGCGCGCGCGCCAGCGCCGCCGCCGCCGCGCGGTCGTCCTCGAGCAGCGCGGGGCGCAGGCCCGCAGCGCGCAGCGCCCGGAGCTTCGCCGCGGCGTCGCCCCCGATCTCGCGCTCCGGGAACGCGAGCAGCACCTCGGGGCGCGCGCCGCGGCGGCGGAGCCAGCGGGCGACCACGAAGCCGTCGCCGCCGTTGCCCCCCTTGCCGCAGACGACGACCACCCGCGCGCCGCGCGCCGGCGCGCCGAGCGCGCGGAGCCCGCGGGCGAGCAGCTCGGCCGCGCCGCGCCCGGCGTTCTCCATCAGCACGGCGCCGGGCAGGCCGAGCTCGGTGATCGCGCGCCGGTCCACGCGGCGCATCTCCTCGGCGCCGAAGACGCCGCGCATCGGGTTACCGGCCGCCGAGCAGGGCCGCGGCCTGGCCCAGGAAGTCGGCGAGGATCGCCGTGTAGACCTCGCGCCACTCCGCGCGCGCCGCGCGCGGCAGCTCGACGTGGAGCGCGCGTCGCGGGAGCCGCAGGATCCCGTCGCGCTTGGCGCCGGTCGCCGCGTAGCGGAGCGTGTCGGCGGGCTCGACCAGGACCTGGAGCCGCTGGGCCTCGCGGTCGCCCCGCAGGTGCGCGTCGCGGATCAGCTCGAGGAGCGCGCGCAGCCGGAGCGCGTCCTCGCGGTCCACGCCCACCGTCGCGACCTCGATCCGCCCGGCCGCGTCCCGGTGGTCGTTGCCGTGGATCTCGACGTAGAAAAGGAGCGGCCCCTGCGCGACCTCGCGCACGCGCGCCTCCCACGCCTCGTAGACGCGCCGCGCGGCCGGGGTCTCCGCCTCCTCCACGGGCGGGCGTCCCGGCACGCCCTCGAGCGGCCGGTTCACCTGGTAGCGCCGCCCCGCCCGCGTGCGCGTGTCGGGCGCGAGCGCGAACCCGCTCGCGACCACGAGGCCGAAGCCCGTCCGGCGTGCGATCTCCGCCGCGATGTCGCCGGTGCGGACGTCCGAGGTGCCGTGGGGGGCGGCGACCACGACGCCGCGGCGCCCCGGCTGGCCGGAGATGACGCCGCGCGGCGCCTCGGTGTCGAGCCTGACCGGCTGCGCCGCACAGCCGAAGAGGACGACCGGGGCGGTGGCCACGCTAAGCAGTCGCGCGATCCGCCGGCACCGTCGGATCATCGCTCACGAGCATCGCCTGGGCGAGCGCGTAGTCCCCCTCGTGCGTCAGCGCGAGCAGCATGCGGGCGCCGCCGCGCGCCAGACCGATCTGCCGCGAGCGGCCGGAGAGCACGAGGGTCGGCGCCTGGCCCCGCTCGCGCCGCACCTCCAGCTCGCGCCAGCTCACGCCGAGCCGGAGGCCGGTGCCGAGCGCCTTGAGGCCCGCCTCCTTCGCCGCGAAGCGCGCGGCGAAGTGCGGCACGGGGTCGCGCCGCGCGCGGCAGTAGTCGATCTCGCGCGCGGTGAAGACCCGCGTGAGGAACCGCTCCTGCCAGCGCTCGATGACGGCCCGCAGGCGCGGGATGCTGACCATGTCCACGCCGATGCCGCTGATGTCCACGCGGCGGCGCTAGTGTGCCGTGCTCGAAGTCATGTCAGGCCCCTTCGTGGAGTCGGCGCCGCCAGGCGCGCCGCGACCGGGAACACGATTTCGTGGATGGGACACTACGCGCCCAGCTCGCGCCCGATGAGCGCGGCGAGCTCCTCGGCCATCGTCCGGATGCGCCCGCCGTCCGCCCCCTCGATCATCACGCGGGCGAGCGGCTCGGTGCCCGAGTAGCGGATCAGGATCCGCCCGCGCCGGTCCAGCTCCCGCTCGAAGGCCCCGACGCGCTCGGCGAGGCCCGCGATCGACTCGACGGGCGGCTTCGCCCGCACCGGCACGTTGCGCAGCACCTGCGGGAACTTGCGCATGCACTGCGCGAGCTCCGCGAGCGGCGCGCCCGTCTCCGCGACGACCGACAGCAGCGCCAGCGCCGACAGGATGCCGTCGCCCGCGGGCGCGTGGTCGAGGAACAGCAGGTGCCCGGACTGCTCGCCGCCGAGGTTCGCGCCGAGGCGCTGCATCTCCTCGAACACGTAGCGGTCGCCCACCTGGGTCTTCACCACGCGGATGCCCGCCTCGCCGAGCGCCTGGTCGAGCCCGAGGTTGGCCATGACCGTGGTGACCACGAGGTTGCCCTTGAGCCGGCCCCGCCCGGCGAAGTGCCGGCCCGTGACGGCGAGCGCGTAGTCGCCGTCCCGGATCTCCCCCGTGTGGTCCACCGAGATCAGCCGGTCGCCGTCGCCGTCGAACGCGAAGCCGACGTCGGCGCCGGCGGCCCGGAGCCGCGCCTGCAGCACCTCGGGGTGGAGCGCGCCGACGCCCGCGTTGATGTTCGTCCCGTCCGGCCGGGCGCCGAGCGCGGCGACGCGCGCGCCGAGCCGGCGGAACACGCGCGGCGCCACGCGGTAGGTCGCGCCGTGGGCGCAGTCGAGCAGCACGCGGAGCCCCGAGAGGTCGAGCGGGAAGGTCCGGCAGAGGAAGTCCACGTACGCCCCCTCGGCCTGCCGGTCCACCACGAGCCGCCCGATGTGCCTGCCGTGCGCGCGCGGCGGCTCGGCGCGCGCCTCGAGCCGCGCCTCGATCTCCGCCTCCCAGGCGTCCGGGAACTTCGTCCCCTCGGACGAGAAGAGCTTGATCCCGTTGTCCTCGAACGGGTTGTGCGAGGCCGAGAGCACGATGCCGCCGTGGGCCTCGAGCCGCCGCGTCAGGAGCGCGATGCCGGGGGTGGGCAGGACGCCGACCGCGTAGCAGTCGCCGCCGACGGAGAGCGCGCCGGCCACGAGCGCCGACTCGAGCAGCGGGCCGCTGAGCCGCGTGTCGCGCCCGATGACGAGCCGCACGCGCTCGGCGCCGTGCTCGGCCTGGAGCGTCGCGACCAGCTGGCGGCCGACGCGGAACGCGAGGTCCGGGGTGAGCGGCTCCTCGTTGGCGACGCCGCGGATGCCGTCGGTGCCGAACAGGCGCGTCACGGGCCGGGGGTCTCCTTTCGCATCGCCGGCGACATTGTAGCCCGGCGCACCCGCTCCGCCACGCGGATCGCGTCGAGCGTCTCCGCGACGTCGTGGGTCCGGACGAGCGCGGCGCCGCCCGCCACCGTGAGCGCGGTCGCCGCGAGCGAGCCCGCGAGCCGCTCCCCGGCGGGCGCGCGCCCGGTCAGGGCGCCGACGAACGACTTGCGCGAGACGCCCACGCAGAGCGGCCGGCCGAGGTCCGAGAGCGCGGCGAGCCCCGCGAGCACCCGGACGTCCCACTCGGGCCACGCGACCGCCTCGTCGCGGAAGAACCCGATCCCGGGATCCAGCACGACCCGCTCCTCGGGAATCCCCGCCAGGCGCGCGCGCTCCAACGCCGCGCGCAGCAGCACCCGCACGCGCTGCACCGGATCCCCACCGGGTTCGGGGGCCCGGCCGAGACCCGTTGCTTCTGAGGGTGGACCCGAGAATGCCCGCCGGTCGGAGCCACCGAGCGTCGCAGCGAGCGTGGTCGAAGCCGGGCCCCCGAACCCGGTGGGGACCGGCGTGGCCGTGAGGATGACGTCGGCGCGGTGCGCGCGGACGAGCGCGGCCAGGCGCGGGTCGCGGAGTCCGGAGACGTCGTTGATCACGCGCGCCCCGGCCTCGAGCGCGGCCTGCGCCGGCGCCGGGCGGGTCGTGTCGGCCGAGAGCGGCACCGGCACCTGGCCGCCGAGCCACTCGAGGGCCGCGGCGAGCCGCCGGCACTCCTCGGCCTCGTCCGTGTCCGCCTCCCGGTACGGCGCCGTCGAGCGCGCCCCCACGTCGAGGAGCGCCGCGCCCGCCTCCACCATCGCGAGCGCCGCGCGCAGGAGCGCCTCGCGCGCGGTGTGCACGGACCCGGCGTGGAAGGACTCGGGGCTCACGTTGAGGACGCCCATGACGGCCACGGGCAGGCCCTCGCCGAGGGGAACGCCTGCGAGGCTCGCGCGCCGCGGGGTCACGCGCGCGCCGCTACGCGGGGGCGGGGGCTTCCTGGAACGGCCGGGCGCGGAGGATGCGCGCGATTTCCTCGCTGTCGAGCGACTCGCGCTCGAGGAGCGCCAGGGCGAGGGCGTGGAGCTTCTCGAGGTTCTCCTCGAGGATCTGGCGCGCGCGTGCGGAGCTCTCGAAGACGAGGCGCTTGATCTCGGCGTCGATGGCGAGCGCGGTCTGCTCGCTGTAGTCCTTCTGGCGCGCGACCTCGCGCCCGAGGAAGATGTGCTCCTCGTTCTTGCCGAACGTGAGCGGCCCCAGCTTGTCGGACATCCCCCACTCGCACACCATCTTGCGGGCCATCTCGGTGGCCTTCTCGAGGTCGTCGGCGGCGCCGGTCGTCTGCTGGTTGAGGACCAGCTCCTCCGCGGTGCGCCCGCCGAGCAGGATCGTGATGCGGTTGATCAGGTACTCGCGCGAGTAGTTGTACTTGTCGTCCATCGGCAGCTGCAGCGTGAGGCCGAGGGCGCGGCCGCGCGGGATGATCGTCACCTTGTGCAGCGGGTCGGCGCCCGGCAGGAAGTCGGCGACGAGCGCGTGCCCGGCCTCGTGGTAGGCGATCGTGCGCTTCTCCGAGTCGCTGATGATCATGGAGCGCCGCTCGACGCCCATGAGGACCTTGTCCTTGGCGTTCTCGAAGTCGAGCATCTCGACGAGCTTCTTGTTCTGCCGCGCGGCGAGCAGCGCCGCCTCGTTCACGAGGTTGGCGAGGTCGGCGCCCGAGAAGCCGGGCGTGCCGCGGGCCAGGACCTTCAGCTCGACGTTCGGCGCGAGCGGGATGCGCCGGGCGTGGACGCGCAGGATCTCCTCGCGCCCCTTGACGTCGGGCCGCGGCACGACGACCTGCCGGTCGAAGCGCCCCGGGCGCAGCAGCGCCGGGTCGAGGACGTCGGGCCGGTTCGTCGCGGCGATCAGGATCACGCCCTCGTTGGTCTCGAAGCCGTCCATCTCGACGAGGAGCTGGTTGAGCGTCTGCTCGCGCTCGTCGTGGCCGCCGCCCAGGCCCGCGCCGCGATGGCGGCCGACGGCGTCGATCTCGTCCATGAAGATGATGCAGGGCGCGTGCTTCTTGCCCTGCTCGAAGAGATCGCGCACGCGCGAGGCCCCGACGCCGACGAACATCTCCACGAAGTCGGACCCCGAGATCGAGAAGAACGGCACGTTCGCCTCGCCCGCGATCGCCTTGGCGAGCAGCGTCTTGCCGGTGCCCGGCGGGCCGACGAGGAGGACGCCCTTCGGGATCTTGCCGCCGAGCTTCTGGAACTTCTGCGGGTCCTTCAAGAAGTCGATGATCTCCCGCAGCTCTTCCTTGGCTTCGTCGACGCCGGCGACATCCTGGAACGTGATCTTGTTCTGTTTTTCGGAGATCAGGCGCGCGCGCGCCTTGCCGAACGAGAGCGCCTTGGCGCCGCCGCCCTGCATCTGGCGCATGAAGAAGACCCACACGCCGATGAACAGGAGCATCGGGACCCACTGGAGCAGGATGCCGTACCACGGGTTCGAGTCGGGCGGCTTCACCGCGATCCGCACCCCGCGCTCCTTGAGCGTCTTGATGAGGTCCGGGTACTCGACGATGTACGTCCGGAGCGTCTGCGCCGAGTCCTTGAGCGTGTAGCTGACGAGGTTGCCCCGGATCACGACGGCGTCCACGCGCCCCTGGTCCACGGCCTTGAGGAACTCGGAGAAGTTCGGCTGCTCCTGGCCGCCCTGCTGCGCCCCCTGGAACACGGTGAACAGCAGGATGACGATCAGGCCGATCACCATCCAGAGCGCGAGGTTCTTGTACACCTGGTTCATGCGACCATCAGTATAGCATCAGGACCCAATGACGCGGCGCGCCGCTCAGACGCCCTCCAGCGTGACGACGTGCGGCAGGTTGCGGTACAGGCCGGCGTGGTCGAAGCCGTAGCCGACGACGAAGACGTTCGGGATCGTGAAGCCGACCCAGTCCACGCCCACGTCCACCTCCCGCCGCCCCACCTTGTCGCAGAGCGCGCACACCCTGAGGCTCCGCGGGCGCCGCGCCTCGAGGAGCCGCCGGAGCGCGGCGACCGTGCGCCCCGTGTCCACGATGTCCTCGACCACCAGCACGTCGCGCCCCGCGAGCGGCGTCGCGAGATCCTCGGCCAGGCGCACACGCCCCGACGACGTCGTCCCGCCGCCGTAGCTCTCGAGCCGCACGAAGTCGGTCACGAGGTCGATCGGCATCGCGCGGACGAGGTCGGCCATGAAGAGGAAGGCGCCCTGCAGGACGCCCACGAGCACCGGCGGCTCGGCCGCGTAGCCGCGGGCGATCTCGGCCCCGAGCGCGGTCACGCGCGCCCGGAGCTCGGGCTCGCCGATGACGACGCGTCCCGGCCGGGGTGCCGTCATCTCACCGCGTCGTGACGAACGCCGTGAGCGACTCCTCCCGGGCGACCCGCACGGCCGCCTCCTGCGCCGCCTCCCGCGTCGGGAACGTGCCGACGCGCACGCGGTAGCGTACCCCGCCCGGTCCTTCGCCCTCGACGACGTAGGCGGCGTGGCCGCCCGCGGCCAGCCGCCGCTGGAGGAGGTCGGCCTGGCCGCGCGCCCGGTACGCCGCGACCTGGATCGTGTACCGGGTCTCGGCCGGTGCGGGCCTGTCGCCGCGCTCGGGCCGTACCGCCTTCTCCGCACGCGCGGCGGGCTTCGCCGCGCGCGGCGGGACCGGCGGCGACGTCAGGGGCGCGGTGAGCTCCTGGTAGAAGGTCAGCGTGGGGCCCGGCTCGGGCGCCCGCGCGCGCCTGTCCGCGGCCGGCGACGGCGCCTCCCTCGCGGCCGTCGCGGCCGGACGGCCCGGGAACGGGAAGGCCGGCCAGCGGCGCCCGGCCGCCACGCCGAGCAGGAACGTGCCGCCCAGGACGACGGCGCAGCCCACGAGCACGAGGAGCGACGCGAGCCGGCTGCCGCGGCGCCGCGGGCTCACGAGCGGAAGCTCAGGGCCATCGCACCGCTCGCCTCGCCGGAGGCACCGCCTCGGCTCGCACGCCCCCGGGCCATCGCACCGCTCGCCTCGCCGGAGGCACCGCCTCGGCTCGCACTACATCGCCTCCGGGGCGCTGACGCCGAGCAGGTCGAGCCCGTTGCGGAGCACCTGGCCCACCGCCTCGCAGAGCGCGAGCCGCGCGAGCGTGAGCCGCCGGTCGTCCTGGATCACCCGGTGCGTCTTGTAGTACGGGTGGAACATCCCGGCGAGCTCCTGGAGCCAGTACGCGACCCGGTGCGGCTCGAGCGCGCGGGCCGCGCCGCGGACGAGGTCCGGGTACTGGAGCAGGCGCTTGACGAGCGCGATCTCCTCCGGCGTGGCGAGCGGCCCGAGGTCGGTCTCGCCGAGCGGCGGCCGCGCGACCCCCTGCTCGGCCGCCTGCCTCCGGATCGAGCAGATCCGCGCGTGCGCGTACTGCACGTAGTACACGGGGTTGTCGGCCGTCTGCCGGGTGGCCACCGCGAGGTCGAACTCGAGCGGGCTGTCGTGGCGCCGCGTGAGGAACGTGAAGCGCGCCGCGTCGCGGCCGACCTCCTCGAGCAGCTCCTCCATCAGGACGAACTCGCCGCGGCGCTTGGACATGCGCACGGGCTGGCCCTCGCGCAGCAGCGTGACGAGCTGGACGATCAGCACCTCGAAGCTGCCGGGCGGGTGGCCGAGCGCCTGCATCGCCGCGCGCATGCGCGGCACGTAGCCGTGGTGGTCGGGCCCGAACAGGTTGATCACGCGGTCCGCGCCCGCGAACTTCACGTAGTGGTGGTAGGCGACGTCCACCGCGAAGTAGGTCACCTCGCCGCTGGAGCGGCGCAGCACCCGGTCCTTGTCGTCGCCCGACGCCTCGCCGAGCTGGGTCGAGCGGAACCAGAGCGCGCCGTCCTGCTCGTAGGTGAGGCCGCGCGCGGCGAGCTCGGCGAGCACGCGCCCGGGCAGCCCGGCGGCGCGCACGTCGCGCTGCTCGGAGGCCCACACGTCGAACTCGACGCCGTAGTCGCGCAGGATGCGCCGCTGGCTCTCGACCATCCGCGCCACCGCCCAGCGCCCGAGGCGGTCGAGCCGCGTCTCTCCGCCCAACCCCAGCGCCTCGTCGAGATCCGTGCGCTCGCGGCGATCCCGGGGGGCCCCGCCCTCCCGCTCCCGGTACTCCTCCAGGTACTCGCGGGCGAGGGCGATCAGGTACTCGCCGGGGTAGCCGTTCTCGGGCAGCGTCACCGGCTCGCCGAGCTCCTGCGCCACGCGCGCCTCGAACGAGCGCGCGAGCGCCTCGAACTGGTTGCCCGCGTCGTTGACGTAGTACTCGGTCGTGACGCGGGCGCCCTGCGCCCGGAGCAGCCGTGCGAGCGCGTCGCCCACCGCCGCCGCGCGGGCGTTGACGATCACGAGCGGCCCCGTCGGGTTGGCGGAGACGAACTCGAGCCGGACGCGCTGGCCCGCCTCGGCCGCGCCGCGCCCGTACGCCGGGCCGGCGGCGAGGATCTCGCGGAGCGAGCCCACGCACCACGCGGGCGAGAGGAACACGTTGAGGAAGCCCGGCCCGGCGACCTCGAGGCGCTCCACCTCGGCGAGCGGCGGGAAGTTGGCGACGATCAGGTCGGCGATCTGGCGCGGCGCGCGCCGGGCCGCGCGGGCGAGCGTCATCGCGGTGTTGGTGGCGTAGTCGCCGTGCTCGGCCTGGCGGGGGACCTCCCACGCGCACGTCTCCGGCTCGGGGAGCCCCGCCTTTGCGAGCGCCGTGCGCACGCCCTCGGTCAGCCGATCCGTCAGATCCATAGAGGCGCCGGAACATGAATCGCCGCGCAGCGGCGGCGATTTCATTCGATTTCACTCTTCGATCTCGCTCAATGATACGCAGCCCCTGCGCGGCCCACGGCAGAAAATGCGCGAGCGCCGCGCGCCCGCGGGCGGCGCGCGGCGAGCCGCGGCACGCGACGACGCCGCGCGCGCGGCCCGCCTGCGCTCCGTCCGCGGAGCGCCGCACGCGGTGCGGGCGAGCCCGGGCGGGACGGTGCCCGGCCCGGCGCCCGGCGCCAGCTCGCGCCGAGTGTGAGAGGTACCCGGCTAACCTACCGGAACAACGCCACTATCCACGACAACAGGAGCGCGGCAGAGCCGGCCACGAGCGCCGCGCGCCAGAAGACCCGGAGCGCGCGCGCGATGTCGCGGGCGCCGGGCAGCGGCCCCTGGCCCAGGCGGTAGGCGCCGGGCTTCTCGAGCGCGACGCCGAGGGCGCCCGCCATCGCCGCCATCGTCCAGCCCGCGTTCGGACTCGCCGTCGTGTGCCGGTCGCGGCCGAGCGCCGCGAGCGCGCGCCGCGCGTCCTCGCCCGCGAGCGCGGCGCCCAGGACGATCGCCAGGCCCGCGAGCCGCGCGGGCAGCAGGTTCGCCAGGTCGTCGAGCCGCGCGGCGGCCCGGCCGAACCACTCGAGCGCGCCCTCACGGTAGCCGAGCATCGCGTCGGCGGTGTTGAGCGCGCGGTAGGCGGCCGCGCCCGCCAGACCGAACGCAAGGTAGAAGCAGACGGGCGCCACGAAGCTGTCGGTCAGGTTCTCGGCGACCGACTCCACCGCCGCGGAGGCGACGCGGCCCGCGTCGAGCCCCTCCGTGGGACGGCTGACGAGGTCGCGGGCCACCGCGCGGCGCGCGGCCACGAGGTCGCCGGCGTCGAGGAGGTCGCCCACCCGGCGCGCCGCGCGCGCCAGGTCGCGGAGCGAGAACAGGCACGCGAGCGCCAGCGCCTCGAGGGCGAGCCCGGCGGGCCCGAGCCGCGCGGCGAGCGCCGCGACCCCCGCGCCCGCCGCGCCGGCGAGCGCGGCGCCGGCCACGCTGAGGAGGGCGCCGCCCGCGAGGAGCGCGGCGGCCCGGCCGCGGCACAGCCGGCGGCGCCCCGCGGCGAGCGCGGCGCCGAGCCAGGCGACCGGGTGGAGACGGTTGGGCGGGTCGCCGAGGGCGAGGTCGAGCGCGACGGCGAGGAGCAGCGTCGCGGTCACGCTACCGCAGCTCGAACACGACCGGGAGCCTGACCCTGAGCGGTCGCGGCGCCACGCCGGCGGGGAACGGAACCGGCGCGAGCCCCCGGACGGCCTCGAGCGCCGCCTCGTCGAGCACGCGGTGCGCGGACGGGGCGGCGAGGTTGACCCCGTCGATCGCGCCGTCCGGGCGGATCAGGATCTCGAGCTGCACCGTGCCCGCCAGGCCGCGCCGCCGGGCGGCGAGCGGATAGCGCAGCGCCTCCTGGATCCGTCTCCGGACCTCGGCGAGGTACGCGCCGTACTCGGCCGCCGGCGCGGCCGACGCGGGCGCCGCCGCCGCGAGCGCATCGCGCCCCGTGCCGCCCGGGGCGCCGCGGCCGGCGCCGCCGGGCCCGGCCATCGCCGACGGCCCGAGACCGAGCCCGGCGCCCGCGGCGACGTCCGACGCCGCGCCCGCGCGTCCGCCGGCGCCGACGCCCGCGCTCGCCGGCGCGCCCTCCCCGACCGCGCGCGGGGGCGCCGGCGCCGCGGCCGTGGTGAACGCGGCCGCGCTCGCGACCGGGCTCCGGGGCTCCTCCGGGACGCGCG
>MGCF01000103.1 GCA_001788495.1 Candidatus Rokubacteria bacterium RIFCSPLOWO2_02_FULL_73_56
CACGATCCTGATCATCGAGCACGACATGGCGGTCGCCTTCGAGCTGACCGACCGCGTGACCGTCCTCCACTACGGCCGCATCGTGGCCGACGGGTCGGCCGGCGAGGTGCGCGCGAATCCGCTCGTCCAGGAGATCTACCTGGGCACGATGGGGACCGCGTGATGCTCGACGTGCAGGACGTCCACACCTACTACGGCGACAGCTACGTCCTCCAGGGCGTCTCGCTGCGCGTCGCGCAGGGCCAGGTGGTCGGGCTCCTGGGCCGCAACGGCATGGGCAAGACCACGCTGATCCGCTCGCTCATCGGCTTCACCCCGCCCCGGCAGGGCCACGTCGTCTTCAAGGGCACGGACATCACCGGGTGGCCGTCCAACCGCGCCGTCGATCTCGGGATCGGCCTGGTGCCGCAGGGCCGGCGCGTGTTCCCGTCGCTCACGGTCGCCGAGAACCTCGCGGTGGCCGCCCGGCGCCCCGGCGGGCCGTGGAACGTCGAGCGCGTGATGGCCCTCTTCCCGCGCCTGCGCGAGCGGGCCGAGCATCGCGCCGGCAAGCTGTCGGGCGGCGAGCAGCAGATGCTGGCGATCGCGCGGGCGCTGATGACGAACCCCGAGCTGCTGCTCATGGACGAGCCGACCGAGGGCCTGGCGCCGCTGCTCGTCCGCGAGGTCGCCAAGGTCATCGCGGACCTCAAGGCGCACGGGCTCTCGATCCTGCTCGTCGAGCAGAACATCGCGATGGCGCTCGGCGTGGCCGACCACGTGCACGTCCTCTCGCGGGGCCGCATCGTCCACTCCTGCGCGCCCGACGCGCTCTGGGGCGACACCGAGGTGAAGACCAAGTACCTTGGGCTCTAGCGTGCCGTGCTCGAAGTCGTGTCGCCGGTCGCCGCGTAACGGGCCGCAGGCGCAGGCGGGAGGGGTCGACAGGGCCCGTTCCCGCCGCGTGGGTGGCGGACCCCCAAGCGCCCGGATGGAGCCCAGCCGCAACGGGCCACGCGGACGCCTGCCGCGTGGTCCTGTCGACCCCTCCCGCCCGCGCCTGCGGCCCGGACTCCACGTGCGACGGGGCTCGACATGACTTCGAGGATCGAACACTAGCACCCCGGCGGACCGAGGAGGGGAGCCCATGCGACGGATCGCGGTCATCGGCGTGGGGCTGCTCGGCAGCGCGGTGGCCTCGCGGCTGCTCGAGGGCGGCTTCGAGGTGGTCGGGCACGACGTGCGGCCCGCGCAGGGGGAGGCGCTCCGCCCGCGGGGGCTCCGGTCCGCGGCGAGCGTCGCCGAGGCCGCGGCGGGCGCCGACGCCGTGTTCAGCCTCCTGCCCTCGCTCGAGAGCGTCGAGGCCGTGTACCTCGGCCCGGGCGGGCTCGTCGCGACGGCGCCGCGCCAGGCCACGCTGCTCCAGATGAGCACGATCTCCCGGGCGCTCACGCTCCGCCTCGCCGAGGCGGCCCGGGCCCGCGGCCTGGCCTTCCTCGACACGCCGATGAGCGGCACCAGCGCGATGGTCGCCCGCGGGGACTGCACGATCTTCGTGGGCGGCGAGCCCGCGCACCTCGAGGCCTGCCGCCCGGTGTTCGACGCGATCGCGCGCAAGACCCTGCACGTGGGCCCGGTCGGCGCCGCCACGCTCGCGAAGCTCGCGACGAACATGCTCGTCGGGCTCCACACCGCGGCGCTCGCCGAGGCGCTGGTGCTCGGCGCCAAGGGCGGGCTCGCGCCCGCCGCGCTGCTGGCGATCTTCCGCGACAGCGCCGCGGGCTCCCGCATGGTCGAGATCCGCGGGCCGCTCATGGTCGAGCGCCGCTTCGCGCCGGAGATGAAGCTCGAGCTGTTCCTGAAGGACTTCAAGCTGATGCTCGAGGAGGGCCAGCACCTCGGCGTCCCGCTGCCGCTCACCAGCCTCACCCACCAGCTCTGCACCGCGGCCGTCGCCGCCGGCCGCGGCGGCGAGGACCTCGCCGCGATGATCACGACCCTCGAGCGGCTCGCCGGCCTCGGCGCCTGACGTGCGCTTCGGCACGTTCTTCTTCTTCCAGGCCCCGCCGGGCCACGACCACCCCGACATCATCCGCCGCGAGCTGGAGCAGGTGGAGTGGAGCGAGGAGCTCGGCTTCGACGAGGTGTGGGTCACCGAGCACCACTTTATCGACTACGGCCTGTCCGTGGACCCGGCGACGCTCGCCGCGGCCGCGGCGGCGCGCACGCGCCGGATCCGCATCGGCCTCGCCGCCGCGATCCTGCCCTTCCACCACCCGCTGCGCCTGGCCGAGCAGACGGCGCTCGTGGACATCATCTCGGGCGGCCGGCTCGACGTGGGCGTGGGCCGCGGCAACCGTCCGGCCGAGTTCGCCGGCTACGGGGTGCCCCAGGTGGAGAGCCGCGAGCGGTTCGACGAGACCGTCGAGATCGTGCGGCGCGCGTGGACGGAGGAGCGCGTGAGCTTCCGGGGCCGCTTCTTCACGCTGGACGACGTGCGCGTGATCCCCAAGCCCGTGCAGACGCCGCACCCGCCGCTCTACCAGGTGTGCGCCTCGCGCGACGGCGTCGAGAACGCGGCGCGCCACGGCTGGCCCATGCTGAACTCGGTCCTGCGCGGCCCGGTGGACCAGCTCCTCGCCCACCGCGACGCCTACGTCGAGACGCTCGCGAAGGCCGGGCGGAGCGCGCCCGACGTCGCCGCGCTGCTCGGCGACTGGGGTGTGTCACGCCAGATCTACGTCGCGGAGACCGACGCCCGGGCGCTCGCCGAGGCGAAGGACGCCGAGCTGTGGTACCAGGAGGCCTTCCGGCGCTTCGTGATCCCGGACAGGATCGAGGACGCCCACCCGGCGCTGCAGCCCGGGTTCCGGGCGATGGCCGAGCGGCTCGCCACGATCTCGTGGGAGCAGCTCGTCGCCGAAACGCTCGCCTTCGGCTCGCCCGACACCGTCGCGCGCCACCTGGAGACCATGCGCGCGATGGGCGTGGGCCAGGTCCTCTGCTGGATGAACTTCGGCGGGCTCGCGCAGGACCGGGTCCGCCGCTCCATGGAGCTGTTCGCGCGCGAGGTCATGCCCAGGTTCCGCTGAGCCGTCGGCCCGCGCTCAGGCGAGGGCGGCCAGGATCTCCGCGTTGCCGAGGGGCCAGCCCAGCGCGGCCCCGATGAGCCGGAGCGCGAAGCGGTGCATCTCCTCGCCGTCCATCGAGTCCACAGCGTCGGCGGCGACGACCACGCGGAAGTCGAGGTTCGTCGCCTCGAAGCTGGCGCAGAGCACGCAGGTCGAGGTGTTGATCCCGGCGAGGATCAGCGTGTCCGCGCCGAGGCGGCGCCGGAGCGTGAACTCGAGGTCGGTCGCCTGGAACGGGTTGTAGCGGCGCTTGCCGCGGACGACGAGGTCGCGGGGGTCGTGGAGCTCCGGGATGATCTCGGTGCCGGGGCTTCCCGCCAGGTTGTGGTGCAGGATCCCCTTGCGCGCCTTGCTCGGGTCGTCGTGGATCGCCTTCCAGAACGGGTTCGCCGCGATCTCGGCCGGGCCGCGGTACTCGGTCACCACGTGGACGACCGGCACGCCGCGGGCGCGCACGCCGTCGAACAGCTCGGCCGCCCGCCGGATGACCGGCCCGCAGCGCTCGGCCGGCAGGGGCAGCGTCGCCACGGCCGGGTCGAGGTGGCCCCGGTGCATGTCGATCGCGACGACGGCGGTGCGCGCGGGGTCGAGCGTCAGCATCCGAGCGACAGACATAGCACACCCGGCGGGGTCGGTGCTAGCCTAGGGCGCGCATGAGCCAGGATCTCCGGAGCTTCGTCGCCGCCTACGAGCGCGCCCACCCCGACGAGGTCGTGCGCGTCGCCGAGCCCGTCGCGGCCGACTACGACGTGATGGCGCTCGTGCTCGAGTACGAGCGCCGCCGGCGCTGGCCCGTGCTGCTGTTCGAGCGGGTCGCGGGCCACGACATCCCCGTCGTCTGCAACGTGATCGCGAGCCGCCGGGCGCTCGCCTTCGCCCTCGGCGTCGCCGAGCGCGACCTCGCGCAGGAGTACGCGCGGCGGATCAAGGAACGCCGGAAGCCCGTCGTGGTCCCCGACCCGCCCTTCCACCGCCGCGTGCTCCGCGGCGCGGAGGTGGACCTGGCGCAGCTCCCGATTCCCCTCTACTTCCCCGGCGACGCCGGCCGCTACCTCACGGCCGGCATGCTGGTCGCGCGCGACCCGGACACGGGCGTCGAGACCGAGGGCTACCACCGCTTCCAGGTCAAGGGGCGCGACCGGATGGGCGTGAGCCTCCACTCGCGCCGCCGCATGTTCGAGTACCAGCGGCGCGCCGAGGCGCGCGGGCAGGCGCTGCCGTGCGCGGTCGTGCTCGGCCTGCACCCGCTGGTCTCCATGGGCTCGCTCGCCTACCCGCCCGCCGACGTCGGCAAGTTCGAGGTGGTCGGGGGGCTCTTCGGCGAGCCGCTCGAGGTCGCGCCGTGCACGACGATCGACCTGCACGTGCCCGCCCACGCCGAGATCGTCATCGAGGGCGAGATCGCGGCGGGCGCGCGCGAGCCGGAGGGCCCGTTCGGCGAGTTCACCGGCTACTTCTCGCGGCGCTCGACCGAGCACGTCTTCACGGTGACGGCGGTCGCGATGCGCGAGCGGCCGTGGTTCCAGTCGATCGGCTCCGGGCGCGCCGGCGACCACATCACGACGCTCGGGCTGGTCCGCGAGGCCGAGATCCTGAACGCGCTCACGCGGGTCATCCCGAACGTCACGGGCGTCCACGTGCCCCTCTCGGGCACCTCGTCGTTCACCGCCTACGTCGCGCTCAGGCAGGGCCGGCCGGGCGAGGCCAAGCACGCGATCCCGATCGTGCTGGGCGTGGACCACTACCTGAAGCTCGTGATCGTGGTGGACGACGACATCGACGTGTTCGACGAGTCGGACGTCCTCTGGGCGGTCGCCACGCGGATGCAGGCCGACCGCGATCTGGTCGTGATCCCGGGGAGCCTCGGCGCGCTGCTCGACCCGAGCGCCGACGACCGGGGCGTCACCGCCAAGCTCGGCATCGACGCGACCCGCCCCTTCGGCCAGCCGTTCGCCGAGAAGCTCGTCATGGCCCCCGACCGGATGGCCTGGGCGCGCGCCCTCGTGGACCGCCTCGGCCGCTGACCCCGCATGCCAGAGGAGACCCCGCACCGATGACGCGCTACATCGACCTCTCGGTCACCGTGGACAACACGACCATGAGCCCGCCGTCCACCAACCTGCGGCTCGAGACGACGCCCCACCGGCGCGGCCCCGGGTTCTGGCAGGTGACGAGCGTGAGCCAGAGCCTGCACACGGGCGCCCACATCGACTCGCCGCTCCACGTGTACAAGGACGGCATCACCACGGCCGAGATCGCGCTCGACCAGGTGATGGGCGAGGCGCTCGTCGTGGACCTCTCCTTCGCGGGTGCCAACCACAAGATCACGATCGACGACCTCCGGCGCGGCGGCGCCGACGAGGTGAGGCGGGGCGACATCGTGCTCCTGCGCACGGGCTGGACCGACAAGATGTACGGCCGGTGGCCCGACTACTTCACGCAGTCGCCGTACTTCCCGCCCGAGTCCGCCGAGTGGCTCGTCGCGAAGGGCCCGAAGAACATCGGCTTCGACTTCTTCGAGGAGTACTGCGCACGCCTGCCCGACTTCACCTCGGAGGACTTCCCGATGCACCGGGTGATCCTCGGCGCGGGCATCGTGATCATGGAGGGGCTGACGAACCTCGGTGCCCTGCCGCGCCCGCGCGTGGACTTCGCCGCGCCCTTCTACAAGATCGCCGGCACGGAGGGCGCCCCCGCCCGCTTCTTCGCGAGCGTCTAGCCCGCATCGGTCACGACCGGCGGTCGCGCGGCCGGGCAGGTGGCGGTCTCCCTCTCCGTTCCCGGGCGGCGCCCGGTGGATGATAGTATGAGGTGCGCACCGCGTCGGTGCGGGTTCCGCGCGTCGCCCGAGCCGGAGACGGAACAATGGATCTGCTCGAAGCCAAGAGCCGGATCGCCGAAGCGCTCGTCGAGTCGATCTTCCGGCGCGCGCGCTACCAGATCCGGCCCTACCGGAGCGACGCCTTCCCGCTCCGCTTCGGGCGGGAGGACTTCTCGCCCGACTTCTGCGTGGCGCCCGCCCCCGAGACCGGCACCGGCCAGGAGCTGCTGGTCGAGGTGAAGTACCGCCCCTCGGCCTACCAGTTCCTGTCCGTCGAGAACCAGCGCGGCGACCGGTCGGTCTTCCTCATGGCCCGCCGCAACTGGCCGAACCTCTACTTCGTCCTCGTGACCGACCGCCCCGAGCCCGGCCGCTCGTGCTTCCAGGCATTCCCCCTCGCCGCGTGGCACCCGGGCGAGCCGTTCCGGACCGTGGACCTCGTCGCGCTCAAGGAGCTCCGGATCTTCCAGCACAACGTCGAGGATCACGAGGAGCTGATCCGCCGGATCTTCGGCCTGCTCTCCGGCGCCTCGCTCTAGCCCGCAGTACTCACGAGCGATGAACCCGCGAGGTCGCCACACCGGTCGGCGCGCTCGCCCGAGAGGCGACGCCGGGGAGGGGCCGCTCGACCACGCGGCACGCGCCCGCATCCCGGTTTGGCGGCTGGGCTCCATCCGGCCGCCCGAGGCCCGCATGGGCGCGTGGAGGGAACGGGTTCTCGTCGACCCCTCCCCGGCATCGCCTCTCGGGTGACCCACCGGTCCCGCCGTCGCCCGACCGTGTCGCGAATTCGCCGCTGAATAATGCGGGCGAGCGCTCACCGGAGGGCGCGGACGAGGAGCCAGGCGCCGAGCGCCGCCAGGAACGCGAGCACGAAGCGGTTGAACGTCCGCTGGTCCACGCGATCCTGCACGCGGAGCCCCACGCCGAACCCGCCGAGCGCCGCCGCGGTCAGCGCGAGCGAGCCCGCCAGCACCGGCCCGCCGAGCAGCCCGTACGCGCCGAGCGCGCCGAGCTGGACGAGCTTGGCGACGAGGAACGTGAGCGCGACCGAGCGCACGAACTCGTGCTTGTCCATCGCGAGCGCGTAGAAGTAGACGATCAGCGGCGTGCCGAGCGCGTTGGTGACGCCGCCCAGCAGGCCCGCCAGGAGCCCGACGAGCGGCGAGAGCCACGGCTCCCAGCCCGGCCGCACCCGCGGTGAGAAGCGCGTCAGGTTGAGCGCGACGAACGCGAGCACGAAGCCGCCGAGGATCAGCGTGACGGCCCGCGCGGAGAGCGCGACGAGGATGCGCGTGCCGAGCACGGTGCCGAGCATCGTGCAGGCGAGGAGCATCCAGAGCCGTCGCGCGGTGTCGAGGAGCCGCCCGCGCCGCCGGATCTGGATGGCGTCCATGACGATGTTCGGCAGGACGAGCACCGCGACCGCGACCTTGACGTCGAGGAACAGCGTGAGCAGCGGGGTGCCGAGCGTCGGGAAGCCGACACCGATGGCGCCCTTGACGAACGCCGCGGCCAGCACCGCGGCGGCGGCCCCGAGGGCTACCGCGAGATCGCCGTCCAGAGGACTTCGGCCGGATGCCGGGCGCGGCGGCCCGCCAGGTGCTCGATCTGCTGGCGGCAGGAGACGCCCGGGGCGACCACCTCGGTGTCGGCCGCCGCCGCCCGGACCGCGGGCGCCAGGCGGCGGTTGCCGAGGGTGACCGAGAGGTCGTAGTGCTCGCGCTCGAAGCCGAACGCGCCGGCCATCCCGCAGCAGCCCGAGTCCACCTCCTCCACCTCGAAGCCCGCCCAGCGGAGCGCGGCCACCGTCGGCCCCGTGCCGACGAGCGCCTTCTGGTGGCAGTGGCCGTGCAGGAGCACCCGGCGCCCGCGGGCGGCGAACCCGAGCTCGAGGCCGCGCGCCCGCTCGCGGAGCAGGAACTCCTCGAGCAGGAAGCTCTGGCGCGCGACCGCGCGCGCCTCGTCCGTGCGCAGGAGGTCGACCGACTCGTCGCGCAGCGTGAGCAGGCAGGAGGGCTCGAGTCCGACGATCGCGACGCCGCGCGCCGCGTACGGTGCGAGTCGCCGCACGTTCCACGCCGCGTGCTCGCGCGCCTCGGCGAGCATGCCCTTGCTGATCAGGGGCCGGCCGCAGCACTTCCTGTCCACGAGCACCGCGCGGAAGCCCGCGGCCTCGAGGAGCCCGACCGCGGCCCGGCCGATCTCGGGCGAGTTGTACGTCGTGAAGGTGTCGTGGAACAGGACGACCTCGCCCCGGGGCGCCGCGGCGGGCGGCGCGTGGCGGGCGAACCAGGCGGTGAACGTCTCCGCGGCGAGCGCCGGGAGCGGCCGGCGCCGGTCGATCCCGGCCGCCTTCTCGAGGAGCCAGCGGCTCGGCGCGAGCCCCGAGAGCCAGTTGACGAGCGCGGGCATCCGGGCGCCGAGGCGGTTCACCCGCGCGATGCGCCCGAAGAGGCGGTTGCGGAGCGGCAGGCCGTTGGCCGCGTGGTAGTGGTGGAGGAACTCGTACTTGAGCTTCGCCATGTCCACGTTCGCGGGACACTCGGCCTTGCAGCCCTTGCACTCGAGGCAGAGGTCCATCACCTCGTAGAGGCGCCGGCCGGTGAACTCGGCCGGGGGCAGCCGGCCCGAGAGCACCGCACGCAGGGCGTTGGCGCGGCCGCGCGTCGAGTGCTCCTCGTCGCGCGTCGCCATGTAGGAGGGGCACATCGTGCCCTCGAGCGTCTTGCGGCAGGCGCCGACGCCGTTGCACATCTCGATCGACGCGGCGAACCCGCCCTGCGCCGAGAAGTCCAGGAGCGTCGCGGGCTCCCACGTCGTGTACCCGGCGCCGTAGCGGAGGTGCTCGGTGATCCCGGGCGAGGCCACGATGTTCCCCGGGTTCATCCGACCCTCGGGGTCGAAGGCGCCCTTGAGCTCGCGGAACGCCTGCACGAGCCGCGGGCCGTACATGCGCTCGAGGTACGGGCTCCGCGCGCGGCCATCGCCGTGCTCGCTCGACATCGTGCCGCCGAACTCGAACACGAGGTCGAAGATCTCCCGGGCGATCGCCCGCACCTGCTCGAGGCCCCGCGGCGTCTTGAGGTTGATCACCGGGCGGATGTGCAGGCAGCCGACCGAGCAGTGGCCGTAGTAGGCGCCGACCGTGTCGTGCTTGGCGAAGATCTCGCGGAAGCGCGGGACGAACTCCGGCAGGTGCCGCGGCTCCACGCACGTGTCCTCGACGAAGGCGATCGGCTTCTTGTCGCCCTTCATGCCGAGCAGCAGGCCGAGCCCCGCCTTGCGGAGCTTCCAGATCGACTGCTGCTCGCCCGGGTCCAGCGCGACGTGGCTCGCGTAGCCCCACCGCTCGCGCGCCCGCCGCGCCTCGAGCGCCTCGACCTTGGCGCGCACCTCGGCGTCGCTCCCGCCCGCGTACTCGACGATCAGGATCGCGGCGGGGTCGCCCTGCACGAACCCCATGCGCGCGGCCTGCTCGATGTTGCCCCGGGCGAGGTCGAGGATCACCTTGTCGGTCAGCTCGACCGCGTACGGCCCGGTCTCGAGGATGGACTGCGAGGACTCGAGCGCTTCCTGCATGTCCCGGTAGTGGATGACGTCGAGCGCGGTCCGTGCGGGCCGCGGCACCAGGCGCACCTTGGCCTCGAGGACCGTGACGAGCGTGCCCTCGGAGCCCACGAGGAGCCGCGCCATGTTGAGCGGCGCGGGCCCCGCCGGCGGCCCGCCGGGCGTTCGCGCGGCGCCGTTCACCAGCTCGTTCAGGTTGTAGCCGGCCACGCGCCGCCAGTGCGTCGGGTAGCGCGCGCGGATCTCGTCGGCGTAGGTCGCGCGGAGGCGCGCGACCTCGCGGTAGATCCGGCCCTCGGGCCCGGGCAGCCGGCCCTTGGCCGCGAACGCCTCCGGCGTCACCTCGCCGAAGACGACGCGCGTGCCGTCGGCGAGCAGGCACGTCAGCTCGAGCACGTGCTCGACGGTGAGCCCGTAGGCGATCGAGTGGGAGCCGCCCGAGTTGTTGCCGAGCATCCCGCCGAGCGTCGCCCGGTTCGACGTCGAGGTGTCGGGGCCGAAGAGCAGGCCGAGCGGCCGCGCGTGGTGGTTCAGGTCGTCCTGCACGAGCCCGGGCTCCACGCGCGCCCAGCGCTCCTCGGCGTTGACCTCGAGCACCCGGCGCATGTGCCGGGAGAAGTCGAGGACGAGCGCGCGGTTCACCGTCTGGCCCGTCAGCGACGTGCCGCCGCCGCGCGGCAGGAGCGCCACCTGCTCGCGCCGCGCGATTTCCACCGCCGCCTGCACGTCCTCGGCGTCGCGCGGGATCACGACGCCGATCGGCTCCACCTGGTACATGGACGCGTCGGTCGAGTAGAGGAGGCGCGAGGCCGGATCGAAGCGGACGTCGCCGCGGACGGCCCGGCGCAGCGCGTGCCCGAGGTCGCTCACGGCGGCCATTATACCCGGGGCGCGGCGGCAGCTCAGACGCCGGTGAGAGTCTTCACGTAATATAGCCGTCGTGGTCCGCGCCGTCGTCCTCCTCGCCGCCGTGCTCGCCCTCTGGGGCCGGGCCGAGGCCGCGCCCGCCGCGCCCGGGTTCAAGGTGCGCCTCCTCGACGGCAAGGGCACGGTGGACTCGCGCGAGCTGATCGGCAAGAAGGTCCTGGTGCTCCGCTTCCAGGCCTCGTACTGCAAGGTGTGCGTGGCCGAGTCGGCGGCGCTCGCCGAGCTCACCGCCCGCTACCGGCCGCGGGGCGTCGAGGTGCTCGCGCTCTTCGTCCAGGACACGACCGCCGACGTGCGGCGCTTCGTCGCCGCCCAGAAGGCGACCTACGACGTCGCCCTCGACCCGAAGCTCGCCGTCGGCAACCGCTTCGGCTTCAGGGGCACGCCCTACACCGTCGTCGTGGACCAGCGGGGCGAGATGGTCGCGCGCCTCCACGGCGCCAGCGCGCTCCGGCGCCTGCCGCGCATCCTCGACGAGGCCCTCGCCCGCGGCACCCGCCGCGCCCGCTGAGCTGCTCGCCCACCCGGCACGGGCTCATAGCATCTGAGGCGGGGGCTTGTCGGCCCGCGCCCTGGCGCCTATAGTGCCGCTCGGGAGGTCTCTGCGTATGGTCAGTGTCCTGAGTTCTCGGGCCACCGTGGCTGCGGGGCGGTCGGATATCCCTGACCTAGGCAATGCGGAGGCGATGAAGCGGCATAAGCGACAACCGGTCGCTGTTCAAGACAATTCTTGGCCTGCACAAAGGAGATCTGCCCGTTTCGCCAGGCGCCGCCAGCCAGCTCCCGCGTGCTGGCGAGTTCCACAGACATTGCGTTAGCTGGACTACGACGTGTCGAGCCTCAAGTTCAGTGACCGTATGGTGCTCGAGAAAGCGTTCGGTATGGGCAGCGGCTACGTGCTCAACTTCTCGGATCGCACGTTCCAGGAGTTCATCTGGGGGCACGTTGGTCGGGACGTGTACGGCGGGGCCTATTCGCAAAACGGGACGTCGAAGGCCAAGCATTTGCGCGCCTTCTGGGAGGTCGAATCCGACGAGGTGGTGGCCGCCCTGACAGACGCTCTGATCGATCACGGGGTATCGAGCGGAACGATCTCCGAGGATCTCCGCCTTGCCGGCACAAAGATTGTGGAGCGTCTCCGTGGCGGCGGGGTTGTCGATCTTGACGCGCTTAGGCCAAACGTGGCCGAGCCGACGTTCGCCCGTCTCGCCCGTGCTGTCCGCGAGGCGATTGACGCGGGCAGGCCTGAAGAAGGCCTGGATCGCCTGCACACATTTATCGTGAAGTATGTGCGAGTCTTGTGCGAGAAGCACGGGATTGACACGCCCCGAGACAAACCGCTGCACAGTCTGTTCGGCGAGTACGTAAAGAGACTGCAGGCAGGGGGCGTGCTTCAGTCACAAATGACGATCCGAATCATGCGATCCGCCATCTCGTCGTTGGATGCTTTCAACGAGGTGCGCAACGAGCAGAGCTTCGCACATGACAATGAGATTCTTCGAAGTCACGAGGCGCTGTACATCTACAACCACATCGCCACCCTGGTGCGCTTCCTACAAGTGGTGGAAGGGGATTCCCCGGGAATTGAACCCGACATGTGACGCTCAGACGCAATTGCCTTCTAACTACAGGATGCACCCGACGGCCTTCAGCCGCGGGTGATCCTGGGCGTTCGCCGGCAAGGTGGACGATCGAGTGCGATGGACATCTCTAACGCATGCCCGGACCTTCGCCTTTTGCTGGACGAGATGACAAGGTCGCCTTGCAATGAGCATCCGGCGCGCATTCGTCAACTGGGCGATGTCCATCAACACAGCATCAAGCTCGTCCCGGCTACCGACAGGCCGACGGCTCTACCCGACAAGTACACGTGCTTCATGCATGCCTTCGATCTCGTCGATTCCCGCGCTGTGATCGAAATCGCTCGCACGTTCAGCAAGACGTATCCGTCCGGCGCCTTCGTCACGTATCTTATCGACCATCACCACCTCTCCGAGATTAGGCACGAGGAGGCGCAGGACGGTGACCTCGTCGTCTACTCTTGCGCCGTGGGGATTGCCCACGCTGGAAAGACCTTCACCGGGGGCAAGGTCATCTCGAAGTGGGGCACAGGGCTTCTCTGGGAGCATGCCTTGGCCGAAGTGCCCTCCAAGTACGGCGACGACGTCAGATTCTTCCATGCACCACCCAAGCCGCTTGCCGAGCAAGCGTTCGTGGCCTACGCGAAGCAACGCGAAGGGGTGGAAGTCGTTGACCTCCTCCTTGGGCCGTAGGCGAGGCGCCGTGCTGGCGAACCACCGGCTTGAGCGGACCGCTGCCGCTCAGCCCGAGCGTTGAGCGCGCATGAGACTCGGTGGCTGGATACGGCTCTGGATCGTCTTGTCTTCCCTTTACCTGGTCGCTGTCGGCGTCGTCACGTGGTTCTCTCTCCCAAGGCCAGAGGCCATTCCTCACATCGAAGAGTTCTATGAGCGCCTTACACCCGAGCTCAGAAACAAACTCCTAGTGACCAGTGGCGACCGCCGGGATCGAACGGCCCTCCTTGATGAAGCCCGTCGCCGAGGGCTCATCGAAGAGGTCGAGATGCCGAACCAACACGTATTGACCTTCTCGAAGGACGTGCCGGACCGTGACAAGCAGATAGCTGCAAAGGCGTACTGGGCGATTGTTGAACAAGCTGCGGCAAAACGGCGTGTGGGACATGTCTCTCTGGCGCTTCTCTGGTGGTTCGTCCCTGTAATCGGGCTGTTCGTGCTCGGCTGGGCTATGGGTTGGGTCTACCGTGGGTTCAAGCGTTCATGAAATCGCGCTCTAACCCGCGCATGAAGCGGACCCACTCCGGCGGGCTTCACCCGCCTGCGCCGGCCGCTGATGCGCAGCATTGGGCGACAAGCGGCGCGGAAGTTGTCAGGTCGAATGAGACGGTCGGCATCGGAAATTTGTGAGTCGCCGTCATGAGCCGGCCCCCTCTGGCCCGGCAAGAACCAGCGCCGCCGGCGGCTTGTTGATCCACGCCACCGTCGGCAGCGGAGGCGGGACCGGTACCCCGCGGCGGAAACGCTCGGGGTGCGCATGGTACGCGGCGCGCAGGACTGCGGCCCGGCGCTGCCACTTGGCCTCGGCGAGGCCGGAGTGGATGTCGTGGGGCGCCATCAGGCCGAGCGCGCCGTGACGATGCTCAATGTTGTACCAAGGGAAGAAGCGCTGGCAGAACGCTTCGGCATCCTCGTAGCTCCCGAACCGGTCCGGGAAGTCGGGCCGGTACTCGAGAGTCTTAAACGGGGCCTCGGAGAAGGGATTGTCGTCGGAGACCTGGGGGCGGCTGTGCGAGGGCACCACGCCGAGGGTCGCGAGCAGCAGAGCGACCGGCTGGGAGGTCATCGACGGCCCGCGATCAGCATGCATAATGAGCTGGTCGGGGCCGATGCGCTGCCGCGAGGAGCTCTCGGCAATGAGGACCTTGGCGAGGGCGGCACTCTCGTGGCGGCCCAGCGCTTCTGGCTGACGCGAGGGGGTCTCACGTGGGCCGGAGCAGCACCTTGATCGCGCGGTCTTCCTTCTTGTCGAAGATCGCGTAACCCTTTGGCGCTTCGCCGAGCGGCATCGTGTGCGTGATGATCCGCGCGGGCCGGAGCTTGCCGCCCTGCACGAGCGGCAGCAGCGGCGCCATGTAGTTGCGCGCGTTGCAGATGCCCATCCGGAGGCTGAGGTCCTTGAAGAAGGCCTCGCGGGCCGGGAAGCCCAGGCTCGGCTCGACGTAGACGCCGACCGAGGAGACCGTCCCGCCCGCGCGCACCGCCTGGATCGCCTGGGTGAACGGGGTCTCGTGGCCGACGCACTCGAGCACCACGTCGGGCCCCCGGCCGCCCGTCAGGCGGCGGAGCTGCTCGGCGGGGTCGCCGCGGTCCAGGTGGACGGGCTCGGCGCCGAACTCCGCGGCGAGCGCGAGCCGGTAGTCCACGCGGTCCACCGCGAAGACGCGGGCGGGGCCGAAGAGCTGGGCCGACTGCAGCGCGAGCAGCCCGACCGGCCCGGCGCCGAACACCGCGACCGCGTCGCCCGGACGGATGCCGCCGTTCTCGGCGCAGAAGAAGCCGGTCGAGAGGATGTCGCCCAGGAACAGCGCGTCCTCGTCCGACATGCCCGCGGGCACGGGCTCCGTCATGTGGTCGGCGAACGGCACGCGGATCCGCTCGGCCTGGCCGCCCGGCCAGACGTGGCCCCAGCGCCCGCCGAACACCGCGCGCTCGGTCGTCGTGCACTGGGTCGGCAGCTTCCGCTGGCACCACTCGCAGCGCCCGCACGAGACCGAGAACGGCGCGAGCACGCGGTCGCCGGGCCTGACCTTCCGCACCTCCGGCCCCGCCTCCTCGACGACGCCCATGAACTCGTGGCCCATCACGGCCCCCGGCTGCACGAGCGCGCCGCCGCGGCCGTGGTACTGGTGCAGGTCCGAGCCGCAGACCGCGCTGGTCGTGATCCGCAGCACCACGTCGGTCGGCGCCACGATCTTCGGGTCCGGCACGGTCTCGACCCGGACGTCGCCCACCCCGCGGAACGCAATCGCCTTCATGGCGCGCCTCCTTTCCTCTCGGCCAGAGTCCCTTCTATCACGCCCCGGCGCGTCCGGCACGCCGGACCTTCCGGAAACCCGGCCGTCAATGCGCTTGACGTCCCTGATCCGTTTACGCTAGATTCCGGCCCCGGTTGCTCCGTGGCGCCGAGCCGTTCCCCATTCGATCGACGATGTGTGGAGGGTGATCGCGATGACGACGTTCCGAACCGTGACCGCAGCACTCCTCGTGCTGGCCGCCCTGTCCCCCGTGCCCCGCGTCTCCGCCGACCCGGTCCAGACCCAGCGGGTCGACTGCGCGAAGGGGCAGAGCATCAACCAGGCCCTCGACCGCGACGACGAGCGCAAGCCGCTCCTCGTCGTGATCCGCGGCACCTGCACCGAGAACGTCGTCGTCGGGCGTGACGACGTCACCCTCCAGGGCGAGCCGGGCGCGGCGATCGTCGCGGCCGACCCCTCGCAGCCCACCCTGACGCTCGACGGCGCCCGCCGCGTGCTCGTCACGGGCCTCACGCTCGGCGGCGGCAGCGACGGCGTCTTCGCCGTCCGCGGCTCGACGGTGGACGTCGCGGCGTGCGCGCTCCAGAACAACAGCCGCTTCGGCCTCGTGGTGAGCTTCGGCGGCACCGCCGTCGTGGACAACTGTCTGATCCAGACCAACGGCGGGGGCGGCGCCGTCGCCACGAACGGCGCCCAGCTGGTGGTGACCAACAGCACCGTGCAGAACAACACGGGCAACGGCCTCACGGCGGCGCGCAACGCCCACCTCAGGGTCGGCCAGGACGCCGCGGGCAGCATGACGCCCTGGCCCGTCACCGTCCGGGGCAACACGCAGGGCGGCATCGTCGTGACGGACGCCTCCGCCGGCATCGTCGTCGCGACGACGGTCGAGAACAACGGCGGCAGCGGCGTCGTGTCGCAGGCGTCGAGCAGCGTCACGGTCGGCGCCGGCACCCTGGGCCTCGTCGCGCCGGTGACGGTCCGCGGCAACGGCAACCATGGCGTCTCGATCTACCAGGGCAGCCGGGGCCTCGTCCAGGGGAGCCTCGTCGAGAACAACGCCCGCGACGGCGTCCGCATCGAGGGCTCCGCGGGCACGGTCATCGGCAGCCAGGTCCGCGGCAACGGCCGCTATGGCGTCGCCTCGCTCAACTCCGGCAGCGCGCGGCTCGGCATCACCGACGCGGGCACCGGCACCCCCACCTCCGGCAACACGATCGAGAACAACACGCTCGAGGGCGTCCACCTCGTGGGCGCCTCCTCGGCCTGGATGTTCGGCAACACGATCCAGGGCAACTCGACGACCAACGGCCGCTTCGGCATCCTCGCCGTCGAGGGCAGCGCCGTCCGCTTCGTGGGCCGGAACACGGTCCAGGCCAACGGCAGCATCGTGGGTCCGACCGTGGGCGGCGGGATCTTCCTCCGCGCGAGCGGCCTCTACGTGATGAAGGGCGACTTCGACATCACGCCGAACTTCAACATCATCCAGAACAACACGGGCGACGGGATCCAGGCGATCGAGAACTCGACGGTCGAGCTGCGCGACGGCGTGACGGTCTCCGGCCACACGAACAACGGCGTCCTCCTGCTGCACGGTAGCCGCATGCGGGCGCAGGGCACGACGATCACGGGCAACAACCCGAGTGCGACCGTGGGCCTGGCCGACATCCGGCTCGCGCTCGGCGGGACGGCGCGCTTCGGCCCGGCGGCCTTCACGCTCGGCACCGTCGTCTGCGCCGACACCGAGTCGAGCGTCGCCGGCATCGTGCCGCCGGCGGGCTGCACCGGCTTCTAGCCCGCCCGCTCGGGGGCGGCGCCGCGGCCCAGCTCGTACAGGGCGAGGGCCGCGGCGCCGCGCATGCTCGTGCGCTTGTCGCCGGGCACGATCGCGACGCGCGTGGTCGCGAGCGCCCGGGCGAAGGCGTACTCGCCGGCGGCGCGCAGGATCCGCGCCTCGAGCGCCGCGAGCGAGGCCGCGACGCCGCCCGTGATCACCACGACCTCGGGGTTCAGGCCGTTCACCACGGTGCCGAGCACCGCGCCCAGCGCCCGGCACGCCTCGTCCACGACCGCCGCGGCCACGGGCTCGCCCGCGGCGGCGCGCTCGAACACGAGCGCCGCCGTGATCGCCAGCGGGTCGCCCCCGGCCGCGCGCAGGAGCGGGGCGTCGGCGTGGCCGGCGACGCGCGCGCGCGCCGCCTCCGCGATCCCCCGCCCGCTCGCGTAGAGGGCCAGGCACCCGCGCCCGCCGCACCAGCACGGCGGGCCGTCGAACTTGACCGGCGTGTGGCCGAGCTCGCCGCCGAAGCCCGCGACGCCCCGGACGAGGCGCCCGTCGAGGACGATGCCGGCGCCGAAGCCCGTGCCCGGCGCCAGCACGACGAGCGAGCGCGCGCCGCGCCCCACGCCGAACATCCACTCGCCGAGCGCCAGCGCGTTCACGTCGTTGTCCACGAACGCGGGCAGCCCGAGCCGCGCGCGCAGCTCGGCGGCGAGCGGGCGGCCGGCGAGCTCCGGCACGTGCGGCACGTGCTCGCCGACGCGCCCCGCCGCCGTGTCCACCGGCCCCGGCACGCCGACGCCGACCGCGTGCGGCGGCCGGCCCAGGCGCCGCGCCGCCTCCCCGACCGACTCGATCAGCCCGACGATCGTCTCGAGCGCCCGTCCGGGCCCGGCCGTGTGGGTGGGCGCGAGGCGGTCCACCAGCACCTCGCCCTCGGCCGTCACCGCACCGACCGCCGTCGTCGTGCCGCCGACGTCCACGCCGAGGAGCACGGTCCCGGCGCTCACCGGGCGGGCCACACGCGCTGCCACATCCATGCGCCTAGAGGGCGCCGAAGTGGCAGAGCGTGATGCCGAGCGCCGCCGCGGCGGCCCGCGCGGCGGGCGTGCCGAGGCCGGCCAGCTCGGTCTCGCGCTGGCGCCCGTAACGGCTGTACGCGAGGGCCTCGTCGAACCAGCCCGGATGGGCCATGAACTCCGAGACGCCCGCCGGCAGGGCGCGCAGGTGCGCGAGGGTGCGCGCGAGCGACCAGTAGGCGCCCGGCCCGGACTCGCCGAAGAAGTGGTCGGGCGTCCGGAGCCCCGCGCTCCGGGCGCGCGCCCGCGCCGTCGCGTCCTGGCTCCGCACGGCCACGCCGAGCCGCCGCGCGGCGGCGAGCACGACCTCGCGCACGGGGGCGTGCAGGCCGACGTGGTGGTGGGTGTCGAGGTGCGTCGGCGGCCGCCCGACGAGGGCCGCGAAGCGCTCGAGCTGCGCGTCCACCTCGCGCTCGACGTCGCGCGCGGCGGCGCGCGTCGCCGCCGTCCGTGCGTCGCGCACGAAGCGGCCCGCGGCGTCGGTGAGCGAGGAGCGGCCCGTGAGCGGCCGGCCGAGCGTGAGGTTCACGTGCAGGCCGACGCCGAGGCCAGAGCCGCGGAGCTCGGCGAGCAGGTCGCGGGCGACGTCCGCCGTGGCGAGGAGCGTGGTGCTCGTCACGAGGCCGTGACGGGCGGCGGCGAGGATCCCCGCGCTCACGCCGCGCGTGAGGCCGAAGTCGTCCGCGTTGACGATCAGCCGCCGCATGGCACGCCGCTCAGCCCGGGAGCGTCCCCTGCACCACGAAGCGCTCGACGCTCGCGGGCACGCGGTCGCGCGGGACCGTCGCCTCGGCGTCCACCGCGCGGATGTGCTCGAGGCGCTCGTAGCCGAGGCGCGGGAAGCCCTGCGTCTCGCCCGCGACGATCGACGGCGCGAGCCCGGCCGCCTCGAGCTTGGCGAAGGCCGCCTTCCGCCCGAGGAACGCGAAGATCGTGAAGACGAGCCGCCCGCCCGGGCGCAGGTGGTCGCGCGCGCCCCGGATCACCCGGTCGAGGAGCGCCCAGCCGTCGGGCCCGCCGTTGTCCGCCGCGGCGGCCGCGTCCGCCCGCGCGCGGTCGGGCGGCGTCGGCATCTGCGGCGGGTTGGTGCAGATCAGGTCGAAGCGCTCGCCGGCGACGGGTGCCCAGCAGTCGCCGACCCGCGCGTCGACCTCGACGCCGTTCAGCAGCGCGTTCGTGCGGATCGCCGCGACCGCGGCCGGGACGACGTCCGTGGCGACGACGCGCGCCCCCGCGCGCGCCAGGAGCACGGCGGCGAGCCCGAGGCCCGCCCCGAGCTCGAGCACCCGCTCGTCCGGGCGCACCACGAGGTGGCGACAGAAGAACAGCGAGCCGGCCTTCGGCGGCTGGACGCCCTCGGGCACGCGGAAGAGGCACCCCCGCCAGGAGAAGAGGACGAGGCCCGCGTCGCTACCGGCCGAGGACACGGCGGAAGTAGAGACGGAGCGCCTCCTTGAGCTGGGCGCGCGCCCCCGCCCCCGTCTTGGCGTCCTCGAGCTGCTCGAGGTCGAGCTGGAGCGGGACGCCCTCCTTCTTGACGCCGTCGAGCTCCGCGGTCAGCCCGCAGCGCTCGTCCGACTCGGTGAAGACGAGCTTCGCCTTCTTGAACGTGCCGTCGTCCCGCGCGAGCTGCTCGACCGTCTCGACGAGGACGCGCTTGATCTCCTCGGCCTCCGCCGCCGGGACGGTCGAGAAGGCGGCGGTCAGGCTAACGTCCGCCATCGGTGTAGACCTTCAGGATGTCCGCGTGCGTCTTCGCCGCGTTCGCGCGGATCGCGAAGCTGATCGCCTCGCGCACCTCGTCCTCGCTCGCGCCCGATGCCCTGGCACCTGCCAGGTCGCGCTTCGCTCAGTGGGTGTTGCCCGCGGCGAGGTTCGCCGCGAGGTAGCAGAGGGAGGCCGTCTTCGGGTCGAGCGCACCCTTCTTGTACGTCCAGCTCGCGATGACCTTGTCCTCGAGCGCCGCCATGCGGGTCTCCCGTTCGTGGCCGCGTCGTCGCGACGCGGGTCAGTGCCCGGCGGCCGCGGCGGGACGCAGGGGGTCGAGGCCGGCCTCGAGCCCGCGCCGGCCGACACGGATGCCGACGGGCTTGGCGAAGTTCAGGGTCGCGTACGTCTCCTCCCTCGGGGCCACCCGGTGGCCGAGCCGCGCGAGCCCGGCGAGGGCCCGGGCCCCCACCCGCGCGTCCACGAGCAGCTCGGCGCCCTCGTCGTGGAGCCGGGGCGCCTCGATCGCCGCCTGGAGCGAGCCGCCGCCGTCGGCGAGCGTCGCGAGCACCTGCGGGATCGCCGAGATGATCCGCCGGCCGCCCGGCGCGCCGAGCGTGAGGTACGGCACGCCGCGCCGGAAGGCGAGCACCGGCACCATGTTGACCAGCGCGCGCTTGCCGGGCGCCACGGAGTTCGGCTTGCCGGGCTCGGGGTCGAACCAGATCATCCCGTTGTTCAGTAGGATGCCGGTGCCGGGCACGACGATGCGGGCGCCGAAGAGCGACACGGCCGTGTGCGTGAGCGCGACCATGTTGCGCTGCCGGTCCACGACCGAGACGTGCGTCGTGCAGTCGTCCCCGCCGCCGCGCGCCGCCGCCCGCATCCGGGAGGCCGGGGAGCGGGGGGCTGCCGAGCGAGTGTCGTTCCGAGCGGAAGCAGCCCCCCGCTCCCCGGCCTCTGGAGAGGCGGGGCGCCGGAGGGCGGCGGCGACGGCGCGCGCGTAGTCCTTGGCGGCGAGCCGGTCCCACGGCGCCTCGACCCGCAGCGGGTCGCCGAGGTGCGCGAACCGGTCCGCGAACGCCCGGCGCACGGCCCGCGCGCGCGCGTGGAGCCCGCCGGTCGTCTGCCAGCCGACGGACGCGGGCGGGAACTGCTCGAGGATGTTCAGCGTCTCGAGCGCGGTGATCCCGCCCGTGGCGCCGGGCGCCAGCGCGAGCTCGAGGCCGCGGTAGCTGCCGCGGAGCGGCGGGCTCACGCGGACCTCGTAGGCCGCGAGGTCCTCGCGCGTGAGCAGCCCGCCGTGCGCGGCCATCTCCGCGTGGATCGCCTGCGCCAGCTCGCCGCGGTAGAAGGCGCCGGGGCCCTCGCGCGCGAGCAGCGCGAGGCTCCGCGCGAGGTCGGGGTACGTCACGCGCTCGCCGGGCTCGAGCGATGGCGGCCGGTGGATCGCGCGCCCGTCACGCAGGTACGTCCGCGCCGTCTCGGGGAACGCCGTCAGCTCCTCGACGTAGCGCGCGGTCGTCAGCGCCTGGTACCAGTCGGGGACGAAGCCCTCGCGCGCCAGCGCGATCGCCGGCGCGAGCGCGTCGCGGAGCTCCAGCGTGCCCCAGCGCTCGAGCGCGAGGGCCAGGCCCGCCACCGAGCCCGGCACCGCGACCGCGAGGTACCCGTACTCGTTCGCGGCGCCCTCGACGCGCGGCCAGGCGAAGAGCCCGTCCGAGACGCCGCCGAGGACGCGGAACATGCCGTCCCGCGCGCGCGCGGGCGCCTGCCCGTTGAAGTCGAGCGCGACCGTCTCCCCCCGCTTCGCGAGGTGAATGAGCATCGTGCCGGAGCCCGCGAGCGTGGACATGAACGGCTCGACCACCGTCATCGCGAACGCGGTCGCCACGGCCGCGTCCACGGCGTTGCCCCCGCGGGCGAGGACGCCGGCGCCCACGCGCGCGCCGAGCGGGTGCTGGGCGGCGACCAGGCCGCGGGCGGCCAGCGGCGTCTGCTTCGTGACGACCAGGCGGGATTCGAGCATGGGTCTCCCCGGTCCGGCGCGCGCTACTTCCGCTCGAGGTACTGCGTGATGTCGACGACCGTCGTGTCGGCGAAGTAGAGCCGCCAGCCCTGCGGGTACACCCAGGCCTCCCCGGCCCCGCTCGCGGTCACCGCGAGCCGGTGGCCGCGGGCGAGCCTCGCGAGCTCGGCGCCGTCCGTCGTCGCCGCCGCCGGCGGCCCGAGGAGGATCAGGACCTGCTCCTTGGTCATCCCGACCGTGACCTGCCGCAGGAAGCGGAACGTCGAGACCTCGAGCGCGTTGGCGGCGGCGGGGTGCCGGCGCAGGTAGCCGGAGATCTTCTCGTCGAGCGCGAGGTCCCAGTGGCGCTTCTCGTCGAACGTGGGCGGGCGGCCGGCCGCGAGGATCACGGAGGCCGTCCAGACCTCCTCGGCCGTCGGGCCCTGCGTCGAGCGCTGGTCGGTGACCTGCGCCGCGCACGCCGACAGGGCGAGCACGAGTGCCGAGGCGAGCGTGATCCGCGCGCGCACGTCCAGCATCATATCAGGGCCGACTCCAGGACGATGCCGCGATCGATGACCCGCGAGACCTGGGCCAGGAGCCGGCCCGTCTCCGCCGGAACCTCGGCGCTCTCCGCGAGCTGTCGCAGCAGGTCGATGAGCCGCCGCATCGCGCGGATCAGGTCGCCCTCGTGGCCGCCGAACGACTCCTCCACGATCCCGCTCCAGTCGTCGTCGCCCGACGCCCAGCGGAACACGGCGGGCACGAAGCCGGCGTGCACGGCCACGGGCATCCGGAGGTAGCGCTCGCGCTGCGCCGCGTGGACCGCCTCGGCCACCGCGAGGAGCTGGTCGAGCGTGCGCCGCAGCTTCGGGCGCTTGCGGAGGAACTGCCGGGCGATGGTCGGCTCGCCCGAGCGCGCCTCCTCGATGAGCGCCGAGCACACCGCCGCGGCCTCCGCCCCCGTGAGGCCGGCGAAGACGCCGCGGGCGACGCTCTCGGCCAGCAGCAGCTCGTTGTCGTGGCGCAGCGAGGCGATGAGCCGCCCCTTCGGCTCGAGCGCGAGACCGCGAACGGCGCCGAACTGCTCGAGCACCTCGACGACGCGCAGGAACTCCTGCCAGTAGGCGCTCCGGAGCCGCTCGAGCTGCCGGGCGCCGACCTCGAGCCGCTCGCCCACGGTCTCGACCTCCCGCCAGGCGCGCTCGCAGCGGGGCACGGCGCCCCACGGGCATCGGTGGCACTCGACCGCGGCGAGCACCGCCTCCGGGCCCTGCGCGCGCTCCCGCTCCACCAGCTCGGCGACCGAGATCCGCTGGAGCTGCGCCGCCAGGCCGCCGAGCCCGCGCGGCTCCCGCGCCGGCTCCGGCCCCGCCGCGCGCGGCGCGCGCTGGGCGTCGCGCGGCACGGTGAGCGGCGGCGTCGCCCAGAACACGCGCTTGAGCACGCCGCTCTTGACCCGCACGACGGCACCGTGCGGCAGCAGCGCGTCGACGACGACGCGGTGGCCACGGATCGCGTGGACGCCCAGGATGAGCGCGAGCGTGGGCGCGCCCTTGCGGCGCACGAGCGCGAGCCGGCCGGGCTCGGCCTCCGCGACGCCGCGCTCGCCCCGCCGCCCGCCGCGGCCCAGCGCCCGGCGGCGCGCGTCGACCTCCGCGCGCGCCCGCCGGTAGCGGCCGATCCGCTCGAACTCGCCGCACGGCGCCGTGTAGCCGCGCGCCTCGTCGCGCGCGGCCTCGAGCCGCCGCACCTCGCCGTCCAGCTCGCGGATGCGCTTGAGGTTCTGGTACTGGCCGAACGAGGACTCGATGCGCCGCCGCAGCACCTCGGGCGGGGCTCCCGTCGAGAGCAGGAGCGCCACCGAGCCGTAGCCGAGCTTGAACTGGCTCTCGATCGGCTCGGGGGCGCCGTCGATCACGTGGAACACGGCGTCCAGGCCGTCGCGCGCGTCGAGCGCGACCACGCACCGGCCCTCGGCGTCGATCCCGCGCCGCCCCGCGCGGCCGGCCATCTGCGTCAGCTCGTTGTGCGTGAGGGACCGGAAGCCGCGGTCCGTCCGCTTCGTGAGCGACTGGAGCACGACGCTGCGGGCGGGCATGTGGATGCCGAGCGACATCGTCTCGGTGGCGAACACCACGCGGCAGAGGCCGCGCTCGAAGAGCGTCTCGATGAGCCGCTTGAGGCCCGGCAGGATGCCGGCGTGGTGGAGCCCGACACCGAGGCGCAGCGCCTCGAACACCGACTGGTTGAGCGCCGACTCGGCCACGGCGGGGCTCTCGGCGACGAGCGCGCTGATCGCGCGGTCCACCTCCTGCTGCTGGGCGCGCGCGAGCAGGCTCCGGCCCTCGGTGAGGACGTCCTGCATGGCCCGCTCGCAGCCCGCGCGGCTGAAGATGAAGTAGAGCGCCGGGAGCCAGCCGCGCGCCTCGAGCGCTTCGATCAGCACGGCCGGGTCCGCGACCCGCCGCGTGTACCAGCGCCCGCGACTGTCCGGGGCGCGCGACTCGTCGCCCACGACGTGCGCGCGCCCGGCGCGCACGGCGTCGAGCTCGTGGATCTCGCCGGCGACGTCGGCGATCGCGTAGGAGAGCGGCACGGGACGGTGGGGATGGTAGATCGGCACGATCGGGCGGTGGACGAGGGAGATCCAGTCGGCGATCTCCTTGACGTTGGCGACCGTCGCCGACAGGCCGACCAGCAGCACGTCCTTCGGCGCCGCGACGATGATCTCCTCCCACACGGTGCCGCGGCCCTCGTCGCCCATGTAGTGGCACTCGTCGAGGACCACGTACCGCAGCCCGCCGAGGCCCGAGCCGTAGAGCGCGTTGCGGAGGATCTCGGTCGTCATCACCAGGACGCGGCCCTGCGGGTTGACCTTGACGTCGCCCGTGAGGATGCCGACGACGTCGGCGCCGAAGGCGCGGCTGAAGTCGGCGAACTTCTGGTTCGAGAGCGCCTTGAGCGGAGTCGTGTACGCTATACGGGTGCCGGTCTCGAGGGCGACGTGGATCGCGAACTCGGCCACCAGGGTCTTGCCCGCCCCGGTCGGCGCCGACACGATGACGGACTGGCCGCCCGCGACGGCCTGGACGGCCTCGAGCTGGAAGTCGTCGAGCGCGAACGGGTACTTCGACCGGAACCGCTCGATCAGCTCCATCGCGAGTCACATTAGCACGGAGGAACGCGCGTGATCGTGGTCCATGTCGCCCTGACCGCCGCCGAGGACTACCTCACCCGCCGCGAGTCGCACCGCCGCGCCCACCTGGAGCGCGTGCAGGGGCTGCGCGCCGCCGGCATCCTGATCGGCGGCGGCCCCTCGCCGGACGGCCGCACCGCCGAGCTCGTCTACCGGCTCCAGCAGCCCGCGCAGGTCACGCACGCGATCGAGGAGGATCCGTACTGGACCGGCGGTGTCTGGACGCGCTACGAGCCCCGGAGCTTCGCCGCGTTCGTCGAGCCCTGGGAGCTCGTGCCCGTGGTGCTCGACGGCTCCCGCCGCGTGACGGTCGTCGAGGGCCCGGCGGCCGAGCCCGACCTGGCGCAGGTCGCGCTCGTCGAGCTGCGCGGCGCCGGACGGCTGGCGTTCGGTGGGTTCCTCGACGCCGGCCGGACGCTCGCCGTGATGAACTCGCCCGACGCCGCACAGGCCCTCGGCTGGTTGACCGAGACCGGCCTGTGGACGGCCGACGCGCTCGCGGCGCGCCCGCTGCTGCGCGTGCTGTAGGATCACCACACCGGGGGGATGACGCGATGGGCACGCGGCGACCGGTCGTCGGGCTGATCACCATCGGCCAGGCCCCGCGGGTCGACGTCGTCCCGGACATGGCGGCCATCCTCGGCCCGGGCGTCGAGGTCCGCGAGGCGGGCGCGCTCGACGGGCTCGCGCGGTCCGAGATCGACGCGCTCGCGCCGGGCCCCGGCGACGAGATCCTCGTCACGCGCCTGGCCGACGGCTCCTCGACGTTCGTCGCCAAGCGCCACGTCACCCCGCGGGTCCAGGCACGCATCGCCGAGCTCGAGCGGGCGGGCGCGACGCTCACCGCGCTGCTCTGCACCGGCGCGTTCCCGCGCCTGGCCGCCACGCGCCCGCTCGTGCAGCCCCAGCCGCTGCTCCTCGGGCTGCTGCGCGGCCTCAGCTGGCCCGGCCGCCTCGGCATCCTGACGCCCTCGGTCCGCCACGTGCCGCAGACGGAGGCGCGCTGGCGCGCCGACGGCTTCGATCCCGCCGTCGTCCCGCTCTCCCCCTACGAGGAGGAGGACGCGGCCGCACTCGCGCGCGCCGCGGCCGCGCTGCGCGCCGCGGGCGCCGGGCTCGTCGTGCTGGACTGCATCGGCTTCCGGCGCTCGACGCGCGACGCGCTCCAGCGCCGGACGGGCGCGCCCGTGCTCGTCGCGAACCTGCTCCTGGCCCGCGTGCTCGCCGAGATCGTCGCCGCCTGAGCGCGCGTCACGCGCGGCTCCTCGGGTCGAGGATGTCGCGCAGGCCGTCGCCGAGCAGGTTGAAGCCGAGCACCGTGAGGTAGATCGCGAGCCCGGGGAAGGCCGAGTACCACCACCAGGTCGGCAGGTAGTTCCGCCCGTGGCTGATCATCGCGCCCCACTCGGGGTACGGGGGCTGGGCGCCGAGTCCGATGAACCCGAGACCCGCCGCGGCGAGGATCGCCGTGCCCATGTCCATGCTCGCCTTGACCGTGATCGGCGACACGCAGTTGGGCAGGATGTGCGCGACGAGGATTCGGAGCCGCCCGGTGCCGATCGCGCGCGCGGCCTCGACGAACGTTTGCGCCCGGAGCGCGAGCGTCTTGCCCTGCACCAGGCGCACGTAGCCCGGCCACCAGACCAGCGAGAGCGCGACGATCGCGTTGAGGATGCCCGGGCCCAGCGCGCCCACGATCGCGATCGCCAGCACGAGGGCGGGGACCGAGAGGAAGACGTCCGTCACCCGCATGATCACGCCGCCGAGCGCGCCGCCGACGTAGCCCGCCACGATCCCGAGCGGCACGCCGATGCACGCGGCGACCAGGGTGATGAGCAGGCCGATCTGGAGCGAGACCCGCGCGCCGAGGATCACGCGCGTGTAGATGTCGGTGCCGACCTCGTCGGTCCCGAACCAGTGGCGCGCGCTCGGCGGCTCGAGCTTCTGCTCGAGGTGCACGGCGCCGCGCCCGTCCTCCGGGTACGGCACGATCCAGGGGCCGAGCGCGGCGACCAGCAGGAACCCGAGCACGAGCCCGAGCCCGAGCATGGACGAGGCGCTGCGCGCGAACGTGCGGGCGTAGAAGCCGAGCTCGCGCGCGGCGCTCCGATGCGCCGCGAGCCAGACGGCGAGCGGCCGGAGCGGCAGCGCGCGCCCCGTCACGCCGAGGTCGCCGGCCGGATGCGCGGGTCGAGCCAGCCGTAGGCGAGGTCCACGGCGAGGTTGGCGAGCATGAAGTTGAGGCCGATCAGGAGCGTCACGCCCATGATCGGCTGGAAGTCGGACGACACCGCGGAGTTCACCGCATAGAGCCCGATCCCCGGCCAGTCGAACACGGTCTCGACCAGGACCGTGCCCCCCAGCATCCAGCCGTAGCGCAGCCCGATCATGGTGAGCGTCGGGACCATCGCGTTCTTGAGCGCGTAGCGGGCGACGATGCGGAAGTCCGGGATCCCCTGCGCCCGCGCGTTGACGATGTAGTCCTGCTGGAGCGTCTCGATCATCTCCGCGCGGTTGACGCGCATGATGGACGCCAGCGCGGGGAAGCAGAGCGTCACCACCGGCAGCAGCGCATGGGCCGCGGCGTCCGCGAGCGTCGCCCACGCGCCGCGCAGGAGCGCGTCCACGAAGAGGAGGTGCGTGATGGGCTCGGGCGGCGCGGTCATGAGGCCCAGGCGGCCGCCCAGCGGGAGCAGCCCCAGGTCGAGCGCCACGAGGAGCTGGAGCATCAGCCCGAGCCAGAACGCCGGGATGGCGACGCCCGAGACCGACACGAAGCGCGTCAGGTGGTCCACCCACGTGTTGCGGTACACGGCGGCGAGGATCCCCGCCGGGACGCCGAGCGCCACGGCGACCAGCATCGCGCCGGTCACCAGCTCGAACGTGTTGGGGAAGTAGCGGACGAGGTCGGCCAGCACGTCCTCGCGGGTCCGGAGCGAGCGCCCGAGGTCGCCCCGGAGGATCCCGCGCACGTAGCGGCCGAACTGGACCCAGAGCGGCTGGTCGAGCCCGTACTGGACGCGGATCGTCTCGACCATGGACGCGCTCGCGTCCGGGCCGGCCGCCAGCCGCGCGGGGTCGCCCGGCACCACGTGCGAGATCGCGAACGTGATGCACAGGAGCCCGAACAGCATCACGCCCAGCAGCGCCAGGCGCTTGACGACGTAGACCAGCAACCTACTTGGCGACGATCGCGAGCGGGTAGAGATCCACCTCGCCCGTGAACCGCACCGGGCTGAAGGCGAACCCCTTCACGTAGTCCCGCATCCCCCAGCGCCGGTTCGCGAGCATTCCGAAGAGCTCGGGCGCGTCGGCGGTGATCCGCTTCTGGATTTCGGCGTAGAGCGGCGCGCGGTCCTCCCAGCGCCCGAGGGTGCGCGCCTTGTCGATCAGCGCCCAGACCCCGTCGTTCGCGTAGTGCGAGGAGCCGTAGTACTTGCCCCAGGAGCTCTTGTGGTACTGGTAGGCCACCGCGTCGGGGTCGGTGGAGACCGGCGTCGTGAAGACGGCCATCAGGTCCGGCGCGGTCTCGAGCTTCGCCCCGCGAGCCACCATGTTGGGCCAGATGAGCGGCACCATCTTGACCTTGATGCCGAGCTTCTGGAGGTTATCGATCAGGACGAGCCCGATCTTGCGCTCCTCCTCGAGCCCCTGCACGTAGACGTACTCGATCTCGACGCCACCCTGCGGGTACGCGGACCTGGCCAGGAACGCCCGGGCCTTCGCCAGGTCCTGGCGGGGGAAGCCGGGCACGTCGATGTGACCCCGCGTGGCGTTCGGGAAGGGGCTCGTCTGGAGGACCGCGTTGCCGTTGTAGATCTTGATCAGCGCGTCGTAGTCGAAGGCGTACGCGATCGCCTTGCGGAGGTTCGGGTCCTTCGTCACCCCGCGCTGCGTGTTCATCTTGAGCCCGAACGTGGTCATGCCCGGGAAGGTCGGGACCACGATGCCCGGCATCTTCCCGACCTGGTCGTAGTCGTCGGGCGACAGGCCCTCGACGATGTCGGCCTCGCCCCTGAGCAGCGCGGCCCGCTGCGCGCCCGACTCGCGCACGATCTTGTAGACGACGCCGCCGATGTGGTCCCGGCTGGGCCAGCCCTTCCAGTAGTCGTCGACGGCCTCGAGCTCGTAGAGCACGCCCTGCTGCCAGCGCTTGATGCGGAAGGGTCCACTGCCCGCCTCGTTGGTGGTCAGCCACTTGCGGCCGGCGTCGCCCCCCTCCTCGTGCGCGAGCACCTGCTTCGGGTTCATCACGTACCACCAGGGCAGGAACGACAGGAACGGCGCGTACGGCTTGGTCAGCTGGAACCGGATCGTGTGCGCGTCCAGGACCGCGATCCCGTCCTCCTTCAGGAAGTCCGAGAGCATCCACGCCGGCCCCTGGTTCAGCCTGAGCGTCCGCGCGAACGAGAACCGGACGGCCTCGGCCGTCACCGGGTCGCCGTTGTGGAACTTCGCGGTCTTCACGAGGTGGAACGTCCAGGTACGGGCGTCCGGCGAGCTCTCCCACCGCTCGGCCAGCCAGGACACGATCTCGGGCGGGTTGCCGACGTACTTCACGAGCGCGTCGTAGAGCGACTGCTGGGCCATGCGGATCGACCAGTCGTACTTGACGCTCGGGTCGATCGTCGGCACCTCCTGCCGTCCGGCGAACACGAGGATCTTCCTGTCGCCCACGCGCTCGAAGCCGGCGGCGGGCGCGGCGGCGACGAGCGCCGCCAGCACCGTCACGAGGACTCCCCCACCCCATCGCGTGATACCCATGGCCGTCCTCCAGCCCGGCGGATCTGCTGGTGCGCCGGAACGGCGGCAGGATACCATACGCGCCGATGGCCCCGCCCCGCCCCGTTTCCGCCGCGGAGATCGAGTCGCTCGCGATCGGCGCCTGGATCCTCGGCACGGGCGGCGGCGGGAGCCCCTACCTCGCCCTCCTCAACATGCGGGCGCTCTACCGGCAGGGCGCCCGGGTCTCGCTCCTCGACCCGCTCGACCTCGCCGACGACGATCTGGTCGCCGTGGTCTCCAACATGGGCGCGCCCCTCGTCGGCCAGGAGCGCCTCACCGACCCGCGCACGGTCGCCCGCGCCGTCGAGATGATGGAGGAGTACATCGGTCGGCGCTTCCGCGCCATCATGACGGTCGAGATCGGGGGCGGCAACGCGCTCCAGCCCTTCATGGCCGCCGCGCTGCTGGATCGGCCGGTGGTGGACGCCGACGCCATGGGGCGGGCCTTCCCCGAGGCGCAGATGACGAGCTTCGCCATCCACGACCTGCGCATGTACCCGCTGACCCTCGCCGACGTGCGCGACAACGCGGTGATCGTCGCCCGGGCCGCGTCCTGGAAGTGGATGGAGCGCCTCTCGCGGAAGGCGTGCGTCGAGGTCGGCTCGATCGCCTCCACGTGCAAGGCGCCGCGCACGGGCAAGGAGGTCAAGGCGTGTGGCATCCTCCACACGACGAGCAAGGCCATCCGCCTCGGCGAGACCGTGCAGGCCGCCCGCCGCGCCCACCGTGATCCGATCGAGGCGGTCCTCGAGGCCGAGCGCGGCCTCCTGCTCTTCCGCGGCAAGATCCGGGACGTGGCGCGCCGGACCACCGAAGGGTTCCTCAGGGGCACGGCGAGCCTCGACGGGCTCGACGAGTTCCGCGGTCGCGGGTTCGAGCTCGCGTTCCAGAACGAGTTCGCGGTCGGCTGGCTCGACGGCGCGCCCCGGGTGACGACGCCCGACTTGATCTGTGTGATGGACACGGTCTCGGGCGAGGCCATCGGCACCGAGACCCTCCGGTACGGGCAGCGCGTCAGCGTGCTCGCGCTGCCGGCGCCGCCCGTGCTGCTGACGCCGAAGGGCCTCGAGCACGTGGGCCCGCGCGCGTTCGGCTACGATCTCGACTTCCAGACGGTCTTCGCGTGAGCCGGATCGGCGTCGACGTCGGCGGCACCAACACCGACGCGGTCCTGCTCGAGGGCGGGCGGGTCGTCCGCGCGGTCAAGACGCCGACGACGCCCGACGTCACCACGGGGATCACGCGCGCCCTCGGCCTGCTGCTGCAGGGCGCGAGCGTCCCGGGCGGCACGCCGAGGGCCGTCGACGCGGTGATGATCGGCACCACCCACTTCACGAACGCGGTCGTCCAGCGCCGCGACCTCACCCCCGTCGCGGCGATCCGGATCGGCCTGCCGGCGAGCGCCTCGCTCGAGCCGTTCGTGGACTGGCCCGCCGACCTCGGCGCGATCGTCCGCGGGGAGGTCTTCATGCTGGAGGGCGGCCACGAGTACGACGGCCGGCCCCTGATGCCGCTGGACACGGCGGGCGTGCGCGCCGCCGCGCGGCGCATCCGTGCGGCGGGCTACACGTCCGTGGGCGTCGCCGCCGTCTTTTCGCCGCTCAACCCGTCCTGCGAGGACCAGGCGGCGGACATCCTGCGCGAGGAGTGCCCCGGCATCGCGCTCACGCTCTCGCACCAGCTGGGCCGTCTCGGGCTCCTCGAGCGCGAGAACGCCACGCTCCTCAACGCCGCCCTCCTCGACCTGGCGCGCAAGACCACGCGCGCCTTCGCCGACGCGCTCCGCGCGAGCGGCGTCGCCGCGCCGCTCTACCTGACGCAGAACGACGGCACCGTGACCCTCGCGGAGGTGGCCGAGCGCCTCCCCGTCTACAGCTTCGCGTCGGGGCCGACGAACAGCATGCGTGGCGCCGCGTTCCTCTCCGGGCGCCGCGACGCGCTGGTCGTGGACGTGGGCGGGACGACGACCGACGTCGGCAGCCTCCGGCACGGCTTCCCGCGCGAGGCGAACAACGTCGTCGAGGTCGGCGGCGTGCGGACGCTGTTCCGCATGCCCGATCTCCTGTCGCTCGGCCTGGGCGGCGGCAGCCTCGTCCAGGACGCGCCGCTGGCCGTCGGCCCGCGCAGCGTCGGCTACCGCCTGCCGGAGCGCGCCCGCGTCTTCGGCGGCGACGACCTCACCGCGACCGACGTCGCCGTGGCCGCCGGGCTCCTCGACCTCGGCGACCGGCGCCGTGTCGCCGGGCTGCCGGCCTCGCTCGTCACGCGGGCCCTGGCGCGGATGCACGCGATGCTCGAGGAAGGCGTGGACCGGATGAAGACCGACGCGCGCGACGAACCGCTGATCGCGGTCGGCGGCGGTTGCTGCCTCGTCCCCGAGCGCCTGCCCGGCGTCTCCGAGGTCGTCCACGTGCCGCACCAGGCCGTCGCGAACGCCGTCGGCGCCGCGATCGCCCAGGTCAGCGGCGAGGTGGACCGGGTCTTCCAGGGACTCGGGCGCGAGGAGGCGATCGCCCGCGCGCGGCGGCTCGCGGAGGAGCAGGCGACGCGCGCCGGCGCCGACCCGGCGACGCTCGGCGTGGTCGAGGTCGAGGACCTGCCGATCGCCTACCTGCCGGGCAACGCGCTGCGCGTCCGCGTCCGGGTGGTTGGCGACATCGGGCGCGTCTGAATCGACGTCGGGGGGAGCGCCCGCCGCTCCCCCCGACACCCCCCAACGGGATCGCGCGTGCCCGATTCCTTCACGCCCTCTGACTCCACGGGGGGCTCCGGGCGCCCCCCTGCCCCCCGGGGCTCCGGGCGCTCGGGGCGCCCATGCTGCGCCGTGACGCCCCTCGACAGCGCGATTCGTTCCCGGACTCTGAGCGCGCCCGGGCGTCAGCGCGCCGTCGAGAAGCCCGCGTCGGGGATGTCGAGCGCGCTCCGGTCGCCGCCCACGATCGCCGCGAGCTTCGCGTGCACGCCAGGCAGGACGAAGTTCACGTAGAACTTCGCCGCCATCACCTTGCCCCGGTAGAAGTCGGCGTCCTCCTGGTGGTGGTCCCCCTCCGCCTCGACCCGGCGCGCCTCGGCGACCAGGGCCGCGTCGAGCAGGAGGTGGGCGATCGTCACCTCGGCCATGATCTCGAGGAAGGGGGTGGCGACGAGCGTGACCTGGTCGAGGCGGCCGCTCGTGAAGAACTCGAGCAGGGCGCCGCTCGCCCGCTGCAGCGCGGCCGCCGCCGCGCCGAGCGCGCCGATCTCGGCGGCGAGGCCCGGCCGGGCGCCGTGGCGCGCGACGAACTCGCCGATCTCGGTGAGGAACGCGGTGAGGTTCTCGCCGCCGCGCGACGAGAGCTTGCGCGAGACGAGGTCGAGCGCCTGGATGTGGTTGGTCCCCTCGTAGATCGAGAAGATCTTGGCGTCGCGCAGGTACTGCTCGACCGGGTGGTCCTCGACGTATCCGGCGCCGCCGTAGGTCTGGATCGCCAGCTCGGCGACCCGGAAGGCCTGGTCCGCGCAGTAGGCCTTGACGACGGGCGTGAGCAGGTCCACCTGGCCCTCGTGGTACGCGGCGCGGCCCTCGTCCGTGGCCGCGAGCGCCGCCGCGAGGTCGGCGTGGAGCGCGAGCTTCACGGCGAGCGTGCGCATGCCTTCGACCTTCGCCTTCATCTCGAGCAGCATGCGGCGGACGTCGGCGTGCTCGATGATCGGCACGCGCGGCGCGTTCGGGTCCTTGAAGTGGCGCACCGACGAGCCCTGCAGCCTCTCGCGCGCGTACGCGAGCGCGTTGAGGTAGGCCGTCGAGGCGACCGCGATCCCCTGCACGCCCACCGCGATCCGCGCGCCGTTCATCATGCGGAACATCTGGCGCATGCCCTCGTGCGGCCGGCCGCCGACGAGGATCCCGCGGCAGCGGCCGTCGTCGCCGAAGGTGAGCGTCGCCGTCGCCGAGGCCCGGATGCCGAGCTTGTGCTCGATCGAGGCGGTCGCGACGTCGTTGGCCCCGCCGAGGGCGCCGCCCTCCTCGACCCAGACCTTCGGCACGATGAAGAGCGAGAGGCCCTTGGTGCCCGGCGGCGCGCCGTCGATGCGGGCGAGGACCAGGTGCACGATGTTCTCGGTGAGGTCGTGGTCGCCGGAGGAGATGAAGCACTTGGTGCCCGTGATCGCGTAGACGTCGCCCTCGAGGTGCCGGGCGCGCGTCCGGGTCGCGCCCACGTCGGAGCCGGCGTGGGGCTCGGTGAGGCACATCGTCCCGGCGAAGCGCCCCTCGAGCATCGGCGCGAGGAAGCGCTCGTGGTCGCGGGGCGAGCCGAAGGCCTCCAGCAGGTCGGCGGCGCCGTGCGTGAGGCCCGGGTACATGTTGAACGCGGTGTTCGCGCCGCTCTGCAGCTCCGAGAGCACGACGCCGATCGCGCGCGGTCCGCCGAAGCCCCCCGCCTTCACCGGCATCGTGAACGACAGGAAGCCGAGCTCGAAGAGCGTGCGCCACGCCTCCCGGAAGCCCGGCGGCGTCACGACCCTCCCGTCCTCGACGCGGCAGCCCGCGCGGTCGCCCGGGGCGCTCAGCGGGCCCGTGACCTCGGCCGCGAAGCGCACGCACTGGTCGATGACCGCGTCGCACTCCTCGCGCGCCAGGTGCGAGAACGCGTCGAGCTCGAAGAGCTGCTGGACCTTGAGGTGCTCGTAGAGCGTGAACCGGATCGCGCGCAGGTCCGCCTTGAACATGGCCGCCCCCTTGCGAGCCAGTCTAGCAGAGCCCCGCCGCCGCGGCCCGCCGCGCCCGTCTCGGCGGGCGTGAAAGAATCCGGCACGCGGGACCCCTTCGCCGGGCTGCCGGGGGAGTGCGCGGGGGGCGTGAGCATCGGGGGGGGGCCCGTCGAGGCCCCCCATGGACTCAGAGCCTGTGAACGAATCGCGCTGTCGAGGGGCACCACGGCGCAGCATGGGCGCCCCGAGCGCCGGGGGGCCGGGGGGGTTGGGGGGCGCCCGGAGCCCCCCATGGACTCAGAGATACTGGCCCGCGTCCACCCGGAGGACCTGGCCGGTCACGTGGCGCGCGGCGTCGCTCGCGAGGAACACGATGGGCGCGGCGACGTCGGCGGGCGTCCCGAGGCGCTTGATCGCGCACTCCGAGAGCACGAGGTCGCGCGTCGCCCGGGGCGTGTCCACCTGGGTGGTGGTCTCGATGAAGCCGGGCGCGACGAGGTTCACGTTGACGTCGTACGCGCCCAGCTCCGCGGCGGCGGTCTTCACGAGCCCGACGAGGCCGGCCTTGGCCGCGTTGTAGCTCGCCGTGCCCGGCCGCCCGCGCAGGCCGTTGATCGAGCCCACGCAGACGATCTTGCCGTACCGCTGGGCGCGAAAGACCGGCGCGGCGGCGCGGACGTAGTTGAACGCGCCCTTGAGCGACACGTCCACCACGTCGTCCCAGTCGGCCTCGCTCATCTCGGCGAGCGGCGCGCGCCGCGCGATCCCGGCGCCGCAGACCAGGATGTGCAGCCCGCCGAGCGTGGCGCACACCTCGGCGACCACCTCCTGCGCGCGCGCGAAGTCGCGGGCGTCGGCGCGCAGCGCGAGGCCCCGCCGCCCGTGCGCCTCGAGCTCGGCGGCCAGCGCGCGACCGGCCGCGGCGTCCTGCAGGTACGTCACGGCCACGTCGGCGCCCCGCGCGGCGAGCTGCCGCGCGACCTCGGCGCCGAGCCCGCGCGAGCCCGCGGTGACCAGCGCGACCCGCCCGCGGAGGTCGGTCACGGCCCGCGCTCGGTGCGGCCGGAGCGCGCGGCCGCGCGCGCGGCGAGCGCGAGGGCGAGTGCGCGCCGGCCGTCGGCGAGGCCGACACGGGGCGCGGTGCCGCGCGCCGCGCAGTCGAGGAAGTGGCGGAGCTCGGCCACGTACATGTCGTTCGGCTCGAACGTGTAGCGCCGCGTCTCCCACGCGCCGGTCGCCGCGCGGTAGAGCCGCACCTCGGGCACGAGGTAGTCCCACGCCAGCGTGCCCTCGGTGCCGGCGACGCGGCACGTGCGCGCGTAGCCGCGCTGGACGCAGTCCACGTGGACGTCGGCCTGCGCGCCGCCGGGGAAGCGGAGCAGCACGGTCGCGCAGTCCTCGACGTCCATCTCGAGGTCGCTCACGCGGCCGGCCATGCACGCGACCTCGGCGGGCTCGCCGAGGAGCCAGAGCACGTAGTCCAGCTCGTGCGAGGCGTCGAGGAGGATGCCGCCGCCGAGCGCCCGGCGCGCCGAGTAGCTCCGGCGGTAGTCCTGCCCGGGGCGCCAGTCGGGCAGCCACTGGCCGACCTCGCTCCGGAGCCACAGCACGCGCCCGACCGCGCCCGCGTCGACGAGCTCCTTGAGCGCGCAGACGCCGGGGTGGAAGCGGAGGTTGTAGCCGACCTGGGCGACGCGCCCCGCGCGCCGGGCCCGCTCGACGAGCGCGTCCACGCCGTCGAGGACGTCGGCGAGCGGCTTCTCGACGAAGACGTGGGCGCCCCCCTCGAGGGCCGCCAGGGCCAGCTCCACGTGGCTCGGCGGCGGGGTGCACACGAGCACGACGTCGGGCGCGAACGCATCGAGCGCGGCGCGCGCCTCGGCGAAGCCCGCGGCGCCGGGGCCGTCCACCGCGGCCGCGAGGCGCGCGGGGTCGGGATCGCACACGGCGAGGCGGCGGAGGCCGAGCGCCCGGAGGTTCCGCAGGTGGCGGCTCCCGATCGAGCCCGCGCCCACGACGAGCGCGCTCAGGCCCGCGTGATCTTCGCCCACGTCCAGTTGAAGAGGATGTTGCCGTCGGCCTGGCGCCCCTCGACGACGCGCGTCCCCCGCCCCCGCTTGACCGTCGCGTGCTCCCCCGCGAGGACGCCCGGATCGAACTCGTCCTCGAGCACCTCGACCCCCCACCCCAGGCCCTCGACGAAGCCGGTGAAGTACCCGGTCTCCCAGGTGTTCTGGTAGACGAAGTCGAGGGGCTCGCCCGCGTCGTCGTAGGCGTGCGCGACCGCGCGCTTGACGACCGTCGTGTGCTCGCCGAGCAGCGTCCGGACGAGGAGCACCCCCCGCGTGCTCGCGAGCAGGTTCCGGACGGGCCGCCGGAAGTCCGGCAGGTGCAGGAGCACGTTGCAGCAGTAGACGATGTCGAACGGGGTATCGGGAAAGAGCGGCTCGAAGACGTCCCTGACGTGGAACGCCGCGCAGCGGTCGTCGCGGAAGATCTCACGGGCGCGCTCGACGTAGTGGGCGTAGGCGTCCACGCCCGTGTAGTCGAGCGCCGGGTCGAGCGCGCGCAGGCCGCGCAGGTAGTGGCCCACGTTGCAGCCCACGTCGAGCACGCGCATGCCCGGACGGTAGACCTCGGCCACGAGTCTGACGAGCTGCTTCGTGGACTCCATCTGGGGCAGCGAGCCCCGGGCCCGCTCGACGAGCGTCGGCTCGGTCTCCGGGCGCCGGGCCCACTGCTGCCAGGGGGCCGCCACGCCTCAGTCGACTCCCGCCACGGCGAGGACCCGCCGCATCCGCCCGGCGGCCCGCTCGGGGTCGGCGAGGAGCCCGGCCGCGTCCATGAGCCGGAACTGCTCCGCCAGGTGCACCACCGAGCGCGCGCTCTCCAGGCCCCCGACCATCCGGAAGTGGGACTGGTGACCGTTGAGGTACGCCGCGAACACCACGCCGGTCTTGTAGAAGCGCGTCGGCGCGCCGAAGACGTGGCGCGAGAGCGGGAGCGTCGGCCCGAGGATCGCGTGGAAGCGGTCGCGGTCGCCCGCGTCGAGCGCGCGGAGGGCCGCCGCGGCGGCCGGCGCGATCACGTCGAAGATGCCGAGGAGCGCGTCCGAGTGGCCGTGCGCGTCGCCGCCGATCGTCGTCGGGTAGTCGAAGTCGTCGCCGCTGTACATGCGGACGCCCGCCGGGAAGCGCCGCCGCATCGCGATCTCGCGCGCCTGGTCGAGCAGCGAGATCTTCACGCCGTCGATCTTCGCGGCGTGGTCGCGGACGATCGCGAGCAGCGTCTCGGTCGCGCGGTCGAGGTCGCGCGAGCCCCAGTAGCCGGCGAGCGCGGGGTCGAACATGTCGCCGAGCCAGTGGATGATCACGGGCTCGCGCACCTGGGCGAGGAGCCGGCCGTAGACCTTCACGTACTCGTCGGGGCCCTTGGCGCACGCGGCGAGCGCGCGGCTCGCCATCAGGATGATGCGCCCGCCCACGCCCTCGATCCAGGCACACTGCTCCTCGTACGCCGCCTCGACGTCGGAGATCGTCACGCGCGGCGAGGGCGCGAGCTGGTCGGTCCCCGCGCCGCTGCCGAGCACGGCCCCGGGGATCGCCCGCGCCTCGGCGACGGAGCGCTTGATGAGCTCCTTCGCGGTCGCCCAGTCGAGCCCCATCCCGCGCTGCGAGGTGTCCATCGCCTCCGCGACCGCCAGCCCGAGCGACCACACGAAGCGCCGGAAGGCGAGCGTCGCCTCCCAGTCCAGGCGGGCCTCGAGCGTCGGGTGGACGCCCGCGAGCGGGTCGGCGACGACGTGCACGGCCGCCATGCCGACGCGGCTCCGGATCGGGCCCGTGCCGGGCTCGACCGGCGCCCGGCCGGTGAGGGTGTACGGGGCGAGCGTTCCGTCGCTCCGGGGCAGCGTCAGGGTCGGTGGCATACCGTCGGCTCCTCTCGGGAGGCGTTCCTCCCCCACAGTCTTACATGCGCCTCACGGCCGACGTCAACGGACGATTCCCGTCCGGCGTGCCCGCCGGGCCCGCCGGCGGCGCGCCCGGCTCACCTCCGCGACGAACTCGTCGAACGCCCCCGCCGCGCCCTCCGCACGGCTCCAGCGGCGGATCGCGGCCATGCTCACCCGGCAACGGAGGGCGATCGACACCGCCACCGTCAGGCTCTGCCGGTCGCTCCAGTGGTAGAAGGCGGCGAGGCGGTCGCGGCACGCGTCGGTCGGCGAGAGCACGAGCGCGCGGGCCCGTCCGCGCCTGTGCTCGATCGGCGCGACGCGATGATCGCCGCCGACCGCGAGCGGTCCGCGGGGAAACTCGACGTAGAACCGGACGCGAGGGTTGACGTACCGGTCCCGCTGCCGCCTGAACCCGAGCGTCGCCATGGCGGCGTCCAGCGCCGCCCGGGTCGTGGGACCCATGAGGATGAAATCCATGTCGACCGACTGGTAGCGGCCGCCGGAGTGGAGGCTGGCGCACGCGCCTCCCGTCAGGACCGAGCGGATGCCGTGCCGCCGCAGGGTGTCGCCGACGAGCACCGCGACCGCCCCGAGGCCGCTGCGGGCGTTGATCAGAGCGGCTTCGCCGTCCGCCGCGGACGCCGACGCAGCGCGGCCACCCGCGACTTCAGCTCGGCCTCGGGCTCGGTCAATCGCAGCAGCAGTCGCTGGAGATCGTCGAACGCGAAGTAGCGCGGGTCGAGCCGGACCACGCGCGTGCGCCCGACCGACCTGCCCGCGACCAGGCCGTCCCGCTCGAGGCTGCGCAAGGCCTTCTGGACGCTGGAGAACGGCATCGCGAGCACCCGCGCCAGCTCACGCGGATAGCTCTCGGACAGGAGCCGCAGGGCGAGGAGGAGCCGCGTCCGGCCCGTGCCGCCGAACGGGCTCGAGGACGATTTGATTCGCATTGGTGATCATATGACCACCTTTGGTGTCCTCGGTCAAGCCGCGCCCCGTCGGGGCCGGTCGGGCCGGCGGGCCGCTCGCCGCCCGCGCGTCCGTTGACAGGCTCCCGCGCGTGCCTGTATCGTTGGGCGCACTTCTCACCAGGGCCCGCCGCAGCGATCCCCAAGGAGGCCGGTATGGCGAAGTCGTCCGACAAGCACCGCACCAAGTTCCTGCTCGACGAGAAGGACATCCCGACGAAGTGGTACAACATCCAGGCCGACTTCAAGACCCCCCTGCCGCCTCCGCTGCACCCCGGCACCGGCCAGCCGATCGGGCCCCAGGACCTGGCGCCGCTGTTCCCGATGGAGCTGATCAAGCAGGAGGTCAGCCAGGAGCGCTGGATCGAGATCCCCGAGGCCGTGCGCGACCTCTACCGCCTGTGGCGGCCGACGCCGCTCTACCGCGCGCGGCGGCTCGAGCAGGCGCTCGGCACGCCGGCGCGCATCTACTACAAGTACGAGGGCGTGAGCCCGGCCGGCAGCCACAAGCCCAACACGGCCGTCGCGCAGGCCTACTACAACAAGCAGGCCGGCGTGACGCGGCTGGCGACCGAGACCGGCGCCGGCCAGTGGGGCTCGGCGCTCGCGATCGCGTGCAACATGTTCGGGCTGCAGTGCAAGGTCTACATGGTGAAGGTCTCCTACCACCAGAAGCCCTACCGCCGCGTGCTGATGGAGACGTACGGCGCGCAGGTGGTCGCGAGCCCGAGCCCGGACACGCAGGCGGGCAAGAAGGTCCTCGAGGGCGACCCGAACTCGCCCGGCAGCCTCGGCATCGCGATCAGCGAGGCGGTCGAGGACGCGGCGACGCGGGACGACACCAAGTACTCGCTCGGGAGCGTGCTCAACCACGTCCTGATGCACCAGACCGTGGTCGGGCTCGAGACCCGCAAGCAACTCGAGAAGGCCGACGACGAGGCCGACGTGCTCGTCGGCTGCATCGGCGGGGGCTCGAACTTCGCGGGCTTCACCTTCCCCTTCGTCGCCGACAAGCTCGCCGGCAAGAAGAAGAAGCTCCGCGTGGTCGCCGTCGAGCCCAGCGCCTGCCCGAGCCTCACCAAGGGCAAGTACGTGTACGACTTCGGCGACACGATCGGCCTCACGCCGCTCGTGAAGATGCACACGCTCGGCCACGGGTTCATCCCGCCCTCGCTCCACGCGGGCGGGCTGCGCTATCACGGCATGGCGCCGCTCATCTGCAAGCTCTACGACGAGAAGGTGATCGAGGCCGTCGCGGTGCCCCAGGTCGCCACCTTCCAGGCGGCCGTCCAGTTCGCGCGCGCCGAGGGCATCCTGCCCGCGCCGGAGGCGGCCCACGCGGTCCGCGGCGCGATCGACGAGGCCCTCCGCGCCAAGAAGGAGGGCAAACGCAAGACGATCGTCTTCAACCTGTGCGGGCACGGCTTCCTGGATCTCTCGGCCTACGAGGCCTACCTCGCGGGCAAGCTCCAGGACTACGAGTACCCGGCCGAGAAGGTCGCGGAGGCCCTCCAGCACCTGCCCAAGGTCCGGGCCTAGGAGGAGAGCGACGATGAGCGTCGGACGGCGGGAGTTCCTGAAGGGCGGCGCCGCGGCGGCGACCGTGGCGGCGGTGAGCGGTCCGGTGGCCCTGCGCGCGCAGGGCAAGGGCAAGGTGCGCCTCGCGTACCTGCAGCTCGGCTGGGCGGCGACCGAGATCATCCACAAGGAGGACCTGCTCGGCAAGCGCGGCTGGCAGGCCGAGTACTCGATCGTCCCGGGCTCGCCGGCGCCGCTGCTGAACCAGCTCGCCTCGAAGAACGTGGACGCGATCGACATGAGCTTCGCGCTCGCGGCCAAGGCGTTCGAGGACGGCGTGCCGCTCAGGGTGACGGGCGTCGCGACCGCGGTCCTCGGCGCCGTCGTCGCGCGCAAGGACGCGGGCATCGCCCGGGTCGAGGACCTCAAGGGCCGCAAGATCGCGGCGATCGTCGGCACCTCGACGTTCTTCGACATCCGGGCGCTGGTGCTGAAGGGGTACGGCTTCGACCTGCAGAAGGATACGCACATCGTCACGGCGACGTCGCCGCCCGACATGGTGACGCTGCTCGGCAAGAAGGACGTGGACGCGATCATCGCCTGGCAGCCGATCACCGACTCGGTCGTCCTCCGGGGCCAGGGGGTGTACCTGGTCAAGCAGATCGACCTGTGGCGCAAGGCGACGGGCCGGGCGAGCGGCTTCCCCGTCCACGTGTGCTACCTGGTGCACAGCGACTTCCTGGGCCCGCACGCGGCGATCGCGCACGACCTGAACGAGGCCCAGAAGGACGCCGTGGACATCTGGTACAACAAGCCCGCGCGCGCGATGGAGATCGTCGGCGAGGTGACCAAGCTCCCGAAGGACGTCATCCAGGTCGCGTACAAGGAGACCGTGCGCATGCTCCACGGGCTCCCCGACGAGCAGGTGGACACGCTGATCGCGCAGCTCAAGATCAACAAGGAGTTCGGGTTCCTCAAGTCCGCGATCTGGGACAGCCCGGACCGGATCCGCAAAGAGTTCTTCCACCGAGCGTGAGCGCGAGCACGGGGCGCGCGCGCTCCTGGGCGGCGCGCCTCCACCTCCCCACCCTCGCGGCGCTCCTCGTCGTCCTGGGCGCCTGGGCCGTGCTGTCCTGGCGCTACGGGGCCTACGTGCTCCCCTCGCCGCTCGCCGTCGTCGCGGGCCTGGGGGAGATCGTCCGGACCGGCGAGGTGTGGACGCACACGGGCGCCTCGCTCTACCGCATCCTCGTCGGCTTCGGCGCCGCCGTGGCCCTCGCGCTCGCGATGGGCCTCGCCGCGTTCCTCTCGCGCCTGGCCCGCGGCGTCGTCCACGACGCGCTCGCGGTCCTCAACTCCACCTCCGTCTTCGTCTGGATCGTGATCTCGATCATCTGGTTCGGCCTCTCCAACTGGGCGCCGATCTTCACCACGCTCATGATCACGCTCCCCGTCGTCGCCTCGAACATCGTCGAGGGCGTGGAGAACGTGGACCGGCGGCTGCTCGAGATGGGCGACGTCTACCGGCTCTCGGGGCACCAGAAGTTCGCGGCGATCGTCGTGCCCTCGACGCTCCCCTACCTGGTCGCCGGCATGAAGATCGGGTTCGGCCTCGCGCTGAAGGTGTCGGTCGTCGCCGAGATCTTCGGCGTGACCTCGGGGATCGGCTACATCATGAACTACAGCCGCGAGATTCTCGCGACCCAGATGGTCTTCGTGTGGGCGCTCGTGATGATCCTGGTGATGATGCTCGTCGACAAGCTCGTCTTCGACGCCGTCTCCCGGCGGCTGGCGCGCTGGCGGTAGGCGTGAAGCTGCTCGTCGCGGGCGTCGGCAAGGACTACCTGATCCCGGTCATCGACAGCGTGTCCTTCCACGCCGAGGCCGGCGAGTTCGTGTGCCTGCTGGGCCCGAACGGCTGCGGCAAGACCACGCTGCTCCGCATCGTCGGCGGCCTCGAGCCGGCGACGCGCGGCGCCGTCCTCCTCGACGACCAGCCCGTGGTGGCCGGCGACGCGCACACGCGCCGGGTCGGCGTCGTGTTCCAGGAGGACCGGCTGCTGCCGTGGATGACGCTCGAGCAGAACGTGGCGCTGGTCCTCCGGCCGCTCGGCCTGCCCGCCGCGGACCGCCGGGCCGTCGCCCGCCGGCACCTCCGGCTCGCCGGGCTCGCGGGCTTCGAGGACTACCACCCGGGCCGCGTGAGCGGCGGCATGCGCCAGCGCGCGGCCATCGCGCGGGCGCTCGCGATCGAGCCCGACGTGCTCCTCATGGACGAGCCGTTCGGCGCGCTCGACGCGCAGAACCGCCGGATCATGCAGAACGAGGTGCGCCGGATCTGGCAGGAGACCGGGCGCACCATCCTGTTCGTGACGCACTCGATCGAGGAGGCGGTCGCCGTCGGCACCGTGCTCGTGATGCTCTCGGCGCGTCCGTCGCGCGTGCGCGCGCTGATCCGGAACGACGTGCGCGCCGCCCGCGCCGCGCTGATCGAGGACCTCAACACGATGATCATGGAAGAAGTCGAGCGTCAGCAGGGAGGAGCGAGCGCATGATCAAGCCCTACACCGCCGTCGGCCTCGTCCCCACCGTGCGCGGCATCCGCAAGCGCAAGGACATCAAGCTCAACCTCGAGCACCTGTCGCACCTGGTGAAGGCGGCCTCCTGGCTCTCGAGCCTCGACCTGCCGGTGCGGCTGATCGCGTTCCCGGAGGGGGCGCTGCAAGGCTTCAACGATGAAGTGCTGGACCTGGACCATGCGCACTTCGCCCGCGAGGGCGCGATCGATATCCCGGGCGAGGAGACGGAGTTCCTCGGCAAGATCGCGAAGGAGTACAACGCGTTCGTCATGGCGCAGGCGAAGGCGCGCCATCCCGACTGGAAGGACCGCTTCTTCAACGTCGGCTTCGTCCTGAACCCGAAGGGCAAGCTGATCCTCACGCACTACAAGGTCTCGCCCCTGTTCCCCGTCGAGCACTCCGTCTGCCCGCACGACGTGTACGACTGGTGGGTGGAGAAGTACGGGCGCACGCTGCAGGCGTTCTGGCCGGTCGTGGACACCGAGATCGGCCGGCTCGGGATCATGATGGCCAACGAGGGCTCCTACCCCGAGAACGCCCGGGCGCTCGCGCTGAACGGCGCCGAGGTCGTCTACCGCGCGAGCTACCCGCACCCGGCGACGGGCAACGAGTTCTTCGAGATCCAGAGCCGGGCGCGCGCGCTCGACAACAACATGTACGTGATCGCGCCCAACATGGGCACGTACTACCTCTTCCCCGAGGAGACGACGCCGATCGACACGTTCGGGGGGCGGAGCTTCGTCATCAACTACCGGGGGCAGATCGTCGGCCGCCAGGACTACGGCGCGGGCTCGACGTACGTGGCGGGGCCGGTCGACGTCGAGGCGCTCCGCGACCACCGGGCGCGCGCCCAGTGGGACAACTACCTGAAGGACCTCCGGACCGAGCTCTACCAGATCCTCTACGAGCGGCCGATCTACCCGAAGAACCTCTACCTCAAGCGCGCGCCGATGAAGCACGCCGAGTACCGCGAGAAGGTCATCAAGCGGCAGGTCAGGCTCATGCACGACCGCGGCATCTGGAAGAAGCCCGCGCGGTGAACGGCAGGCCGCCAAGGCTCACGGTCCGCGAGGTCCGGCGCTACGAGCGCGACGTCCGCCTGCGGATGCCGTTCCGCTTCGGCGCCGTCACGCTGACCGGCGCGCCCGAGGCCTACGTGCGCGTCCGCGTCGCGCTCGAGGGGGGCGGCGAGGCGTGGGGCGCGGCCGCCGAGATGCTCGCGCCCAAGTGGTTCGACAAGGACCCGGCGCTCTCGAACGAGGACAACTACACGCAGCTCCGGACCTCGCTCGCCCTCGCGGCCGACGCCTACACGGCGGACGCCACCCCGCGCACGGCCTTCGGCCGCTTCGCCGCGCACTACGCGGAGCAGCTCGCGGCGTGCGCGACGCGCGGCCTCGGTCCCCTGATCGCGGGCTACGGGCCCGCCCTCCTGGACCGCGCCGTCCTGGACGCGCTCTGCCGGCTCCGCGGCGTCTCGTTCTGGGACGCGGTCCGGGCGAACCTGCCGGGGATCGCCCCGGCCGGGCTCCTGCCCGAGCTCGCGGGCCTCGACACGGACGCCTTCCTCGGCGCCCTCCGCCCCGCGGCGAGCCTCCACGCGCGCCACACCGTGGGCCTGCTGGACCCGATCACCGCGGCGGACCGGCGCCCCGGGGAGCGCGTCGGCGACGGCCTGCCCGAGACGCTCGAGGAGGTGATCGCCGCGTACGGCCACACGTACTTCAAGCTCAAGGTCGCGGGCGACGTCCGGGCCGACCTGGCGCGGCTCGGCGCGATCGCCGCCGTGCTCGACCGGGGCTCCGCGCCCTACCACGTGACGCTCGACGGCAACGAGCAGTACGCGGACGTGGACGGGGTGCTCGCGCTCTGGCGCGCGCTCGAGGCGGCCCCGGCCCTCGGGCGGCTCGTCGCCTCGATCCTGTTCGTCGAGCAGCCGATCGCGCGCCGGGCCGCGCTCGAGCGCGACGTCGCGCCGCTCGCGGCGCGGCGGCCGGTGCTCATCGACGAGTCGGACGGCGACCTCGACGCCTTCCCGCGCGCCCGCGCGCGCGGCTACGCGGGCGTGTCGAGCAAGACCTGCAAGGGCCTCTACAAGTCGCTGCTCAACCTCGCCCGCTGCGCGCGCTGGAACGCGCAGGCCGGGGCGCCCCGCGCCTTCATGTCGGCCGAGGACCTGACGACCCAGGCCGGCCTGGCCGTCCAGCAGGACCTGGCGCTCGTGGCGCTGCTCGGCCTCGAGCACGTCGAGCGCAACGGCCACCACTACGTGAACGGCATGGCCGCGCGGCCCGCCGGCGAGCAGCGCGCGTTCCTCGCCGCCCACCCCGACCTCTACGTCGAGTCCCACGGCGCCGTGCGCCTGCGGATCGCGGGCGGCCGGCTCGCGCTCGGCTCGCTCGGTTGCCCGGGCTTCGCGGTCGGCGCCGAGCCCGACTGGGGCGCCATGCGCGAGGCGGCGTAGGGCAGCTTTCCGGAAGTCGGGCATCCTGCCCGAGACATCCCTCGAGGGAGTCTGGTCCAACCCACTGATTTCCTGTCGCTTCCTGGCTGGCATCAGGTATGCCTTCTCTCGTGGTGGGCCGGACCGGATGGCGCCCCCCGGTGGAGGCGCCCTGGAGGGACGCGATGCAGATGGACCTCTGGTACACCCTGGTCGCGGGCGAGCTGGTGGACGTCAACGAGCGGGCGAGCGATCTGCGGCGCGAGGCCGAGGCGGACGCCGAGGCCGAGGACGCCAGGGCTGCCCTCGAGGACGACGCGGCCGAAGTCCTCGCGTTCGACTTCTTCTAGTCACGTGGGGGGCCCCGACATGCCCCCCCACACCCCCCAGCGCTCGGCGCGCCCCGGGAAACCCGGGGCGCTCCTCGAACCCCCGCGCCGGTCACTCCCGGGGCCCCGACATGGCCCCCCACACCCCCCAGCGCTCGGCGCGCCCCGGGAAACCCGGGGCGCTCCTCGAGCCCCCGCGCCGGTCACTCCCGGGGCCCCGACATCGCCCCCCACACCCCCCAGCGCTCGGCGCGCCCCGGGAAACCCGGGGCGCTCCTCGAGATCCCGACGAGCGACTGGATTAAGACTCAGCTCGCCCGAGCACGTCCCGCATCGCGTCGGCGACCCGGCCGACGTCGCCCTCGTCGAGCACCTGCGTCGAGACCACGGCCGTCCGCGCCCCGGGCGCCCACGGTACCCACGCGAGGTTCCCGGCCCCGAACAGGACGAGCGCTGGCACCCCGAGCGCCGCTGCCAGGTGGCTCACGCCCGAGTCGTTGCCGAGGTAGCCGATCGCCCGCGCGAGGACTCCCGCGAGCACCTCGAGCGCGGGCTCGCCGAGCTCGAGCAGCGGCGCCCGGCAGCGCGCGCGCAGCCGGGCGACGGGCTCGGCGTCGGCCGGGCCCCGGTGGACCGCGAGCGCGACGTCCGGCGCCAGCCGCTCCAGCACCCGCGCGAAGCCCTCGGCCGGCCAGCGCTTGGCCGCGCCGCCCGCCCCCGGATGCACGAGCAGCACCGGCCGCCTGCCGTCCCAGCCGGCCGCGCCGAGCGCGTGGCCGCCACGCGCGACGAGCGCGGGCGGCGCCTCGAGCGGCGTGCGCCACCGGGCCTCGGGCGCGGCCCCGACGCTCGCGAGGAGGTGCTCCCAGACGGGGCGCCCCGCGCCCGACGGCGAGGCGACGAGCGCGCCCGGCACGAGGGCCCGGAGCCGCGCGACGAAGCCGGGGTCGCCCGCGCCGAACCAGCAGACGAGCCGCTCCGCCTGCGCGAGGACGGGCAGCCGGGCGGGCCCCGCCGCGCCGGCGAAGAGCAGGTGCAGACCGAGGGCATCGAAGGCGAGCGCCCGGTCCACGACGCCGAGGGCGCGCAGCAGCGAGGCCAGGCGCGGCTGGGCGGCGAGCACGAGCGGCGCCCCGGGCGCCGCGGCGCCGAGCGCGCGGAGCGCGGGGACGGCGAGCAGCACGTCGCCGAGCGCGCCGGGGTGGACGGCGAGCGTCAGCGTCGCAGGAGCGCGAGCACGGCGTCGTGCAGGCGGCCGTTGGTCGCCAGCGCCGTGCCCGAGTAGATCGTCGGCCGGCCGTCGAGGTCGGTGAAGCGGCCGCCCGCCTCCTCGACGAGGAGCTTGCACGCGGCGAGGTCCCAGGGCTTGAGGTCCGCCTCCAGGTAGATGTCCACGCGCCCCTCGGCCAGGAGGCCGTAGCCCCAGTAGTCGCCGAAGCCCCGCTGGCGGTCGGTCGCGTCCACGAGGCGCACGAAGCCGTCCCAGCGGCCGGCCTTCCGGAGGATCGCGAGCCCGGCGTGCACGAGGAAGGCGTCGGCGAGCGCGGCGACGTCGGACACGGCCAGGCGCGCGCCGTTCAGGAAGGCGCCCGCGCCGCGGCGCGCGGTGTAGAGGTCGCCGGTCACCGGGTTGTGGACGACGCCGACCGTGACCTCGCCGTGCTCCTCGAGCGCGATCAGCGTCGCCCAGATCGGGATCCGGCGGACGAAGTTCTTGGTGCCGTCGATCGGGTCGATGATCCAGCGGACGTCCCTGGCGCCCCTGTCCCCGAACTCCTCGCCGAGCACGCCCCAGGCCGGGAAGGCGCGCGTGAGGATCTCGACGATCGCCTGCTCCGCCTCCCGGTCGGCCTGGGTGACCGGCGTCGCGTCGGCCTTCAGGCTCACGTCGAAGCCGTCGCGGTAGTAGCCGAGCGCGATCCGGCCCGCGGCACGCGCGGCCTCGACGGCCGCCTCCAGCGCGCGCTGGCTCACCGCTTGGCGTCCTCCGCCGGGAACGGCTCGCCGCGCTCGGCCAGCACCCGCCCGTAGACCTCGAGCGCGTCGACGACCACCGGCATGCCGCCGTAGGTGACCTGCTGGAAGATCACCTCGGCCACCTCCTGGCGCGTGGCCCCGACGTTGAGCGCGGCGTGGATGTGGGGGCGCAGCTCGTTCGGGCGGTGCAGCACCGTGAGCGAGGCGACGGCGCAGAGCTCGCGCTGCTTCTGCGAGATGACCTCGCGGCTGTAGAGGGTGCCCGTGAAGAACATGGACAGCGCGCGCGCGAGCCCGCGGTCGAACTTCTTCCACGTCTCGTAGCCGACGCCGCCCTGCAGCGAGTGGAAGAGCAGCTGCGCGGTCTTCTTCGTGCGCTCCTTGAGCTCCGTCTCGTCCATGGGTTGGTCTCCTCCGGGGGCTCAGACCTGTTCGAGGATGCGGGCCAGCGCGTCGGGCGCGGAGAGCATCGGGCCGTGGTCGCTGTCGAGGTCCACCGGGCGCACGCCCAGGCGCGCGGCGTACGCGAGCGCCTGGGCCGGGAGCACCGCGGCGTCGCGCAGGCACCGGATGTACGTCCGCGGCACGGCCATGGCGTAGAAGCGCCGCATGTCCACGCGCTCGGCACAGGGCCGGAACGGCTGGGGCGTGAGGCGCGTGAGCGCCTCGACGACGCGCGCGTCGCCGGGCGGCAGGCCGCTCATCCAGCGCGCGTGCTCGACGGCCGCCGGGTACTGGACGGCGCCGCCCCCGGACACCGCGAGCCCGCGCAGCAGCGGGCGCGCCGGCGCGGGGATCTGCGTGTCGAGCAGGGAGCCGCCGTGGGGCAGCACGACGGCGGCCAGGAACACCAGGTGCGCGACGCGCGCCGGCGCCAGCTCGGCCACCCTGGGGATCACGAGGCCGCCCATCGAGTGGCCCACGACGATCGCGCGGTCGAACCCGGCCAGCGCGAGCGCGTCGGCGACGGCGCGCGCGTAGCCGGCGACCGAGGCGCGCCGCCGCTCGTGGGCGCGCCGGCCGTGGCCCGGCAGGTCCACCGCGAGCGTCGCGTGGCCGGCGCGCTCGAGGCGCGCCTGCACCGCGGCCCAGCACCAGGCGCCGTGGCTCATCCCGTGGACGAAGGCGAACTGCTGGCTCACGCGTGGCTCCGCACGATCGGGGCGTCGCACCCGCTCCTGATACGCCAGCGCTCGTTCATGGTAACCTCCGAGGCCAGGGCGGCTGGCGCCGTCACAATAACGTAGCGGAGCGCATCGCACAATGCTGAACCCGCACATCTTCCGCGCCTACGACGTGCGCGGGCTCGTCGGCACGGACATCACGCCCGAGGTCTTCCGCCAGGTCGGCGGGGCGTACGCGACGCTGGTCCGGCGGCGCGGCGGGCGGCGCGTCGCGGTCGGCCGTGACAACCGCCTCTCCTCGCCCGACCTCGCCGGGGGATTCGTGGCGGGCGTGCGCGCGGCCGGGGTGGACGTCGTGGACGTCGGGCTCGTGACCACGCCGATCCTCTACTTCGCGACCGCGCACTGGCAGCTCGACGGCGGCGCCAACGTCACGGGCAGCCACAACGCGATCGAGTACAACGGCGTGAAGATGGTCCACCGCGGCGCGGCGCCGCTCACCGAGGAGGAGATCCAGGAGCTCCGGCGGATGGCCGAGGCCGGCGACGTCGAGCGGGGCGCCGGCGCGCTCGAGGCGCGGAGCCCGCGGGAGGACTACGTCGCCACCCTCGCGGCGCTCGTCCACCCGGCGCGCCGCCTGCGGGTCGTCGTCGACGCCGGCAACGGCGTCGCGGGGCTCTACGCGCCCGAGCTCCTGCGTCGCATCGGCTGCGAGGTCGTCGAGCTCCACTGCGAGTCGGACGGGACCTTCCCGCACCACCTGCCCGACCCCGAGGACGAGAAGAACGTCGAGGACCTGCAGGCCCGGGTCGTCGAGGTGGGCGCCGACCTCGGGATCGCGTACGACGGCGACGCCGACCGGGTCGGCGTGATCGACGAGCGCGGGCAGCGCCACGAGGCCGACCTGGTCCTGATCCTGCTCGCGCGCGACCTGCTCACGCGCCACCCGGGCGCGAAGGTCGTCTTCGACGTGAAGTCCTCGCAGTCGCTCGTGGACGACGTTCGCGCGCACGGCGGCGTGCCGGTCATGTGGAAGACGGGCCACTCGCACCTCAAGCGCAAGATGCGCGAGGACGGGATCCTGCTCGGCGGCGAGGTCAGCGGCCACATGTTCTTCGGCGAGGGCTACTACGGCGTGGACGACGGCATTCTCGCCTCCTGCAAGATCATCGAGATCGCCGCGCGCGCGGACGCGCCGCTCTCCCGGCTGTTCGCCGCCGTGCCCCACCTGCGCGCCACGCCGGAGCTGAAGGCGCCGTGCCCCGACGCCGAGAAGTTCCGCGTGATCGAGGAGCTGACCCGCGAGCTCAAGGCGCGCTACGAGACGCTCGACATCGACGGGGCGCGGGTGTCGTTCCCCGGCGGGGGCTGGGGGCTCGTCCGCGCCTCGAACACGAACCCCTACCTCACGCTCCGGTTCGAGGCGAAGACCGACGCCGAGGTCGCCGAGATGAAGCGCGTCATCTACGCCGCGCTCCGCCGCTACCCCTTCGTGACGCTGCCGGACTGAGAACATGGGGGGCTCCGGGCGCCCCCCAAACCCCCCGGCGCTCGGGGCGCCCCGGCGCAGCCGTGGTGCCCCTCGACAGCGCGATTCGTTCACGCCCTCTGAGAACATGGGGGGCCTCGACGGGCCCCCCAAACCCCCCGTAAGCTCGTCGCGCCCCGGCAAAGCCGTGACGCTCCTCGACAATGCGAGTGGTTCACGGGCTCTGAGTGATTGCTCACGTGGGGGGCCCCGAACCGGCCCCCACACCCCCAGCGACGGCGACGGGGAGTCAGGCGCCCAGGAGCAGGCGGACCGCGGCCAGCACGTGGGGGGCGGTCGGGCAGTCGCGCGTCCCCCAGCACCCGCCCGGGTCGAGCAGCACGGCGCCGATGCCGCTGGCGCGCGCGCCGCGCACGTCCACCGAGTAGAGGTCGCCGACGTACGCCGCCTGGGCGGCGCCGACACCGGCCCGCGCCAGCGCGAGCGCGAAGATCCGCGGGTCGGGCTTCTCCACGCCGACCTCGGCCGAGTCGATCACGAAGTCGAGGTGGGCGGCGAGCCCCACGCGCTCGAGGATCGCGCGCGCCGAGCCGTTCGAGTTGGAGATCACCGCCGCCGCGACGCCGGCGCCGCGCAGCAGCCGGAGCGCGGCGCCGGCGTGCGGGTCGGGCACGTTCCAGGGGCCCACGGGCGGGTTGTACGTCCGGCGCCACTCGAGGAGCGCGGCGACGACCGCCGCGTCCGTGACGCCGAGCGCCTCGAGGAGGAGGCGGACGTAGCGGCCGGCCGACGCCCGGCTCTCGGTCGAGGCGCCGGGCGCGGGCCCGGCGAACAGCACCTCGTCGAGCCGGACGCGGGCCCGCCACTCGGCGCGCTCGACGGCGTCGGGCGTCGCCCGGACGCCGTGGCGCGCGAGCTCGGCGGCGATGGCCGCGTAGTTCATCCGGAGCAGCGTGTTGCCGGCGTCGAGGAAGACGGCCCGGATCACGGCGCCACGCGGAAGCCGAACTCGCCCTCCGTGACGTGGGAGTCCACCGAGACGACGCGCCAGACGACCCGGTAGCGGCCGGGCGGAAGCGGCGGGAGCGAGGCGCGCAGCAGCGCCCGGTTGTCGCGGTCCACCGCGGCGTCGCCCCGGTCCACGCGCTCCCCCGACTCGTTGACGACGCGCACGCGGCTGAACGCGGGCTCGAGGTCGCCCGTGAACCAGAGCTTCACCTCGGCCGGCGCCGCGCGCACGCTCGCGCCGGCGCGCGGCTGCGTCCGCGCGAGGGCGACGTGCGCGCCGGCGCCCGGCGCGCCCGCGAGCAGGAGCGCGAGGGCGGCGAGCGCGGACAGGGTCGCGGCGCGGCGCATGCGCTGCACTGTATACGACGACCGCGTCCGGCTCAACGCCGGTGCCCGCATCCGGTACACTACCCGGGTGATCGCGCTCGAGGTCCTCGTGCGGTGGGCGCACCTGGCGCTCTCCGTCCTGCTCGTCGGCACCGCGGTCTCGATCCTGCTCGCCGGCCGCTCCGACCGCCCGACGGCGCTCGGCTGGGAGACGCGCATGCTCGACGCCTGCCGCGGGCTCGTCGTGCTCGCGTTCGCCGCGGGCGTCGCGGTCCTCCTGCTGCAGACCGCGCTCCTCGAGGGGCGGCGCGCCGCCGCGCTCGACCCGGGCGCGCTGCGCCGGGTCCTGCTCGAGACGCGCGGCGGCCACGTCTGGCTCGTGCGCCACGGCCTGCTCCTGCTCCTCGCCGCGTTCCTCGCCGTCCCCCTCGACGTGCGCCGCCGCGTGGACTGGCGGGCGGCGCGCGGGGAGACGGCGCTGCTCGGCCTCGCGGCGCTCGGCGCGGGCGCCGCCGCCGGGCATGCCGCCGCGCTGCCCGGCGCGCTCGCCGCGATCGCCACCGACACCGTCCACGTGCTCGCCGCCGGGGCGTGGGTCGGCGGCCTCCTCCCGCTCGCGCTGCTGCTCCGGCGCGCCGGCCGCGCCGAGGGCGCCGACGCCCGGCCCCTGGCCGTGCTCGCCGCGCGGCGGTTCTCCCGGCTGGCGCTCGCCTGCGTGCTCGCGCTGGTCGCCTCCGGCTCGGTCATCGCGTGGGCGCAGGTGGGCTCCGTCGCGGGCCTCGTCGGGACCGCGTACGGCCGGCTCCTGCTCGGCAAGCTCGCGCTGCTCGCGCCGATCCTGGCGCTCGCCGCGCTGAACCGCCGGCGCCACCTGCCCGCGCTCGGCGGCGAGGCCCTGCGCGTCGGGCGGCCGGCGATGCGCCGGCTCGCGCGCTTCGTGGCGGGCGAGGCCGCGCTCGCGCTCGCCGTCCTCGGCCTGGCGGCCACGATGGGGTTCACGCCGCCCGCGGCGCACGCCGAGCCCGACTGGCCGTTCGCGTTCCGCCTCTCGCTCGAGACGCTCGCGGACGCGCCCGCGCGCGCCGCCCGCGCGCTGGTCGGCAGCCAGGTGCTGGTGCTCGGCGCCGTCGCGGCGCTCGCGGCCCTGGTCGTGCGGCGCGCGCGGTGGCCGCTCCTCGGCGGCGCGCTGGTCGTGCTGGGCGCCGGCGCCGCGATCGCCCTGCCCCCGCTCGCGATCGACGCCTACCCGACCACGTACGTGCGCCCCGCGGTGCCCTACCAGGCCGCCTCGATCGTCGCGGGCGCCGCGCGCTACCGCGAGCACTGCGCCGTCTGTCACGGGCCCACGGGCGCGGGCGACGGCCCGGGCGGGCTCCGCCTGGCGCGGCCCCCGGCCGACCTGCGCGCGCCCCACACCGGCCAGCACACCGCCGGCGACCTCTTCTGGTGGATCACCCGCGGCATCCCGCGGGCGGGCATGCCGGCGTTCGGCGCGACGCTCGCCGCCGAGGAGCGCTGGGACGTGATCAACTACGTGCGCGCGCTCTCGGCTGCGCACGCGGCGCGCAACATGGGACCGACCGTCGAGCCCGACCGCGCCTGGCTCGTCGCGCCCGACTTCGCCTACGCCGTCGGGCCCACGCCCGCGCGCACGCTCAAGGACTACCGCGGGCGCCGCGTCGTGCTGCTCACGCTCTACGCGCTGCCGGGCTCGCGCCCGCGCCTCGCGCAGCTCGCCGACCTCTACGGGTCGCTGACCGCGCTGGGCGCCGAGGTGGTCGCGGTCCCGACGGACGCCGCGCCCGACGCGCTCCGCCGGCTCGGCGCCGCGCCGCGGATCCTCTTCCCCGTCGTCACCGAGGGCGCCGCCGACATCGTCGCCGCGTACCGGATGCTCGCCGCCGCCCCCCACGCGGAGCTCCTGATCGACCGCCAGGGGTACGTCCGCGCGATCGGGCGCGGCGCGGGCCTCGCCGCCGCGGAGCCGAACGCCCTGCTCGCCGAGATCCAGGAGCTCAACGCGGAGAAAGTCCCGGCCCCGGCTCCGGAGGAGCACGTGCACTGATGCGCGCGTGGAAGGCGGCGGCGCTGCTCAACCTGGCCCTCCTGCTCGGCGTGGGCTGGGGGTACGTCTTCTGGGGCGCCCGCACGGCGCGCCTCGAGCAGGAGCTCCGGGCCGCGCGTGGGGCGGCCGCCGCCGGCGTGGAGCGCCTCTGGCAGGTCGCGGGCGTCGTCCGGGCGATCGTCCCCGAGATCAACGTGCTCGTCATCACCCACGAGGACATCCCGGGCTACATGCCCGCCATGACCATGGGCTTCCGCGCCTCGGCGCCGAAGATTCACGAGGCGGTTGCAGTCGGCGACGCGGTACGATTCACCCTGCAGGGGGTCCCGCCCAACGTGGTGATCACCGCGATCGAGAAGACACGATGAGGAGGCCCGGCGTGAGGAGGCTCGGCGGCGCGCTCGCCCTGACCCTGGCGGTCGCCGTCCCCGCGGGGGCCGCGACGCTCTACGTGACCAACACCAGGTCCGACTCGGTCTCGGTGATCGACACCGACACCCTGGACGTGGTCGCGACGATCCCGCTCGGCCCGGGCAAGCCGAACCGCGTCGTCTTCCATCCCGACGGCAAGACCGCGTGGGTCGTGTACGACAAGAGCCACGACCTCGGCGTGATCGACGCCGAGGCGCGCAAGCTCGTCCGCCGCGTCCGGATCGGCGGCAACCCCTACAACCTGAACTTCACGCCCGACGGCCGCCACCTGGTCGTCCTCGACTGGTCGAGCGACACGAGCGACGACGAGGTCATCTTCTACGACCTCGCCGCCGGGACGATCGACGGGCGCGTGGAGGTCTCGACCTGGCCCGCCCACAGCGTCTTCGCCCGCGACGGCACGCGCCTGTACGTCTCGGGCGAGACGGCCGGCGATGTCACCGTCATCGACGTGGCGACGCGCACGATCGTGGACCGCGTCGTCCACGGCGGCGGCGACGCGATGGGCCTGGCGCTCACGGCCGACGGCCGCACCCTCTACGCCGCCGCCGGCGAGAACAAGGTCGTCCTCAAGATCGACACCGCCACGAACACGGTGACCGGCCGGATCGCGCTGCCCGGGGTCGTCCACGAGGCGACGCTGACGCTCGACGGCAAGTTCCTCTACACGACGCTCCGGAAGGCGAACCGGATCGTCGTCGTGCGCACCGCGGACGACCGGATCGTCGCCACGATCCGACAGGCGGGCTATCCCGACCTGGTCACGATGGCGCCGGGCGGCCGCCACGCGCTCGTCACCAACCGCGTGGCCAATCTCGTCAGCGTGATCGATCTGGCGACGCACACCCAGGTGCGCACGATCCCGGTGGGCCGCGCCCCGCACGGCATGGCCCTGCGCCCGCGCTGATGCCCTGGCCGTCGCCGGCCTGGGCCGACCACGTCGGGCCGCTGCGCGACGCGCCGCCGGGCCCGCTCGCCTCGGCGCTCGCCGTCGCCGGGCTCGCGCTCCTGGTCGGCGCCGTCGTCGTCGTGCTGCGCGCCGTGCCGACCCGCAAGCCCGGACCGCGCGCGTGACCGCGCGCCGGACGCTGGCCGTGGCCGGCGCGTCCTTCGTCGCCCTCACCCTCGTCGTCACGCTCGCGGGGACGCCGCCCGGCGACGCCCCGGTGCGCGATGCCCTGCTCGCGCTCGCCGCGCCGCCCGTGCTCGCGGCGATGCACGCGATCAACGTCGCGGGGAGCTGGCGCCTCCTGCTGCCCGCCACGCTGCTGCTCCTCGTCGCCTTCGCCGAGGCGCGCCGGCGCTGGTGGGTGTGGGTCGGGCTGATGGTCACGGCGCCGCTCGCGGAGGGCGCGCTCAAGTGGGTGGTCGGCCGCCCGCGGCCCGAGGGCGTCTCGCTGGGCTTCCCGAGCGGCCACGCCACGGCGGCCGCGGCCTTCTTCGGCGCGGTGATCTACCTCGCGGCGCCGCTCCCGCCGCGGGCGCGATGGCTCCTGCGCGCCCTCGCCGTCGCCGTCGTCGCGCTCGTGGCGCTCGCGCGCGTGATGCTCCGCGCGCACTGGCCCTCGGACGCCCTCGCGGGCGTCGCGCTCGGCCTGGCGCTCGCCTCCGCCGCCGCGCTCCTCAGTAGCTCTTCGGCAGGCCGAGCACGTGCTCGGCGAGGTAGTTGAGGACCATCTGCTGCGAGACGGGGGCGATCTTGTAGAGGCGGATCTCGCGCCAGAGCCGCTCGACGTGGAACTCCTTCGCGTAGCCGTAGCCGCCGTGGGTCTGCACGGCGACGTCGCACGCCTCGAACCCCGCCTCCGCCGCGAGCAGCTTGGCCGCGTTGGACTCGGCGCCGCACGGCCGGCCGTGGTCGAAGAGCCAGGCGGCCTTCAGACACATCGCCTCGGCGGCCTCGAGCC
>MGCF01000104.1:0-34836 GCA_001788495.1 Candidatus Rokubacteria bacterium RIFCSPLOWO2_02_FULL_73_56
CTGATCTCCGCCAGCGTGAGCCCGAGCCCCGTCGCCTGCTTGACGAACGTCAACAGCTCCAGGGCCCCCTGGCCATAGAGACGGTACCCGTTGGCGCCCCGCGTCGACGGCGGCAGCACGCGTCTGGCCTCGTAGAACCGGATCGCTTTGGCGGTCATGCCAACGTGCCGCGCCAGCTCGCCGATCTTCAGCCCGCCTTCCACCTGGTCCTCCTTGCCGGCGAGTCTAAACCTTTCCCCTTAGGGGAAGGTCAAGCCCGATCGCGGCCCCCTCCGGCGCCGATGGAGTGGGATCGGGCAAAACGCCTCGCCCCCGCCCGACGCGCGGGAGCGCGCTCGTGTCAAACCGTTGAAATGTCGCACGGCGGGACGGCGCCCGGCGTCTGGCACCGTCGATGCAAACCACGGAATCGTCTCGGAGGGCGTGAACGAATCGCCTGGTCGAGGAGCGCCACGGCTTCGCCGCGGCGCTCCGAGCGTCGGGGGGCATGGGGGGCCCGTCGAGGCCCCCCATGTTCTCAGTCCGCCCCGGCACGCATCATAACCTGCCGCCGACACATCAGTTTTCGCTCTTCTCCGGAATGAACGGCCTCGCGTCGCGGGTTCCACAGACGGCAATGATCGACGGGCACCCCGGATGCGACGAGCAGGTCGCGGTGGAGAAGCGGGAGGTCCTCGCAGGCGTCCTGCGCCAGCCGGGGCCGTACGCGCTCGCGCGCCGCGTCTACCGAGTCGCCGCCGTCGTCATCCAGCAGCGCCTCCGGTCGAGACGCGCGAGCGCCCAGGCGGATCCCGACCTGCCAACCCCCGCCTTCGACGCGCTCGGTCGCCACGCGCATCCGCTCCTCGACTGGTCGAGTTGTCTCGACGACGCCGCGACGGCGGACGCGGCGGCCGCGCTCGGTCTCACGCGCGACGAGGCGCGCTCGCACATCCACCGCGCCCGGCTCTACGTGCGCGCGGAGCTCGCAAAGCTCTTCTCGTGACCACGATCGACCGGCTCTCCCGGCTGCACCCCTTCACGACCCGCGCGGCGCGGAACCTCGCCGTCCTCTTCGGCGTCGTGTACTTCGCCCAGGGGCTCTGGGGCCTGCCGGCGCAGGCCATCGTGATGGTCCTCCGGGAACGATTCGGACTGTCGGCGACGCACGTGGCGACGTTCCGCACGCTCGGCCGGCTCCCCTGGCTCCTCAAGCCCGTGTACGGGCTGCTCTCGGATCTCGTGCCGCTGTTCGGCCGTCGCCGGAAGAGCTACTTTCTCCTCGCCTCCCTGCTCACGATGCTCGCGGGCCTGAGCCTCGCGCTGCTCGACGAGCCATCCTACCGGACGCTCGTGGCGCTGTTCGTCGTGATGGGCTTCGGCCTGGCGTTCACCGACGTCCTCACCGACGCGCTCATGGTGGAGCATGGCCGCCCCCGCGGCCTGACCGGGGCGTTCCAGGCGGTGCAGTGGGCGTCCGCCTACGGCGCCGCCGTCCTGGTGGGCGTCGTCGGCGGGCGGCTCGCGGAGACGCGGAGCGTGCGCCTGGGGTTCCTCCTGAGCGCGTGCATCGCGCTCGTCGCCTTCGTGATGGCGGTGCTGTGCATCAAGGAGCCCGCCGGCGGTGGCCGACTGGCCGCGGGCGAGACGCTCGCGGGCGTCAGGGAGAGCCTGCGGGGTCGCGAGATCTGGCTCGTCGCCGGGTTCCTCTTCTTCTGGACATTCAGCCCGTCGATCGGGACCGCGCTCTTCTACTATCAGACCGACGTGCTCGGGTTCGGTCAGACGACCATCGGCAACCTGAACGCGCTGGGATCGGTCGCCGGGATCGGCGGCGCGGCGCTCTACGCGCCTCTGTCGCGGAGCATGCCGCTCACCCGGCTCCTGAATCTGGCGATCGCCCTCGGGGTGGCGGGCACCCTCATCTATCTCGTCTACCAGGACCTGCTCTCGGCCGTCGTCATCACCGTGCTGTTCGGGGCGGCGAACACGGTCACGTTCCTGGCGTTCCTCGACCTCGCCGCGCGCGCCTGCCCCCGCCGCGTCGAGGGGACGTTCTTCGCGCTGCTCATGGCCGTGTACAACGGCGGCACGCAGGCGTCGGACATCGTCGGCGGCTATCTGTACGACTCGCTGGGCTACACCGCGCTGGTGCTCATCGCGACGGCCACGAGCGCGCTCGCCTGGCCCCTCGTCCCGCTCGTCCGGATCGACCGCATCGAGGCCCGCGCGCTCGAGGATTGGGCGCGAGCTGACGACTCCACGCGCGCAGGCGCCGCGAGTATCGGGTCCGAGACGTCCGCCGGGCACCCCGGAGGATCCGCGCCATGAGCAAGACCGAACGCGCGTCCGGACGGCCGACGCGCCTCCTGATCCTCGGCGGGGGCTTCGGCGGCGTCTACACCGCGATCGCCCTCGAGAAGCTCCTGCGGCACGAGCTCCGGCGAGGCGAGATCGAGCTCGGCCTCGTGAGCCGCGAGAACTACCTCGTGTTCCAGCCCATGCTCCCGGAGGTCATCTCCGGCAGCATCGGGCTTCTCGACACGATCACCCCGATCCGCCGGCTCTGCCCGCGCACGAACCTCTACACGCGCGAGGTGGAGACGATCGACCTGGCCCGGCGGCGCGTCGCGGCGGCGGCGGGCTTCGGCTCGCGCCAGCGCGCCCTCGAGTACGACCACCTGGTGCTCGCGCTCGGCAACGTGACGAGCTTCGCGGGTCAGCCGGGCCTGGCGGAGCACGCCCTGCCGTTCAAGTACCTCGGCGACGCGCTCGCGCTGCGCAACCGCGTGATCCACACGCTCGAGGAGGCGGACATCGAGCCGGACCCCGAGATGCGCCGGGGGCTCCTCACGTTCGTCGTCGCGGGCGGCGGCTTCTCGGGCGTGGAGACGGTCGCCGAGCTGAACGACTTCGTCCGCACCGTCGCGCGGAGCTTCCGGAACATCCGACCGGAGGAGCTCCGCGTGGTGCTCCTGCACGCAGGCGGCCTCATCCTCCCGGAGCTGCCGCGCTCGCTCGCCGAGTTCGCCCAGCGGCTCCTGACCAGCCGCGGGGTGGAGCTCCGCCTCGACACGCTGCTCGCCGGCGCAACGGCGGACGCGGCGCTGCTCGCCGGCGGCGAGCGCATCCCGACGCGCACGCTCGTCAGCACGGTGCCGTCGGCGCCGAATCCGCTGGTCGCCGCGCTGCCCCTCAAGACGGAGCGGGGCCGGATCGTGGTGGACGCGCACCTCGCGGTGCCGGACCATCCGGGCGTGTGGGCGGTCGGCGACTGCGCGTGGGTCCTCGACGGCCTGACCGGTGAGCCGTGCCCGCCGACGGCGCAGCACGCCACGCGCCAGGCACGATGCCTCGCCGAGAACATCGCCGCGACGCTCCGGGGCGCGCCGCGGCGGGCGTTCGCGTTCCGGGCCGTCGGCAAGCTGGGCGCGCTCGGCCACCGCTGCGCGGTCGCAGAGATCTTCGGGATCCGGCTCTCCGGGTTCCTGGCGTGGTGGCTCTGGCGGACGATCTATCTGCTGAAGCTGCCCGGGCTCGACCGCAAGCTGCGCGTCGCGACCGACTGGACGCTCGACCTCCTCCTGCCGCCCGATATCGTCCAGCTCAAGACCGAGCAGCCCCGCGGCATCCGTCGCGAGCACTTCGAGCCGAACGAGGTCGTCTTCCGCGAGGGCGACCGCGGCGACCGGCTCTACGTGATCGTGGATGGCGAGGTCGACGTCGTCAGGCAGGTGCCCGGGCAGGGCGAGGTCGCGCTGCGGCGGCTCGGCGCCGGCGAGGTCTTCGGCGAGATCGCGCTCATCAGCGAGCAGCCGCGCTCGGCGTCGATCCGCAGCGTCACCACCGTCAATGTGCTCGTCGTCGACCGCGAGGCCTTCCACGCGCTGTTCTCGAACCTTCCGCCCCTGCGCAGCTTCTTCGAGTCCCTGCTCGAGACGAGGACCCGATGACACGGTGATGTCCTTGGTGAACGGCCTGTGCGCGGGTCGCGCGGGCTTCTCGCGGGTCCAACTCTGTGTCAGGGGGTGTGACGATGCCGGTGTGGCTGGGCTGGCTCCTGCTCGTGGCGGGGCTCATGGGGCTGTTCGTGCTCTGGGACATGCTCTTCTGCGGCGGCGAGCGCTGCAGGCAGATGATCGACCTGCCGCCGTTGCAGTCCCTCGTCGGGCGCGGGCGCCGGCGCGCGAAGCGGCGCGACCCCTGACGGCACGCGAAGGATCGAGCCGTCAGCGGCCCGTCTTCACGAGCGGCAGCGAGCCCTCCAGCTCGCCCTTCATGACCGGGTTCTGCTTGCCGCCCGCCGCGCGGGCCTTCCGCGACACCTGCTGCTCCACGTACTCGTAAAGCTCCTGGAGCACGACGATGCCGTCGCGGTTCAGGTCCGCGGCGCCCTCGAGGCCGCGCACGAGGAAGTACGTGAACACGCCGTGGCCGAGCTCGGGCAGCTCGAGCGACACCTCGGCCGGCCGCGAGGCCGTGATGATGGCCCGGCCCTTCGCGCGCGTGAGGCGCTCGAGGAAGAGGTCGTCCAGGTTCGTGGCCCGGGTCTTCTTCGACGCGAACGTGCGGCCGCCGGCGGCGCCGCTGTAGCACGCGTCGATGAACGTCACCACGCGCTCGGCCTCGATGCGGCCGAAGATCGTCTGGATGTCGTCCATCGGGAGCGCCGTCGAGAACAGGTCGTCCGGGTCCGCGTCCGCCGGGATCAGGTACTTCGCGAGCCCGTCGCGCTCGAGCCCGCGCTGGTCCACCTCCGGGGCGCCGTGCCCGGCAAAGTAGATGAGCACGACGTCGTCCTTGCCCGCCGAGCGCGCCAGGAACGTCCCGAGCGCCCACTTGATGTTCCGGAGCGTGGGCTTCTTCTCGGTCTTGTCGGTCAGGAGCAGGACGCGGTCCTTCTTGAACCCGCCGGGGCCCGTGAGGACCTGGTAGAGCGCCTCGGCGTCGGGCACGGCGTACTTGAGCCGCGGGATGTCGGGGTTCTCGTAGCCGCCGACGCCGATGACGACGGCCCAGCGCTGGGGCTGCGGCTTCGCCGGCGCCGCGGGGGCCGCCGGCGCCGCGGCGACGACGGGTGGCTGGTAGGTCACGCTCCGCACGACCTGGCGGACCTGGCCCTCGCCGTCGGTCGCGCTGACGACGATGACGTTGGCGCCGCCGCGCAGCGTGACCGGCACGGTCAGCGAGACCGACGTCTGCCCGGCGCGCGCCCCCTGCTCGGCCGGCAGGACCTCGGCGCCGTTCAGCGTCACGCTGACCTTCGTGAGCCCCTTGCTCGAGGCCGCCGCGCCCACGACGACGGTCGCCGCCTCGGCGAGCCGGGCGCCGTCGTCCGGGTAGCGCAGCTCGACCGTCAGCGGCATGCGCTTCTCGTAGGTGACGGACCGCACCTCCTGCATGACCGTGCCGTCGGCCTCGGTGGCCGTGACCACGAGCGTGTTCCGGCCCTCCCGGAGCGCGAGCGAGGTGTCGAGCGCCACGCTCGCCCGCGGCGCGGCCTGCTCGGCACGGGAGACCTCGGTGCCGTTCAGCGTCACCAGCACGCGCGTGACCCCCTTGCCGCTCGTGACGACGCCCGCGAGCGCGATCTTTTCGTGCTCGACGCGCGTCTGGTCGGCGGGCGAGGCGAGCCGCACCGCGAGCGGGGCTGGCGGCGGCGTGGGGCGAGCGACGATCGCCGGCGGTGCCGGCGCCGGCGGCGCAGCGGCCGGCGGCGGGGGCGGCGACACGGGCGCGGCGACCGCGGGCGGGGCCGGGCGATCGAGGCTCGCGAGCGAGTAGCTGAACACCGGCAGATCGGCGCTCGACGCCTTCACGAAGCGCCGCGCCTCCGGCGCGTACCAGACGGTCGCCTCGCTGCGCTGGGCGCCTCCCGCGAACTCGATGCTGTACGTGATGCGGAAGGCCTTCAGCGTCCCGGCCTGGGTCACCACGTCCTCGTAGGCCTCGACGCGCCAGGTCGTTCGGGTCGGTCGCCAGCCGTCCGATTTCGGCGTGGTCCAGCGTCCCGCGATGGTCCCGCTCGCGCCGACGCGCAGCGGCCACTCGAGGTCGAGCGGCGGATCGAAGGCGACGACGCGGGCGGCGCCGACCCACTTGGCAAACCCCAGGCGCTGGGAGAGGTGGACCTCGTTGTGCGGACCCGCCGAGAACACGTACGCGCCGTCCTCGATGCGCGCCAGCCGGAAGACACCGTCCCCGCGGATCCACCGGTCGCCGATCGCATAGGTCGGGCGCTCGGCGCTGGGGCCCGCGGCGGTGGGCGCCTGCGCCCGCGTGTACACCAGGGTGCGCGCCTCCTGCCGCGTCTCCCCCGCGGCGTCGGTCGCGCTCACGAGGACGACGTTGCGGCCCTCCCGGAGCTTGAGGACCAGGCTCAACGGCAGCTCTTTCGGCGTCGCCGGGTCCTCCCGGCGGTGGACCTCGACGCCGTTGACCGTCACGACGACCCGCGTGATGCCCTTGCCCGAGGTCACCCTGGCCCGCAGCGGCGCCTCGGCCGTACTCGTCCGCGTGCCGTCGCCGGGCGCGGCGAGGGCGACCGCGAGCGGCTCGGGGCGGTCCAGGCCCACGACGACGAAGTTGAAGTTGCCCACGTCGGGGCTCACGGCCTTCACGAAGTGCCGGATCTCGGGCGCGTACCACAGGGTGATGCTCCGCTGGCCGCGGTTGCCGCCGAGCTGCAGCTCGTACGCGATCTTGAACGCCTTGATCGGGCCCGCCGGCAGCGCGACGTCCTCGTACGCCTCCACGCGCCAGCCGACGCGGATGCCGCGCCAGCCGCCGGACTTCGGCGTGGTCCACTGCGCCTTCGTCGCCCCGGAGGCGCCGACGCGGAGCGGCCAGTCGAACTCGAGCGCCGGCGCGAACTCGACCGGCCCGCGGCCGCCCTGGAGGCTGGTGAACCCGAGGTTCTTCGTCAGGCGCACCTCGTGGCGGGGGCCGGCGGCGAAGACGTAGTCGCCGCCCTCGATCCGCACGAGCTCGTAGGCGCCGTCGCTGCGGATCCACTTGTCGCCGAGGGTGTAGACCGGCCGCTCGGCGGTGGGCTTCTGCTGCGCGGACGCCGGCCACGGCAGCAGCAGCAGCAGCAGCGCGAGCGCCGTCACGAGCCCCACCGGGCCTGGCGTCTTCACCCTCACGTGGCCTCCAACGGGTCGAAATACCGGAATCTGGGGTAGATTATAGCCTCATGAAGATCGATCGACGAAGGCTCGAGCAGAGCATCGAGGAGCTGGGACGGATCGGCGAGACGCCGCGCGGCGGGCTCACCCGCCTGGCGCTCACGGACGAGGACCGGCGCGGCCGTGACTGGATGGTCGCGCGCATGAAGGACGCGGGGCTCCGCGTGAGCGTGGACCAGATGGGCAATATCTTCGGCGAGCGCGCGGGCGCCGAGCCCCTGCCGCCCGTCATGATGGGCTCGCACGTGGACTCCGTGCCGACCGGCGGCAAGTACGACGGCCAGCTCGGGGTGCTCTGCGCGCTCGAGACGATCCGGGCCCTGAGCGCCCACGGAGTCCGGACCCGCCATCCGGTGACGCTCGCGATCTTCACCAACGAGGAGGGCGCGCGCTTCCAGCCCGCGATGATCGCGAGCGGCGTGCTGGCGGGCAAGATCGCGCTCGAGGACGCGTACAACGCGCGCGACAGGGACGGCCTCCGGCTCGCCGACGAGCTGGAGCGCATCGGCTACCTCGGCCCCGAGCCCTGCGTGCCGCGCGCCTTCCGCGCCTACCTGGAGCTGCACATCGAGCAGGGGCCGCGGCTCGAGGAGGAGGGGCTCTCGGTCGGCGTCGTCGAGGGCATCGTGGCGATCTCCTGGTCGCGGCTGACGCTCCACGGCGTGCAGGACCACGCCGGGCCGACGCCGATGCGCAGCCGCCACGACGCCCTCGTCGCCGCCGCCGAGGTGGTCACGGGCGTCCGGCGGATCGCCACGGAGCTCGGCGGCGACCTCGTCACGACCGTGGGCAGCCTCGTCGTGAGCCCCAACATCGTCAACGCCATCCCGGGCCGCGTCGCGCTCTCGATCGACATGCGCGACCCGCAGGACGCCACGCTCGACCGGGCGCTGCCGCTGCTCGACCGCGTCGTGCAGGAGGCGTGCGAGCGCGAGGGCGTGCGGTACGAGCTCGAGCACTACTGGCGCGTGCCCCGCACGCCGTTCGACGCCGGCGTGGTGGCCGCCGTCGAGCGCGCCGCGAAGGCCTCGGGCGCCGGCTGGCGCCGCATCCTCTCGGGCGCGGGGCACGACGCCCAGTACATGGCCGCGCTCGGTCCGGCGGGGATGGTCTTCGTGCCCTCGCGCGGCGGGCGCAGCCACTGCGAGGAGGAGTTCACGCCGATGGACGACATCGAGCACGGCGCGAACACGCTGTTCCTCGCCGCCCTCGACCTCGCCGGCCGCGCCTGACGCCCGGGCCCCTGCGCCCGCCCCGGCCGCTCACCGCCGCCCGAGCTTGACCAGCGGCAGCGCGCCCTCGAGCTCCCCCTTCAGCATCGGGTTTTGCTTGCCCCCGACCGCGCGGGCCTTGCGGCTCACCTGCTGCTCGACGTACTCGTACAGCTCCTGGAGCGTCACGATGCCGTCACGGTTGGCGTCGGCGACGCCCCGGAGCCCCTGGACCAGGTAGTACGTGAACACGCCGTGGCCCAGCTCGGGCAGCTCCACTGACACCTCGGCCGGCCGCGAGGCGGTGACGATCGCGCGCCCCTTCGCGCGCGTGAGGCGCTCGAGGAAGATGTCGTCCACGCCGGTGGCGCGGGTCTTCTTCGACACGAACGTCCGCCCGCCCGCCGCGCCGCTGAAGCACGAGTCGAGGAAGGCGACGACGCGCTCGGACTCGAGCCGCCCGAAGATCGTCTGCAGCTCGTCCATCGGCAGCGCCGTCGAGTAGAGGTCCTCGGGGTCGGCGTCACGCGGGATCAGGTACTTGGCGAGCCCGTCGCGCTCGAGGCCGCGCTGGTCCACCTCCGGCGCGCCGTGCCCGGCGAAGTAGATGATGACCGTGTCGTCCCGCTTCGCCGCCCGCGCCAGGAACGTGCCGAGCGCCCACTTGATGTTCCGGAGCGTGGGCTTCCGCTCGCTCGCGTCGGTCAGCAGCAGGACGTTCTCCTTCTTGAAGCCGCCGATGCTGACGAGGGCCTCGTACATCGCCTCGGCGTCCGACACCGCGTACGTGAGGCCGGGGATGTCGCGGCTCTCGTAGCGCCCGACGCCGATCACGACCGCCCAGCGCTCGGCGGCGGGCGGCGGCGCGGGCGCGGCCGGGGCCGGCGCCGCGGCGACCGCCGGACGCTCGTAGAACACGGTCCGGATCTCCTGGCGGGTCGTCCCGTCCGGCTCGGTCGCGCTCACGACGACCGCGTTGGCGCCGTCGCGCAGGGTGATCGGGACGCTCAGCGCCACGGAGGCCTGCGGCGTCGCCAGCGCCTGACGGTGGACCTCGGCGCCGTTCAGCGTGATGCTGACGCTCGCCACGCCGCGGCTCGAGCTCGCGACCGCGGCGACCACGCTCGAGGTCTGGGTGACCTTGGCGAGGTCCTGGGGATAGCGCACGTCCACCTTCAGCGTGGCGACCCGCTCGTAATAGACCGTGCGGACCTCCTGCTGGGTCGAGCCGTCCGCGCCCGTGGCGGTCACGGCCACGGTGTTCTGGCCCTGCCGGAGCTTGAGGGGCACGTGCACCGCAAGCGCCCGGCGCGCGGCCGGCTCCTCCATCCGCGAGACCTCGAGGCCGTTGAGCGTCACCACGACACGGCTCACGCCGCGCTCGCTCGAGGCCACGCCGGCGAGCGCGATGTCCTCCTGGGTGACCCGCGCCTGGTCCGTGGGCGAGGACACGCTCACGCGCAGCGGCGCGGGCGCCTGGGCGAGCGCCGGCGCGGGCTTCGCCGCGGGGGGCGGCGCCGGGGCGGGGGCCGATGCGACCGCCGGCGGCGCCGCCGCCACCACGCCGCCCGCCGCGACCAGCTCGGCCGAGAGGGACGCAAAGTCGCCCTGGCCGTCGATCTTCACGATCCGGCCGAGCGCTGGCGCGTACCAGATGGTGAAGCGGTCCTCGTCCCTGAACCTCCGCCGGCCGTCGCACAGGGGCGTCCCGCTCAGCTTGGCCCCGAGCGCGTACTCGATGCGGTAGGCACCGACCGGGCCCGCCGCGGACGAGACCTGGTCCCAGGCCGCGACGCGCCACGACAGGACCAGGTCCTGGCGACAGGCGCCGCCACCCCCCAGGGTGTAGTCGTAGCGCCCGTGCTGGACGGCCACGCCATCCTCGCCTGTGCGGCCGACCGCGAGCGGCCAGGCGAGCCTGGGGGCCGGATCGAACTCCCACTCCACCGTGCCGTTCCGCATGGTCCGGACGATCGCCAGGTCCCGGCTGAGGTGAACCTCGCGGCCCCCGGGCGCGACGTAGACGTAGCGGTCCTTCTCGACGCGCGCGAGCTCGTACGCCCCGTCGTTCCGGAGCCAGCGGTCGCCGACCGCGTAGGTGGGCCGCACGGCTACGGACGGCGCGGTCGCGCTCGACGGCGCGGGGGGCGGCGCGGCGGCGACGGCCGCAGGTGCCGGCGCGCCGGGCGGAGCCGCGAGCGTGAACGCCAGGCGCGGGCCATCGAGCTTCACGAGCCGCCCGAGCTCCGGCGCGTACCAGACCGTGTAGTGCCGCTCGCGGCCCTCGGGCCGGCTCTGGGCGACGGCGCGGTTCACGGACTCCGTGGACAGCGCGATCCGGAACGCCCGGACGCGGACGCCCGCGACCGCGATCTCCTCCCAGGCCTCGACCTTCCAGATGAACCGCACCTCGAGGCCCGACTCCGCGGGGGCGCGGAGGGTCACGAACGCGACGCCGAACTTCCCGACCTCGAGCGGCCAGCCGAGCCGCGGCGCGGGATCGAGCTCCCACTGCACGCTGCCCCCCTCGACCGCCTTCACGATCACGAGGTCCTGCGACAGGTGGATCTCGCGCCCGCCCGGCGCGACGAACACGTAGCGGCCGCGCTCGACGCGCGCGAGCTCGTACGCCCCGTCGCTCCGGAGCCAGCGGTCGCCGACCGTGTACGTGGGCCGCTCCGCGCGCGGCGTCTGCGCCGGCGCGGGGGCGGCCGGTCCCGCCAGCAGGAGGAGGGCGCCGAGGACGAGCGCGCGGCGCGGCGTCATGCCTTCGCGAGACCCTCGCGGGTGAGCGGCAGGCGGCGCACGCGGCGGCCCGTGCGCGCGAAGATCGCGTTGCAGACGACGAGCGTCAGCATGGGGCCTCCTGGCCGGCGGGCGCCGGCCGGGCCATTATCCCACTGCGCCCCGCGAGCGGGCCTCATTCCGCCGGCGGCAGGGCGTCGCCGGTCACGTAGGGGGTGACGCGCGGCGGGCGGTGGCGCAGGCGCAGGCGCGCGACCACCGGCAGGTGGTCGGAGGCCAGGCGCGAGAGGCGGCTCTGGTGGACGTGGAACTCCTCGCCCTCGAGCTCCACGTCCCAGTAGATCCGGTCGAGCGCGAACAGGGGGAACATCGCCGGGTGCGTGCGCCGCATCCGCCGCATCGGCGACGAGAACTCGCGCCGGAACCCGCGCGTGACCGGGCCGCGGTGCCACTCGTTGAAGTCGCCCACGAGCACGCGCGGCCCGGCGAGGCGCTCGGAGGCGCGGATGAAGCCACCGAGCAGCTGGACCTGCTCGCGGCGCTCGCCGAGCCCGAGCCCGAGGTGGCAGTTGAAGACGTGGAGCGGCGTGCCCTTCACGTCGAGGTCGACGCGCAGGCAGCCGCGCGGCTCGCGCGCGCCGCGCGAGAGGTCGAAGCGCTCCGAGCCGAGCACCGGCAGCCGTGTGAGCACCGCGTTGCCGTAGGCCCCCGTGCCGTGGGCGCGCGTCTCGCCCATGACGACGGTCATGCCGAGCGTCGCCGCCAGGTACGCCGCCTGGTCGGCGGGCGCCAGGCCGTTCTCGCGGATCACCTCCTGCAGGCCGACCACGTCCGGCGCGAGCTCGGCGATGACCTCGCCGATGCGCTCGAGGTCGAGCCGGCGGTCGAGCCCGACGCCACGGTGGATGTTGTAGCTTGCCACCGTGAGCGGCGTCACGCGGCCCGGTCCTGGTAGCGCATGAACAGCGCATAGAGCTCGATCGGGTGCGCGATCGCCGCCGGGGCCTCCGCCCCGGGCGGGCGGAGCAGGAAGGCGTGCAGCTCCTCGTGCGCGGGGCCGGCGTGCGCGCCCACCTCGTTCACGTAGGACACGTGCCCCTCGGGCGCGTCGATCCCGTAGATGACGAGGTCGCCCGCGCTCGGCATCGCCATGAGGTCGCGCACGCCCTCGACGACCCGCGGCAGGTCGTCGCGCCCCGCGAACGGCCCGCGCCCGAGCTCGTCGAGCCGGTAGGGCTTGCCGCGCCAGAAGCAGAGCGGGCCCGCCGCCCCGCGCACCAGCACGATCCCGACGCCCCGGTGCCGGGAGAGCGCTTCCACCAGGCCCGGGAACCGGGGCTCCATGTGCTCGAGGGGCACGGGCTCGGGCGTGTCCACGAAGTAGACGAAGGCGTTCGGGCCGGCGGCGATCACCCGGACGCCGGCGTGCTCGCGCACGCCGCGCATGCCGCCGAGCACCGCGGGGAAGTCCCGCTCGAGGTAGTTGACGAAGCGCTGGAACATGCCCGGCGCCCGCGTGCCGACCGCGCGCAGCGCGGCCGCCCAGCGCCGTCCCGGGCGGGCCGGCCGCGGCGCCGGGCGCGGCGCCGGCGCGTCGAAGAACTCGTCGAACAGCGCGTCCTCGAGCGGCCGGCCGCGCGCCAGGCGCCGGTAGGGCGTGCACGCCGCCTGGCCGTGGTCGGCGAGGATCCAGAGGTCGTAGCGGTGCTCGGGCACGCGTCGCAGCACGTTCCAGAGCTGCCGGATCGAGGCGTCGACGCGGCGGAGGGCCCGGAACGCCCGCCGGTGGCGCGGGCCGTACGCGTGCGCGAAGACGTCGTAGTCGAGGTAGTTGACGTAGATCGCGGGCACGCCGGCGTAGAGGTCGCGCGAGACCGCGAGCGTGAAGAGCTGGCGCAGCCACACGGAGATGGCGATCTTGATCGCGAGCCAGCGCCAGCCGCGCGCGCTCTCGCCCACCGGGTCCGCGACGAGCCGGAGCAGCGCGCGGGTCAGCTCGAGCGCCGTGAGCGTGCTCGCCTTCACCGCGACCCAGCCGAGCACGACGAGCTTCGAGACCAGCCGCAGCAGCCCCGCGCCGCTCGGCCGCCACATCATCGCGAACGTGAGCAGGTTGTTCGCCGCGCCGCCCGTGAACACGCAGCCGTAGGCGCTGCCGTCCGCGAGGATGCCGCGCCGGCCGTCCGCCTGCGCCCGCTCGACCAGCGCCGCGTCGCCGCCGCGCGGGAAGTAGACGTCCGCCCCCCGGCGCTTGTCGCGGTAGTGGAAGCCCGGGATGTCGGGGCGCACGCCGTACATGGCCGCCAGCTGGAAGGCCGGGGTCGAGCTCGGCAGCCCGACGCACAGCGGGACCAGGCGGAAGCCGCGCTGCTCGAGGAGCCGCCGGAGGAACGGCGCCCGGCCGAGCGCCAGCGCCTCCTCGAGCACCGCGCGCGAGAGACCGTCGATCTGCACGACGAGCAGGCGCCTGCGGTCGGCGGCGGGCGCACGGCCGAGCCGCACGCGGCGCACGAGACGGTCGAGCGCGTTCTGGACGCCGAGGACAAGGTCGTCGAGAGGCATCGCGACCTTTATTGTAGTATCGAATCGCCGATGAGCCAGCCGGTGCTCGACGCGGTCCGGACGTTCGTGGCGACCGAGGTGCGCCCCGCCGCGCCCGCGCTCGAGCACGCCGACGCCTACCCGCACGCGCTGGTCGCGCGCCTGCGCGAGCTCGGCCTCTTCGGGGCGCTGATCCCGGCTGCCTACGGCGGCCTCGGCCTCGACGTGACGACCTACGCGCGCGTCGTCGAGGAGCTGTGCCGCGGCTTCATGTCGCTCGCCGGCGTGATCAACAGCCACACGATGATGACGCTCATCGTGCTCCACCACGGCACCGAGGAGCAGCGGCAGCGCCTCCTGCCGCGCTTCGCGAGCGGCGAGGTGCGCGGGGGCCTCTGCCTCACCGAGCCCCACGCCGGCTCCGACGTCCAGGCGATCCGCACCACGGCCCGCCGCGAGGGCGACCGGTACGTGCTCGACGGCACCAAGATGTTCATCACCAACGGCCGCGAGGGTCACGCCTTCGCGCTGCTCGCCGTCACCGACCCGAAGGCCCGGCCCCCCTACCGGGGGATGTCCTGCTTCATCGTCGAGAAGGGGCACCCCGGCTTCCGGGTGATGAAGTCGCTCGCGAAGCTCGGCTACAAGGGCGTGGACACCGTCGAGCTGGTGTTCGAGGGCGTCCCCGTGCCGGCGGCGAACCTCGTCGGCGGCGTCGAGGGGCGCGGCTTCGCGCAGGTGATGCAGGGGCTCGAGGCCGGCCGCCTCAACATCGCCGCGCGCTGCGTCGGCGTCGCCCAGGCCGCGCTCGACGCGAGCCTCGAGCATCCGGCGGCCGGCGACGACCCGACGCCGCTCGCCGGCATGGCGACCCGCGTCCACGCCGCGCGCCTGCTCACCTACTGGGCCGCGGGCATGAAGGACCGCGGCGAGCGCTGCGACCTCGAGGCGGGCATGGCCAAGCTCTTCGCCTCGGAGGCGGCCCACGAGGTCGCACTCGCCGCGCTCCGCTGGCACGGCGCGCGCGGTGCCTCGACCGAGCTCGAGGTCGAGCGGCACTACCGTGACACGCCGCTCATGCTCATCGGCGAGGGCACGAACGAGATCCAGCGCACGCTCATCGCGAAGAGCCTGGTGACGCGGCACGGCGAGACGCTCGGCGCCCTCACCTCGCGCGAGGGCGAGCCCGAGGAGCGACGCCAGATGGCGCTGGCCGTCCGCCAGTTCGTGGACAAGGCGGTCGTGCCCGCCGTCGGCGACCTCGACGCCGCCGGCCGCTACCCCGCCGAGCTGCTGCGCGGCCTGGCCGAGCTCGGCATCCTCGGCGCCACGATCCCGCCCGAGTGGGGCGGCCTCGGCCTCGACGCGCGGACGTGGACGACGATGGTCGAGGAGCTCGCCCGCGGCTCCGCCGCGCTCGCCGTGCTCACCGCCGTCCACCTGGCCGCCTGCGAGGCCGTCGCGCGCTTCGGCACCCGCGCCCAGCGGGACCGGCTCCTGCCCGCGCTGGCGCGCGGCGAGCGCCTGGCCGGGCTCGCCTTCGGCGGACGCCTCGACGCGCGGCGCGACGGCGCCGCCTGGGTCCTCGAGCTGCCGTGCGTCGTCAGCCACGCCGCCGCCGACGTCTTCCTGGCGCGCGGCGGCGCCGACGCCCTGGGCGCCGCCCTCCTGGTCCCGCGCGACGCGCCCGGCGTCAGCGTGCGCGCGGCGCCGCCCGACGTCGGGCTCCGGGGCCTCGCCCGCGCGCTGCTGCTCACGGACGGCGCGAGGCTCGGCGACGACGCTCTCCTCGGCGGCGAGCTGGCGCTCGCGACCTTCGACCAGGCCCGGCTCGGCCTCGCCGCCGTCACGGTCGGGCTCGCGCAGGCGGCGTTCGAGGCGGCGCTCCGGTACGCGCAGCAGCGGACGGCGTTCGGCAAGCCGCTCTGGCAGCACCAGGCCGTCCAGCTCAAGCTGGCCGACATGGCGACCGCGATCACCGCGGCGCGCCTGCTCCTCCAGGACGCCGCCGAGCGGGAGCGGCGCGAGGCCATCCTGAGCGCGCGGGTCTTCGCCGCCGACACGGCCGTCGGCGTCACGCTCGAGGCCATGCGGATCCACGGCGGCTACGGCTACGTCGCCGAGTTCCCGATCGAGCGCTGCTACCGCGACGCCGCGCAGCTCCTGCTGACGCCGACCGAGGTGGAGCAGGACCGCGCCGCGCTCGGCCGCGCCGTCGCCGACGCCTGGCGCGCCGCGCACCCGAGCCCCCTCGACGCGCTCCTCACCCCCCGCTGAGGTCGCCGATGGCCTACGGACGCTACTTCGAGGAGTTCACGCCGGGCGAGGTGATCCGCCACTGGCCCGGCCGCACGATCAGCGAGGCGGACTGCACGTGGTTCGCCCTCCTGACGATGAACCAGCACCCCGTCCACTCCGACGCCCACTACGCCGAGAAGCACACGCAGCACAAGCAGCGGATCGTGCTCGGGCCGCTCGTCTTCGCCATCGGCGTCGGCATGACCGTCGCCGACGTGTCGGGACGCGCGATCGCCAACCTCGAGTACGAGCGGATCACCCACGACCGGCCGACCTTCATCGGCGACACGCTCTACGCCGAGACGACCGTCCTCGACACGCGCGAGTCGAAGCGGGGCGATCGCGGCGTCGTGGCCGTCGAGACGCGCGTCCTGAACCAGCGCGGCGAGGTCGTGATGACCTTCCGCCGCAAGCTGCTCGCGCCGAAGAAGAGCCACGCCACGCTCGGCGAAGGCCAGCTCCCCTCCTGATGCCACCCGACGCCGCCCGCGCGCCGCTCGAGGGCCTCCGCGTCCTCGCCGTCTCCCAGTTCGGCGCCGGCCCCTTCGGCACCCAGCTCCTCGCCGACCTGGGCGCCGAGGTGCTCAAGATCGAGGACCCGGCGGTCGGCGGCGACGTCTCGCGCTCGGTCGGGCCGGACGCGCGCGGGGGCGACTCGCTCTACTTCCAGTCGTTCAACCGCGGCAAGAAGTCGCTGGCGCTCGACCTGCGCCACCCCGAGGCGCGCGGCGTGCTCCACGACCTCGTGCGCGTCTCGCACGCCGTCTACAACAACCTCCGCGGCGACCTGCCGGCGAAGCTCGGCCTCACCTACGCCGCGCTCGGCCGGGTGAACCCCGCGATCGTCTGCTGCTCGCTCTCGGGCTTCGGCGCCACGGGGCCGCGCGCGGCCGAGCCCGCGTACGACTACCTCATCCAGGGCTACGCGGGCTACATGGCGGTCACCGGCGAGCCCGGCGGGCCGCCGGAGAAGTGCGGCGTCTCGGTGATCGACTTCGCCGGCGGCTACGCCTCGATGGCGGCGCTCCTGGCCGGGCTCTGGGACGCCCAGCGGAGCGGCCAGGGCCGCGATCTCGACGTCTCGCTCCTCGACACCGCGGTGAGCATGCTCTCCTACTTCGCGATCTGGGCGCTCAACCGCGACTGGCAGCCCGCGCGCGTCGCCGACTCCGGCCACCAGGCGCTCGTGCCGGCGCAGAATTTCCCGACGAAGGACGGCTGGATCGTCGTGTTCTGCAACAAGCCGAAGTTCTGGGAGGCGCTGGTGGACGCCCTCGGGCTCCCCGCGCTCGGGCGCGACCCGCGCTTCGCGACGTTCCCCGACCGCCTCGCGCACAAGGACACCCTGCTCCCCGTCCTGAAGGCGCGCTTCGTCGAGCGCACGACCGCGGACTGGCTCGGGCGCCTGCGCGGCCGCGTGCCCTGCGCGCCGGTCAACACGGTGGCGGAGGCGCTGGCCGACGAGCAGGTGCGCGCCCGCGGGATGCTCCTCGAGGTCACGCACCCCGAGCTCGGCACGCTGCGCGAGGTCGCCTCGCCGGTGAAGACGCCCGGCGCGGTCACGCGGCCCGGGCCGGCGCCCCGGCTCGGCCAGCACACCGACGAGATCCTGCGCGGCCTCTTGCAGTACGCTCCCGACCGGATCGCCGCCCTGCGCGCCGCCGGCGTGTTCGGCCGCCCCGAGGACGAGATGGAAATCCAAGGGCTAGACTGAGACCATGGCCGAGCAGGTCCTGCCCGAGTCCGAGGTCGAGGGCATCACCGAGGGGGCGGTCGCCCCCCCGTGGATGACCATCCTCCACAACTGCGAGTGTCACACCTTCGAGCAGGTGGTGAAGCAGCTCCAGAAGGCGATCGGTTGCAGCGAGGCCGAGGGCTGGGAGATCGCCTGGCAGGTGCACAACACCGGCAAGGCGGTCGTGAAGGTGGGCGCCGAGACCGAGTGCGTGCGCGTCGGCAACATCCTGGCGTCCATCGGCCTGGTCGTCACCGTCGTGAAGTCGTAGCGCCCGGCGCCGTGACGGCCGGCCGCTCTCGGTTCTACGTCCGCGCGACGACCTGAGCGAGGAGGACGCGCCCCTCCTCGAGGTTGCGCGCGAGGTTCCGGGCCATGACCCGGAAGTCCGGCCCCAGGAGCACGTGCAGGCCGAGCGGCGGCGGATCCGCCGCCTGGACCTTCTTGACCAGGCTCGTGAACCACAGGGTGGCCGCCTCCGTCGTGTCGTCCCAGCGCTCGATCCTGAAGCCGCTCGCCTCGAGCAGCCGCCGCAGCTCGTCCGGGGTGACGAGGAAGCTCGCCTCGGGCGAGCGGGCCCACGGGACGGGAAAATGCACGGGGCCGGCGGGGCCGGCGAGGACGTCGTAGAGCGCGAGCGCCCCGCCGGGCCTCAGCACGCGGTGCATCCCCCGGTAGAGCGTCGCCTTGTCCGGGATGTTCATCGCGGCATGCTGGGTCCAGACGACGTCGAAGGCGCCGTCCGGGAAGGGCAGGTCCAGCGCATCGCCCTGCCGGTACGTCACCAGGTGCGCGAGCCCGGTGCGCTCCGCGAGCATCGTCGCCACGCGGCAGTACTCGTCGGTCAGGTCGATGCCCGTGACCCGGCAGCCGAACGCGCTGGCGATGCAGCGCGACGGCCCCCCGATGCCGCTCCCGACGTCGAGGACGCGCGTGCTCGCGTCGAGCCCGGCGGCGCGCGCCAGCTCGAGCGTCGCCAGCCGGCCGCGGACGTGGAACTCGTCGATCGGCGCCAGGTCCTCCGGCGCGAGGCGGTCCACGTCCTTTCCCGCGCTGGCGAGCGCCGTGAGGACGAGCGTCGCCAGGTCGCCCCTCGCGTAGTGCCGCTTGATGTCGTCGTTCAGCGAGCTCGATGGCTCCATGGGACCCACTCGTGTCCGAACCCCGCAAGGAGCAGAAGACCGACCCGGGCGGCTGCGCCGACTCCTACGACCACGAGCTCGACGAAAAGCGCAGTGGTGCGCACCTCGACCTACAACCCTTCCGATAGGCCGGCGCTGACGGTATCCCATCTGCCCGGAGGTGGCAAGGTGCGTGAGCGCTGCGGGGCCGGAAGACGGATGAAGCTCTTGCTTTACATCACGGGGCCGATGATCCAGGGGGCGAACTCCTCCTCGCCCACCCCGGAGAGCTCGCTCTTCGTGCGCTTGCCCGAGGCGACCGCCAGCATCTCCTCGAAGATCTGCCGGCCGACCGCCGGCAGCGGCGTGCCCTCGAGGATCACGCCGCAGTTGAGGTCCATGTCCTCCGCCATGTGGCGGTACATCAGCGAGTTCGTCGCCAGCTTGATGGACGGCACGGGCTTGCAGCCGAACACCGAGCCCCGGCCCGTCGTGAAGCAGATGAGATTGCAGCCCCCCGCGACGAGGCCCGTGATCGAGACCGGATCGTGGCCGGGCGTGTCCATGAAGACGAAGCCCCGCGTCGTGATCGGCTCGCCGTAGAGGAAGACGTCCATCAGCGGCGTCGTGCCGCCCTTGGCGACGCCGCCCAGCGACTTCTCGAACACGGTCGTGAGGCCGCCGGCCTTGTTGCCGGGCGCGGGGTTGTTGTCCATCGCCTCGATGCCGCGGCAGTACCACTCCCACCACGTGTAGCGGTCGAGGAGCTTCTTGGCGACGCCCTCGCTGATCGCGCGGCGGATCAGCAGGTGCTCGGCGCCGTAGATCTCGGGGGTCTCGGCGAGCACGCCGGTGCCGCCGTAGCGCACGAGCTCGTCCACCGCCCAGCCGAGCGCCGGGTTCGCGGTCATGCCGGAGTTGGCGTCGGAGCCGCCGCAGTTCGTCGCGAGCGTGAGCTCGGAGACCGGCTGCTTCGTCCGCCTCGCCGCGTCGGCCTGCGGGAGCAGCTTCGCCACCTCGGCGGCGGCGCGCTCGACGGTCTTGCGGATGCCGCCCGCCTCCTGGATGTTGACCAGGAACGGCTTGCGCTCCGGGTGGCCGGGCGCGGCCATGCGCTGGCGCTCGACCATGCCCGCGGCCTGGTTCACCTCGCAGCCGAGCCCGACCAGGATGTAGGCGGCGACGTTCGGGTGCTTGGCGTAGCCGGCCAGCACGCGCTGGAGCGCCAGGTGGTCCTCGCCGAAGAGCTTCGTGCCGCAGCCCGACTTGTGGGTGATCGCGATCACGCCGTCCACGTTGGGGAACTCGCGCTGGACGTCGCGGAACTTGTCCTTCACGAACTGGCTCACGCTCGCCGAGCAGTTGACGCCCGAGATGATCGCCACGTAGTTGCGCGTGCCGACGCGCCCGTCGTCGCGCTCGTAGCCGTCGAAATGGCGCATCCGGTCGGGCGGGTAGAGGTCCACGGGCCGCACGTCCACGCCGACCTCGTAGCGCTCGGCGCCGAGCGCGCCGATGCCGAGGTTCTGCGTGTGGACGTGGTCGCCGACGGCGATCGGCTGCGTGGCGAAGCCGATCACCTGGCCGTAGCGGCGCACGGGCGCGCCCGGGGCGAGCGCGCGGCGGGCGACCTTGTGCCCGGGCCGGATGTCCTGTCGCACCGTGATGCGCGCCGCCCCGTCTTCCAGGACCGACCCCGCCGGGATCTCGGCCTTCGCGACCGCGACGTCGTCCTCGGGCCGGAGCAGCACCGCCTTGTCCGTCAGCGCGAATGTCCCCATGGGCGTCTCCTCGTGGCCCCCCACTATACCGGATCGCCGGCGCCGGGCGTCTGGATGCGGAGCACCGCCGGCGGCGCGGTCTCGAGCTGGATCGTCGTGTGGTCGATGCCGAAGCGCGCGTGCAGCACCCTGTGGAGCGCCTCGAGCAGGCGCTCGCTCTGGCCCACGTCGTCCACGACGACGTGCGCGCTCATCGCCTCCATGCCCGACGTGAGCGTCCAGACGTGCAGGTCGTGGACGCGCCGCACGCCCGGCACGTGGCGCATCGCCTCCTCGATCTCGCCGAGGTCGAGGTGCGCGGGCGTGCCCTCGAGCAGGATGTTCACGGCCTGGCGCAGGAGCCCCCACGTGCGCGGCACGATGAACAGCGCGATCGTGGCGCTCGCGAGCGGGTCGGCCGGCGTCCAGCCGGTCGTCAGGATCACCGTCGCGGCGGCGAGGACGGCCACGGAGCTCAGCGCGTCGCCCGCCACCTCCAGGTACGCGCTCCGCACGTTGAGGCTCGCCGCCGCGGCGCCCCGCAGCAGCCACATCGCGCCCAGATTGACGACGAGGCCGCCGGCGGCGACGGCGAGCATCGGGCCCCCGAGCACCGCCGGCGGCGCGAGCAGGCGGCGGTACGCCTCCCAGAGGATGCCGCCGGCGACGACGAGCAGCACGAGGCCGTTCACGAGCGCGGCGAGGATCTCCACGCGGTAGTAACCGTAGGTCTTCTCGGGCGTCGGCGGGCGGCCGGCGATCCAGATCGCGAAGAGCGCGAGCGCGAGGCCGCCCGCGTCCGTGAGCATGTGGCCCGCGTCGGCCAGCAGCGCGAGGCTCCCCGTCCACCAGGCGCCGGCCACCTCGACGACGAGGAAGGCGAGCGTGAGTCCGAGCGCCGCGGCGAGCTTGCCGCGGGAGCGGGCGGCGGCCGTCGGGCGGTGCGCGGGCGCCATGCAGCGGATCGTAGCAGGTTCCTGCTAGAATCCGGCATGCCCGACGACCGGACGCTCCTCCTCGACGGCCGGCGCTTCCACTACACCGAGGCCGGCGACCCCGCGGCGCCGCCGCTCGTGTTCCTCCATGGCATCACCGGCCACGCGCGCACGTGGGACGACGAGGTCGCCGTGCTCGCGGGCCGCTTCCGCGTCCTCGCGCTCGACCAGCGCGGCCACGGCGACTCCGACCCCGCGCCCGGCGGCGACTACACGGTGGAGAGCCTGGCGGGCGACCTCGCCGCGTTCGCCGACACGCTCGGCCTCGCGCGCGCGAGCCTCGTCGGGCTCTCCCTGGGCGGCCGCGTGGCGATCGCCTTCGCGGCCCGGTGGCCCGAGCGGGTGGCGCGGCTCGTCGTCGTGGACATCGGGCCCGACGTCGCGCCCGCGGGCCGCGCGCGCGTCGGCGCGCTGATGGCGACGGCGCCGGAGCGCTTCGCGGGCTTCGACGAGGCGCTCGCGTGGCAGCGGGCCGCGAATCCGCGCTACAGCGAGGCCATGCTCCGCCATCGCGTGCGCCACGCCACGCGTCCCGCGCCCGAGGGCGGCCTCGTCTGGAAGTACGACCGCGCGCTCCGCGAGGCCGTGCGGGCGGGGCGCTGGCGCGATCCCGTCGACCTCTGGCCCGCGTGGCGCGCGCTCGCCTGCCCGATCTTGCTCGTGCGCGGCGCCGACTCCGACGTGCTCGCGCCCGAGACCGCCGCGCGGATGCTCGGCGAGAACCCGCGCGCGCGGCTCGTCGAGGTGCCGGGCGCGGGCCACACCGTGCCGGGCGACCGGCCCGCCGCCTTCCAGGCCCTGCTCACCGAGTTCCTCGCGGGCTGAGCGGGCGCCCAGAACCGGACCGGCGCGACGGGCGCGCCCGCGTCGAGCGCCGCGGGCGGCGCGAGCCCCGCCATCCGGCGCCCGTTCACCGGGTTGCCGTAGCCACGACAGCGCGCGCCGCAGGTCGGCGAGCGTCAGCTGGATCCACGGCCGCCACACGGCCGCCTCCCCGCCGGTGAGGGTGCGCACGAGCATCCAGCCGAGCCGTCCGCCCGCGGCCAGGTCCTCGACCGCGGGCTCCCGGCCGCGCGAGAGCGGACTCAGCACCCGCTCGACGATCCAGCGGTGCGTGCGCAGGATGAGGCGACGGCGCACCGCCGGCTCGGCGCCGAGCCAGGTCGGCGCCATCTCGCGGTACCACGTGAGCAGGCCGGGGCGCGCGCGCCCCGGCCACACCGTCGACCACGTCGGCGAGCATGGCTGTTCTCCTTCCCCGACGCGCGGCCTCAGGAGCCGATCGCGATGTAGAGGTTGCCGTGCTCGCGATGGACGAGGAGCAGCGTCGGCGTGCCCGGCGCGTGCCGCGCCATCGTCTCCTTGAGGTCCTCCACGTTCTTCACCGGCCGGTGGTCGATCTCCGCGATCACGTCCCCCGGGCGGAGCCCGGCGCCGGCCGCGGGGCTGCCGTCCTCGACACCCCGCACGAGCACGCCGCTCCGATCGCGGAGCCCGAGCTCCGCGGCGAGCTTCGGCGTGAGCGTCTGGAGCTGGAGGCCGAGCCGCGGCTTCTCGCCCGACGCCGGGCTGGCCGCCTCGTCGACCTCGGCGAGGCGGGCGATCTTCGCGGTCAGCGCGACGGTCTTGCCGTCGCGCAGCACCGAGAGCGGCACCTCACGGCCAACCGGCGTCGCCGCCACCGCGCGCGGCAGCTCGTCCGAGCGCGCCACCGTGCGGCCGTTGTACGCCACGATGACGTCCCCCGGCTTGAGCCCCGCCGTCTGCGCCGGCGAGCCCTCCACCACGGCGCTCACCAGCGCGCCGCGGGTCTCCGGCAGCCGGAAGCTCTTCGCGAGCTCGGGCGTCACCCGCTGGATCGTCACGCCGAGCCAGCCCCGCGTGACGTGCCCGCTCGCGGCCAGCTGCGTCACCACGGGCTTGGCGAGGTTGATCGGGATCGCGAACCCGATGCCGACCGAGCCGCCGCTCCGCGTGAAGATCGCGGTGTTGATGCCGACCGCCTGGCCGCGCGTGTTGATGAGCGGCCCGCCGCTGTTGCCGGGGTTGATCGACGCGTCCGTCTGGATGAAGTCATCGTAGGGGCCCTCGCCGATCACCCGGCCGGTCGCGCTCACGATGCCCGTCGTGACGGTCTCGGACAGGCCGAACGGGTTACCGATCGCCATGACCGGCTCGCCGATCTGGAGTGCCGTGGAGTCGCCGAGCGGGATCACGGGCAGCCCGTGCGCCTCCACCTTCAGCAGCGCGAGGTCCGTCTTCGGGTCGCGCCCGAGGACCTTCGCCGCCAGCTCACGTCCGTCGGACAGCGTCACCTTGATCTCGGTCGCGCCGTCGATGACGTGGTTGTTCGTCACGATGTAGCCGTCGGGATTCACGATGAAGCCCGAGCCGAGGCTTCGCAGCATCTGCCGGGGCTGGTTGCCGAAGAACTGCTTGAAGAACTCGTTGAACGGGTCGTCGTTGCCGAGCGGGCTCTCGAGCCGCACGCCCGCGCCGGTCCGCTTGGTGCTGATGTTCACCACCGCCGGCTTCAGGTCGTGCGCGAGGGCGATCCACGGCGAGGGCGGCACGGCTGTGGGCGGCGTGGCGGTGAGCGGGCGCTCCGTCCAGAGCGGCGACGGCGCGCCGGTCGTGAAGCCGAGACGCGGTGCCAGCGCGACGAGGGCGAGTGCCGCCACCAGCGCGACCGACCCCAGCGCCCACCGCGAACGGGATATCCTGAGGTTCATCGTACGCTCCTTTCGCTGTCGTCCTGCACTGCTCCAGTGTCCGTCTGGGCCACGGCCGTGAGCGCCTGCCGGGCCAGCGTCCCGATCGGATCGTCCCCCGCGAGGCGGGCGGCGTCGGCGAGCTGGTGCCGCGCGCCGTCACGCAGCCCGAGGCGGGAGTACGCGAGTCCCAGGTAGTAGTGGGCGCGCGCGTCGCCCGGGCGCGCCGCGACGGCGCGCACGAGCGTGCGCGCGGCTGCCTGATACCGGCCCGCGGTGACGAGCTCGACGCCGTGGGCCAGCTCGCGCCGCGCCTGCCACCACGGCATGCCGAGCACGATCGCCGTCGAGGCGAGCACGACCAGCGCGCCGGCGGTCACGAGCGCGGCTCCGCGACGAGCTCGACCAGCGCGATCCGCACCTTGCCCTCGCGGGCAAGCATCGCCAGCAGCGAGGCCGCGCTGTCCTCCGAGACGCCGAGGCGCCGGCCCACCTCCGCCGGCGGGATCGCACCCGCCGTCCTCAAGCACGCCAGGACGTCTCCCTCGAGCTCCGTCCACCAGTCATCCATCGGACCCCCCGCCTCGCGGGCTCACGCCGCCGCCGCGAACCGGCTCACCGCCTTGCGCGCGCGGCTGTCGGCGAAGCGCTGCTGCACGGCGCCCCAGCTGACGTTGTCCATGAACGCGGTGATGTACTGGCTCCGCCCGCCCGCGCCGTGGTCGACCATGTAGGCGTGCTCGAAGACGTCGAGGACCAGGATCGGGTTGAGGCCCGCGGGGTGGTTGACCTCGTGCTCGCTCACCCACCAGTTGAACAGGCTGTCGGTGAGCGGATCGTGGTAGAGGATCGCCCAGCCGATCCCGCGGATCATGCCGGTCTTGACGAAGTCCTCCTGCCACGCCTCGACGGTGCGCCAGCCGTGCGCCAGGCGCTCCGCGAGCGCGCCGCGCCGGTTCATCTGGACGCCCGCCGCGAGGTTCCCGAAGTAGTACTCGTGGAGGACCATCCCGTTCCACTCGAAGCCGGCCCGCCGCTTGAGCTCCGCCCAGTGGCGCGTGCCGGCGCCCGCCTGCGCGAGCTCCGCGAGCAGGCCGTTCGTGTTGCCGACGTAGCCCTTGTAGAGGGCCCAGTGCTCCTCGATCTGGTCGTCCGAGATGCCCTTGAGGCCGTGGGGCTTGAGCTGCTCCTGCACGAGATAGGTCATCGGGTCTCTCCTTTCCCCCGCGAGCGTAGCGGAGGAACGTGAGCGACCGATGAGACGGGAATGAGAAGTTTCTTAGCCGAGCGGCAGGCGGATCGTGAACGTGCTGCCGGCGCCCGGCGCGCTCTCGACGGCGAGCGTGCCGTCGTGGGCGAGCACGATCGAGCGCACGATGGCCAGCCCGAGGCCGGCACCGCCCGTGTCGCGCGCGCGCGCGGCGTCGAGGCGCACGAACGGCTCGAACACCCGTGCGGCCTCGGCCGGGTCCATGCCGACGCCGGTGTCGCGCACGGCGATCGCGGCGCTCCCATCCACCGCGGCCAGGGAGACCTCGACGCGCCCGCCCCGGGGCGTGTACTTGACCGCGTTCTCCACGAGGTTGAGCACCGCGCGCCGCAGCGCCGCCGGGTCGCCCTGCACCGCGAGCGGCGCGGGCGCGTCCAGGCGGACGCTCACGCCCCGCGGGAGCGCGAGCCGCTCGCCCACCTCGCGCAGGTCGCGCAGCAGCGGCGCGAGCTCCACGCGCTCGCGCGCCGGCGGCGCCCCGGCCGAGAACCGCGAGAGCAGCAGCAGGTCCTCGGCGAGCCGGACGAGCCGCTCGACCTCCTCGAGGCTCGAGACCAGGACGCGCCGGTACTCCTCCGGCGTGCGCTCGGCGCGCAGGGCGACCTCGATGCCGCCCTTGAGCGCGGTGAGCGGCGTGCGGAGCTCGTGCGCGGCGTCGGCGGCGAAGCGCCGCACCTGGGCGAAGGCGTCCTCGAGGCGCGCCAGCATCGCGTTCAGCGTGCCGGCCAGGTGATCGAGCTCGTCGCCGGTGCCGCGCCCGCGGATCCTGCGCCCGAGCTCCTCCCCGGTGATGCGGCGCGCCGTCCGGGACATCTCGTCCACGGGCTTGAGCGCGCGCCGCGCGATCACCGCCCCGCCCGCCGCGGCGAGGCCGAGGCCGAGCGGGACCAGGACGAGCAGCGTCTCGAGGTAACGCCCGAGCGCGCGCTCGGCGCGGTCGAGCGGCATGCCGACCTGGATGAGCCGCACGAGGTGGCCGCCGCGGTCCACGGGCATGGTGAGCAGGCGCACGCGCGCCCCCCGGGCGAGGCGCACGGTCTCGTAAGTCTCGCCGCCGGCGGCGGCGCGCTGCCGCGCCCGCGGCGAGAGCGGGAGCCGGTCGCGCAGCTCGGCCGAGTGCGCGCCGGGGCGGCCCTCGGGGTCCATGAGCTGGAAGAACTTGTCGTGGAACTCCGGCCCGAGGAGATCCCGCAGCAGCGCCTCGGCGCCCGTGCCCTCGGGGCCGCTCCAGCCGGTGTCGCGGATCACCTGCGCGACCGCGCGGAGCGAGGTGTCGAGGTCCTGCACGAGGCTCCACCGCAGGAGCGAGTACGAGAGCCCGCTGATCACGACGAGGATCCCGAGCAGGATCGCCGTGTACCAGAGGGTGAGCCTGAGGCGCACGCCGAGCGGCGGCCAGCGCCGGCTCACTCGCCGGCCCTCAGCACGTAGCCGGCGCCGCGCACCGTGTGCAGCAGGCGGCGCTCGCCGGGCGCGTCGATCTTCCGGCGCAGGTAGCCCACGTAGACGTCGATCACGTTGCTCTCGGTGTCGAAGTCGACACCCCAGACGTGCTCGGCGATCATCGGCCGGGTGAGCACGCGGCCGGTGTTGCGCAGGAAGTACTCGAGCAGCGCGTGCTCGCGTGTCGTGAGCTCGACGCGCCGCCCGCCGCGCGTGACCGCGCGGGTCGCCGGATCGAGGGCCAGCGTGTCGAGCGTGAGGGGCGCGGGCCGCCCCTCGCCCGCGCGGCGGAGCAGCGCGCGCACGCGCGCCAGGAACTCCTCGAAGGCGAACGGCTTGGTCAGGTAGTCGTCGGCGCCGAGGTCGAGGCCGGTCACCCGGTCGGCGACGCTGTCGCGCGCGGTGAGCACGAGCACCGGGGTCCGGACGCCGCGCGCGCGGGCGGTCCGGAGCACCGTGACGCCGTCGCGTCCGGGGAGCATGAGGTCGAGCACGACCAGGTCGTACGGCGGCCCGGCGAGCAGCAGCTCGAGCGCCTCGGCGCCGTCGGCCGAGACCTCGACGGTGTGGCCCTCCTCCGCGAGCCCCTGCCGGATGAAGCCCGCGACTTTCCGCTCGTCCTCGACGACCAGGATCCGCATGCTCAGCGGCTGCGCGCGAACGCGGGCGCGCTGCGCGCCCGGCGACGTCGGACGCGAGGGAGGGGGCGGAGCGGGCCCGGCGGAGACCCGTTGTCGTTACCGTGCTCGACGCCGGACCCGCTCCGCCCCTCCCGCCGTCGGGACGTCAGCGGTCGCGCAGCGCGCGCACCGCCTCCGCGCGCATCTGCTGCATCGCGCGCGTCTCCTGATCGGAGTAGCGCTCCTCCCTCCAGGGGTCGGCGTTCATGTGATAGCCGTTCTGCTCCCAGAACCCGGGCGGGTTCACGTCGACGAACTCGAAGCCGCGCAGCCACTTGGCGCTCTTCCAGAAGTAGAGCTTCGGCACGACGAGCCGCATCGGCCCGCCGTGGTCGGGCTCGAGGTCGCGCCCGTTGTGGCGGAGCGCCAGCAGCACGTCGTCCTGCACGAGGTCCGCGAGCGCGATGTTGGTCGTGTAGTCCGGGTCGGCGTGCTGCACGACCCACTGCGCGCCGGGCAGCGGCGCGACGTGCTTCATGATCTCGTGGATCGAGACGCCCTCCCAGACGTTGTCGAGCTTCGACCACCGCGTCACGCAGTGGATGTCCGAGGTGAGCGTCACGCGCGGGAGGCAGCGGAGCTCGTCCCACGTCCACGCCACCTCGCGCTCGACGCGCCCGAAGCACCGGAAGGTCCAGGTCCGGGGGTCGAACCGGGGCGTCAGCCCGTACGTGAGCACCGGCCACTTCGTGGTCAGGGTCTGTCCCGGCGGCACCCGGCCCGCCACGGCAGGATCGGCCTGCTTCATCTGCGCCCTCCGCAGCTTCCAGAGCTCCCACAGCACTTTCGCCACGATGGCCCCACTATACACCGCGCCCGGCGCCACGAGCTTCTTGGGCCGCGTCGCGGCGGAGACATATAATGACGGTAGGACACGTCGCCGGACGGGGAGGGTTCGCCACGAAAGGACACGGCGGATGAACGGGGAACGGAAGCTGGCGTTGTTCATCGACTTCGAGAACATCGCCCGCGGCGTCAAGGAAGCCCAGTACAAGGCCTTCGAGATCAAGCTGGTGCTCGAGCGACTCCTGGAGAAGGGCAAGATCATCGTCCGGCGGGCGTACGCGGACTGGAACCGCTTCACCGAGTACAAGCGCCCGTTCCACGAATGGGCGATCGAGCTGATCGACGTGCCCCAGAGCCGCTACAGCGGCAAGAACTCGGCCGACATCCGGATGGTGGTGGACGCCCTCGACCTCGCCTACGGCAAGACCCACATCGACACCTTCGCGCTCGTCTCGGGCGACTCGGACTTCTCCCCGCTCGTCTCCAAGCTCCGCGAGAACGACCGCTACGTGATCGGCCTCGGCGTGAAGTCGTCGTCCTCCGACCTGCTCGTGGCCAACTGCGACGAGTTCATCTTCTACGAGGACCTCATCCGCGACACGAAGAAGACCAACCTGCTCCGGGGGCTGCCCGAGAAGAAGGCCGAGGCGATGGCGCAGCTCATCGACGCGATCCAGGCGCTGCAGCGCGAGAACAAGGAGACGCTGTGGGGGTCCATGGTCAAGCAGACCATGATCCGGAAGAACCCGGCGTTCAACGAGTCGTACTACGGCTTCTCGACCTTCTCGAAGCTCCTCGAGGAGGCGGCCAAGCAGAAGATCGTCACCCTCGAGCGCGACGAGAAGAGCGGCACGTACGTCATCACCACGCTCACCGAGGAGGGCGGGCGCGCCGCCTAGCGTTCCGTCCACGCAATCATGTTCACGGTCGGCGTGCGACGGGCCGCCGGGCGCGCGCGGTCCGCGCCCCCCGTGGCGGGAACGGATTCCCGACGACCCCTCCCGCCCGCGCCCGTCGGCCCGGACGCCACGTGCGACGGCGCGTCACATGACTTCGAGAACGGCACACTCGCCGTCAGTCGCCCGGCGGAGTCTCGAGGAGCGCCACGGCGCAGCATCGGGGGCCATCGCGGGGCCCCCCACGCGATCACTCGCCCCAGGGCACGAGCAGCCGGTCGATCGACCACATCCCGGCGCCCCCGATGAGGATCGAGAGCGCCATCGCGATCAGCGCCAGGTTGAACTCCCAGCCGTGCCCCCGCCCGGGCTCCATCGACCAGTTGAGGAAGAAGCCGTGCCGGGCGTGCACCTTGGAGATCGCGACCAGCATGACCACGATCAGCCCGAGCGACGCCGGCCGCGCCAGGAAGCCGAGCAGGAGCGCGAGCCCGCCGAAGCACTCGATGCACGCCGCCAGGACCGTCGCCGCCGGGGGGATGTTCATCTGGCGGAAGCCGGCGATCGTCTGGGCGAGCCCCTTGCCGCCGAACCAGCCGAAGACCTTCTGCGCGCCGTGCGCGAAGAAGATCACGCCGAGTCCGAGCCGGACCACGAGGTGGGATCGCGAGGCGAACGTCCCGAACACGAGCTGGAGCAGGTCGTCCATGGCGCCTCCCTGTCGTGCTATTCTCGCGCCGTGAGCCCGCGCCGAGTGTACACCATCGCCGCCCTGGCGCTCACCCTCGCCGCGCAGGGCGTCGGCCCGGCCGCCGCGCAGATCGAGCTCAGCGCGAGCCCGGCGATGACCAGGGGCCCGGTGCACGCGCCCGTCACGATCGTCGAGTTCTCCGACTACCAGTGACCGTACTGCAAGAGTGTCCAGCGGGCGCTGGACCAGATCCTCAAGGAATACCCGGGCAAGGTCCGCCTCGTCTTCAAGGACCGGCCGCTCGACAGCCACGCGCTGGCGCGCCCGGCCCACGAGGCCGCCCGGTGCGCGGCCGCCGCCGGCAAGTACTGGGCCTACCACGCCCGGCTCTTCGCCGAGCAGCCGAACTTCGAGCGCGCCGCCCTGATCCGGTACGCCGTCGAGCTCGGCCTCGGCCGCGCGGAGTTCACCCGGTGCGTGGACGAGCGCCGCTACGCGGCGGCGGTCGAGGAGGACGTGGCCCAGGCGCGGGCGCTCGGCGTGACCAGCACGCCCACCTTCCTCATCAACCACCGGGCGGTGGTCGGCGCCATCTCGGTGGACGACTTCCGCTGGCTCGTCGACGAGGCCCTGCGGCAGCGGCGCTGATGCCGTGACGGACACCCCCCCGAGCCTGTTCGTGGACGTCGCCGGCCGCCCCTGGCAGGAGCGGCGCCCCGGCATCCACTGGAAGGTGCTCTGGGAGGAGGGCGATCGCCGCGCGGTCCTGATGCGCTACGCGCCGGGGGCCGCCATCCCCCGCCACCGCCACCTCGGCGACGAGCAGATCTTCGTCCTCGAGGGCAGCGTGACCGACGACACCGGCACGTGCACGCGCGGCAACTACGCCCGGCGCCCGCCGGGCTGCGTCCACGCCGTGGTGAGCCCCGGCGGGGCCCTCGTCCTGGCCATCATGACGGGGGGCACCGAGCCCGTCGAGACTGTTGCGCGCGACGCCCGACACAGGTAGTGTAATGACAACTCTGCGAGAGCGAGGACGAGCCAGTGACTGAGCGCGCCGTCAAGCATGTCCGGAAGTTCCTGGGGCAGCGCCTCCGGGCGCTGCGCAAACAGCGGGCCCTCAGCCAGGAGCGGCTCGGCGAGCGGGCCAACCTGTCCGGCAAGTTCATCGGCGAGGTCGAGCGCGGGGAGAAGTCCATCTCGATGGACAGCCTCTACCGCGTGGCCGCCGCCCTGGAGATCCCGCTCCGGGACCTCATGGACGTCGGCGACAAGCACCAGCCGATCCCCACGGAGGAGGCCGAGAAGATCTTCGCGCTCGTCTCGGGACGGCGCCGGCCGGAGGATATCCGGAAGGCGTACAACGTCCTGCGCGCGATGTTCGGTCGGGCCTCGTAGTCCCCGACGGCCGGTGGCCGGCGGCCCCGCCGCCCACCGGCTCCACGCAAGTCCGCCCGGTGTGAGGGTTGCCACGATGACAACGGATCAGGTTTGGCTCGGCATCGGCCTGCTCGGGCAGGCGTTCTTCTCCGGCCGCTTCCTCGTGCAGTGGATCGCCTCGGAGCGCGCCAAGGAGAGCGTGGTGCCCCACGCGTTCTGGTACTTTTCGATCGGCGGCGGGGTCACGCTGCTCGCCTACGCGATCTACCGGCTGGACCCGGTCTTCATCATCGGCCAGGGCGCGGGGCTCTTCGTCTACTCGCGCAACCTCTACTTCATCTTCCGCAAGCCCGAGCGCGTCGCCCACAGGCGACGGCCGGTGTAGAATCGGCGCGACAAAGGAGACTGCCGTGTCCGTGACGATCAACTGGGCCCAGTGCCACACGCGTCCGGTGCTGATGATCCCCGGCCCGACGGAGCTGCCCTGGCCCGTCGTCCAGGCCCTCAACCAGCCGGCCGCCATCCAGTACGACCGCTCGTTCGACGAGGCGGTCCTCGAGCCGACCACGCTGGCGCTGCGCGAGGTGTTCCAGACGCGGGGCGAGGTCCTCCTGATGCCGGGCTCGGGCCGCACCGCCCTCGAGGCGGGCGCGCTCTCGGTGATCGAGCCGGGCGATCGCGTGCTCGTGGTCGGCGCGGGGCAGTTCGGCCTGCTCATGCGCGAGATCATGAACCGCGTCGGCGCGGACTGGACCGAGTTCCCGGTCGAGTGGGGCGCGCGCCTCGACCTCGACCGCCTCCGGCGGGAGGCCGAGCGCCTCCGGCCCAAGGCGATCACGCTCGTGCACAACGAGACCTCGACCGGCACGACGTATCCGGCCGCCGAGGTGGGCACGATCGCCCGCGCGGTGGGCGCGCTGTTCCTGCTCGACACGGTGTCCTCGATCGCCGGGCTCGACGTCCGCACCGACGAGTGGGGCGTGGACCTCAACATGACGGGCTCGCAGAAGTGCCTCGCGGCGCCGCTCGGCCTGGCGCTCGTGGGCGTGAGCCCGCGGGCCTGGGAGGCGATGGAGCGCCGCGCCCGGAAGGCGCAGAGCTACGTCTACGACCTCCTGCGCTGGAAGGAGTGGTGGGTGCCGGTCTCACGCGGCGGCAAGGTGCCCGACGGCGCGCCACGCCGCCAGCCCGTGTCGATCCCGACGCACCTCACCGAGGCGATGCGCGTCGCCGTGCGGCTGATCCTCGAGGAGGGCCTGCCGCACCGCTTCCGCCGCCACGAGGTCGCCGCCGCCGCGCTCCGCCGCGGCCTCGCCGCGATGGGGCTCGAGATGTTCCCCGACGCCTCGATCCTCTCGAACACGGTCTCCTGCGTCCGGACGCCCACGGGCATCGAGCCCGCCGCGGTCGTCGCGCTCATGCGCGAGCGCTACGGCATCCTGATCGGCACGGGCCTGGACCGGATCCGCACGACGACGCTCCGGATCGGCACGATGGGCATCACCGCGAGCCCGCAGTACGTGCTGCCCACGCTCGGCGCGCTCGAGCTGGCGCTGCGCGACCTCGGGGCGAAGGGCGAGCCGGGCGCCGGCGTGGCCGCCGCCCAGGCCGCCTTCGCCGACGCCGCCTAGGCCGTGGCCGCGCCGCTGATCGTCGTTCCCGACGACTTCCCCAGCGTCTTCGAGAAGTCCGCCGCCCACGAGCGGGCCCTGAAGCTCGGCGAGGTCCGCGTCCACACGGCGCGCGGCGCCGACGAGGAGGCCGAGCTGATCCGCCGCATCGGGCTGGCGTCGATCGCGATCAACATCCGCGCGCACGCCCGCTTCACCGACACGGTCATGGCCGCCTGCCGGAACCTCAAGCTGATCTCGATCTGGGGCACCGGCACCGACAACGTCGAGCTGGAAGCCGCGGGGCGTCGCGGCATCACGGTGACGAACACGCCCGGCGTCAACGCGTTCGCGGTCGCCGAGCACACGCTCGCGCTGATGCTCGCCGTCGCGCGCAAGATCCCGCGGATCGACCACGAGATGCGCGGCGGCGCGTGGCCGCGCGAGATGCTGACGCAGCTCCTGGGCAAGACGCTCGGCGTGGTCGGCACCGGCAGGATCGGCGCGCGCGTCGTCGAGCTCGCGCGCGCGTTCGGCATGGACGTGCTCGCCTGGAGCGCGCGCGGGGACGCGCCGGCGATCGCCGCGCTCGGGGCGCGCGCCGTCTCGAAGGACGAGCTCTGCCGCGCGGCCGACGTCGTCTCGCTGCACCTCCGGCTCGGCCCGGACACGCGCGGCTTCCTCGGCCGCCGGGAGTTCGCGCTGATGAAGCCGACCGCGTTCCTCGTCAACACCGGACGCGGGGCGCTCGTCGAGCGCGAGGCGCTGCTGGACGCGCTCACCCGGGGCCGGATCGCCGGCGCCGGGCTCGACGTCTTCCACGAGGAGCCGCTCAAGGCCGACGACCCCCTGCTCCGCCTCCCGAACGTCGTGCTCTCGCCGCACAACGCCGGCCAGACGCCGGAGGTGCTGCGGGACGGCCTGCTGCGGGCCGTCGAGAACGTCGCGGGCTTCCTCCGGGGCGAGCCGACCGACGTCGTCGTCGCCCCGCTCAAGCGCGGGAGGTGAGGACCGCGCGGCCCGTCCGGGCGCTCACCACGGGTGGGTCCTGTACCACTCGTAGATCTCCTCGCCGGTCGTGAACCACACGCCCTTCTGCTTCCGCATGTAGTCGTACACCGCCTCGAAGTACTTGATCCGGTGCGGCACGCCGGAGTTGTACGGGTGGACGGCGAGCGCCATCACGCGCGGGTTCCTCGCCCCCTCGAGGTAGAGCCGGTCGAACTGGTCCCGGCAGCGCTGGAGCCAGGCGCCGGACTCGTGGTGCTGGATGACCATCATCGGGATGTCGTTCAGCTCGATCGAGTACGGCACGGACACGAGCGGACCCGAGGCCGTCCGGATCTCGTAGGGCTGGTCGTCGTTGACCCAGTCGGAGACGTACTCGATCCCCTCGGCGGCGAGCAGGTCGAGCGTCTCCCAGGTCTCGGTGAGGCCGGGGCCGAGCCAGCCCTTCGGCTTCTTGCCGGTGAAGTCGCGGATGCGCTGCACGGCCTCGTGGATGGCCGCCCGCTGGTCGGGCAGCAGGTGCATCGCCCCCTGCTTGACGCCGTGGCCCATGAACTCCCAGCCGGCGTCGAGCATCGCGCGGGCCACCGGCTCGTAGGACGCGCACACGTGCGCGTTGATCGCGGTGGTGGCCCGGATCTTCCGCTTGGCGAGCGCCTCGAGGAGCCGCCAGAAGCCGACGCGCATGCCGTACTCGTGCCACGCCCAGTTGGGCACGTCGGGGACCGTCGCCACGCCCTGGGGGGCGGAGAGGTACTGGCGCGCCACCGGCTTCTCGATGTCCCACTC
>MGCF01000104.1:34848-38036 GCA_001788495.1 Candidatus Rokubacteria bacterium RIFCSPLOWO2_02_FULL_73_56
TTCACGGGCACCTCCCTGGTGCGGATGTTCGCGCGCGACTATAGTACAATCCCGCGCCATGAGCGCCCCCCTCGCGATCGACATCCACGCGCACTTCTTCCCCGAGAGCTTCCTCCGCGTCGTCGAGACCGACGGCGCCCGGTTCGGCGGCAGCGTCGACCGGTCGAACCCCAGGGGCCCGGTGCTCGCCGCGGGCGGCGCCCGGACCCCGCCCCTCGACCCGACGTACTACGACGTGGACCGGCGCGTGCGCGCCATGGACCGCGTCGGCGTCGGCGTCCACGCGCTGTCGCTGACCGTGCCGATGGTCTACTGGGCCGACGGCGAGGTCGGCGGCCGCCTCGCGCGGGCCACCAACGACGCGATGGCGCAGGCCCACGCCGCCTACCCCGACCGCTTCGTCGGCTGCGCGACCCTGCCGCTGCAGGACCCGCCGCGCGCCCTCGCCGAGCTCGAGCGCGTGGCGCCGTTGCCGGGGATCCGCGCCGTCTACCTCGGCACGAACATCGCCGGCCGCGACCTGTCGGACCCGGCGTTCGCGCCGATCTTCGCGCGCGCGGAGGCCCTCGGGCTGCCGGTGCTGCTCCATCCGCTCAACACCGTCGGCGGCGGACGGCTGGCGCCGTTCTACCTGAGCAACCTGCTCGGCAACCCCTTCGACACGGCGATCGCCGCCGCGCATCTGATCTTCGGCGGCGTGCTCGACCGCCACCCGCGGCTCCAGGTCCTCCTGCCGCACGCCGGCGGCGCCCTGCCCTACCTCGCGGGGCGGCTCCAGCGCGGCCAGAAGGTGCGGCCGGAGGCGCAGCGCCGGGCGAAGCGGCCCGTCACGGCGTACCTCAAGCGGTTCACGTACGACACGATCAGCCACTCGCCGGAGGCGCTCCGCTGGCTGATCGCCTGCGTGGGCGCCGAGCGCGTGATGCTCGGCAGCGACTTCTGCTTCGACATGGGCTACGAGCGGCCGCGCGACATCGTCACCCGCCAGCTCGGCCTCAAGGCGGCCGCCCAGGCGAAGGTCCTGCGCGGCAACGCCGCGCGTCTGCTCCGGCTCGCCTAGCCGGCGCGACGCCGCTTCGCCGCGCCGATCAGCACGCGACGTCCAGGAAAGTACGCGACCAGCGGCCGTACCGATTCACCTTGATGTCTTTCGCGTCCACGAATCCCGCTGCCCGGAGAGCGCCCTCGGCCGCGCCCAGGAGCGACGCGGCCCGCAGCACGGGCTCCGGCTGCGCCGTCGCCCACGTCGTCGCCTCCGTGAAGTGGCCACTGGCCGCCTGGGCCTGGGCGATCTCGCGAAACGCGCGGCGCCGCTCCCGTGCGTCACCGATCGCGGCCGCACTGTCCCGCGCCGCCGCCACGAAGGATCCCGCCGCCTGGCTCGCGGCGACCTTCCGCATCCGGCAAGCTCGCCAGAACGGATCGCGAAGCGCGGCGGCGATCCGTCGGGCGGCGCGAAAGAGCCGCGCGGCCTCGTCGCGCTGCTCCCGCCTCGCCAGCACCAGCGCCACGTGTCGCCGCGCCTCGATCCGGTCTTCGTCCCCGCCGACACGCGTCAGCGCTTCCCGGGCCCCGTCGAGATACCCGCCCTCCGCGAGGGCTACGGCCAGGTAGCCCTTCCGGCCGAGCGAGCCATCGGTCTTCAGCGCGCCGGCGGCATCGCCGACCGCGGCCTGGGCGATGGCGATCTGCCACCGGATGTGGTGCCGCAGGAACCGATCACCCAGCGCGGCGAGGGACAGCGCGGCGGCAAACTCGCGCATCTGCGCGTGCACCAGGGCCGTCACCATGAGGGCGTAGTTGCGCCCCGGGCTCGCGGGTGCCCCGCGGACGATCGACGCGGCCTGCGCGAGCGTGGCGGCCGCCTCGCTGCGGGCGCCGGCACGGAACCGCGCCAGCGCGATGTCGGCGAGTGCCACGGCCCGCTCGACCTCGGGCGCCAACTCCCCGGCCGTCGCGACCGCGCCCGCTGGATCGCCGGCCTCGGCCTGCGCGACCGCGATGTCCCCGAGCGCGAGCACGCGGGACGCGTCGACGCGGATGGTCCTGGCGATCGCCCGCGCCCGGCCCGTGTCTCCCCGGCGAGCCACCGCCCAGGCGACGTACGCGATGGGCCCGTCGGGGCTGTAGGCGCCGCCGATGTCGCCGGCCGTGGCGAGCGCGCCGTCCACGTCGCCGGCGTCGACCTGGGCGAAGGCCACGCTCATCAGCGCCTCGTCGCGGAACCGGTAGACCAGCGTCGTCGCCTCCTGGCGCGCGGCCGCGAGGTCGCCCCGCTTCAGGAGGACGCGGACCCGGGCAAGGCCGATCGCGCGGGTGAGAACGACGCGAGAATTCTCGTCGGGGATCGCTGGCACCGCCGCGGCCGCCCGCGCGAGCGCTTGGGAGATGTCGGCCGCCGGCGGATCGTCCGACGCATCCACGGGCGACGGGACGACACCGGCAAGCGTCGCCGCCAGGAGCGCCACGAGGACCCGGGCGGCTCGCACGTGGACCATCTCGCGTTGCCCTCCAACCCGACGGACCCCACCAGAGGACGACGGAAGCCGGCAGACGGGACGGCGGTTGAGCCAGGATCGGCCGAAACCCTGCATCATGCGTGTTCGGGCTGCCGCGACTTCCGGGCTTTTCGGCGCTTCAGCGTGGGCAGACCCTTGATCGCCCTGCCCGCCCTCCGCTCGGCCAGGCGCAGCTCGTAGAGGCTCTGGAGGTTGAGCCAGAACTCGGGGCTGGTGCCGAAGAAATGACCGAGGCGCAGGGCGGTATCGCCGGTGATCGCGCGCTGCCCGTTCAGGATTCCGGTCACGCGGTTGGTCGGCACTCCCAGCTGGCGCGCGAGCTCGGCGGCGCTCACCTCGAGCACCCGCAGCTCTTCGGCAAGCTGCTCGCCTGGGTGAATCGCCGCACGTGCCATCTGGCTCTCCCTGGTGATCGTCGACGAGCTCGACGTTGACTGGACCCGCCGAGCCCTCCGGCCATTCGAAACACATCCGCCATTGGTCGTTGATCCGGATGCTGTACTGGCCCTTCCGGCCACCGCGGAGCGCCTCGAGCCGGTTGCCCGGCAAGGCGGCCAAGTCCCCCAGTGAAACGGCGCATCGAGACGATCGAGCTTCAGCTGCGCCGCCCGCCCGACGCCCGAAAAGGCCTTGATTCGCTTGCCGGCCGCGAAGTCCCGGGTTCGCGTG
>MGCF01000104.1:38058-39695 GCA_001788495.1 Candidatus Rokubacteria bacterium RIFCSPLOWO2_02_FULL_73_56
GACGCCCGAAAAGGCCTTGATTCGCTTGCCGGCCGCGAAGTCCCGGGTTCGCGTGTCCCGGTAGCCGAGGATCATTGCTTATCCTGGACGCCCGGATGTGTTACGTCAAGCGTAACGCTCGGCCCGTCGCCCGTCGTAGCTCGAGCGCTCGGTATCGTTCTACGAGGAGCAGGTCGCGGGGATCCTCGCCGAGCGCGAGCGGATTCGAACCCCTACTGGTGTCCTCCCTGGCCGTAGACCTCGGGGTTCGCGCAGTTCGGCGGGCGCCGGCCCGCGAGCACCGCCAGGATGTTGTCCACGACCACGGCGGCCATCCGCGCGCGCAGCTCCACCTCGGCGCTGCCGATGTGCGGCGTGAGCACGACGTTGGGCAGCGCCAGGAGGCGGGGGTCGACGCGCGGCTCGTGCTCGAAGACGTCGAGCGCCGCGCCCGCGAGCCGGCCCGCGGCAAGCGCGACCGCCAGCGCCGCCTCGTCCACCACGGGGCCCCGCGAGGTGTTGATCAGGTAGGCCGTGGGCTTCATGCGCTGGAGCTCGGGCGCGCCCACGAGGTGGCGCGTCGCCGGCCCGAGCGGCACGTGCACGGACACGTAGTCCGCCTCCGCGAGCAGCACGGGCAGCGGGACCCGCACGAGGCCGAGCGCCGCCTCCTCGGGTGGCGCGAGCGGGCGCGGGTCCGCGTAGAGCACGCGCATGCCGAAGCCGCGCGCGCGGCGCGCGACGGCCTGGCCCACCCGCCCGCAGCCCAGCAGGCCGAGCGTCCGGCCGGACACGCCCAGCCCCTCGAGGCGGCACGACTGGGCGCCCGGGAACACATTGGCGCGCACCAGCCCGTCCGCCTCGACCACGCGCCGGCCCACCGCGAGCAGGAGCGCCCACGCGAGGTCGGCGGTCGCCTCGGTGACCATCGGCGGGATCGTCGTCACCGGGATTCCCCGCGCGGTCGCGGCGGCGACGTCGACCTGCTCCGGCGTGATCGTCATCGTCGCGACCACGCGGAGCGCCGCGCCGGCGGCGATCACCCCGGCGTCCACCGTGTCCTGGACGAGGCAGAACAGGACGTGGACCTCGCGCACCGCCCGGGCGAGCGCGGCGCGGTCGAGGATGTGGAGCGGGTCGGGGTGGCACTCGACGTCGGCGCCGGCGCGCAGGCGATCGAGCGCCCCGCGGGCAACCGGCTGGGTGACGAAGACGCGCGGCCGCGTCAGCGGATCCAGCGCACGAGCCCGGTCACGCCGTCGACCGCGACCGTGGCGCCCTCCGGGATGCGCCGCGTGGCGTCGCCCACACCGAGGACCGCCGGGATGCCGCGCTCGCGCGCGAGCGCGGCGAGGTGCGAGGTGCTCCCGCCGAGCTCGGCGACGACGCCCGCGACGCGCGGCAGCACCGCGGTCAGCGCGGGGCCGGCGACCTGGGTGACGAGGACGTCGCCGAGCTTCACGTGCTCGAGGTCGTGCTCGTGGACGACGACGCACGCCGGGCCGGTGCCCCAGCCCACGCCCGCCGGCTGGCCGCGAAGCGCCGGGTGGCGGAGCCAGACCTCGTCGACGTCGAAGCCCGTCTCGACCCGCAGCGCCCGGGCCTGGAGGATGTGGAAGCCGGCCACGTCCTTCGCCCACTCGACCTCGACGGGCCCG
>MGCF01000104.1:39722-44086 GCA_001788495.1 Candidatus Rokubacteria bacterium RIFCSPLOWO2_02_FULL_73_56
CCACGTCCTTCGCCCACTCGACCTCGACGGGCCCGCCCAGGATCGCCTCGGCCTCGAGCACCAGCCGCGCGAGGGCCACGGCCTCGTCCGGCTCGAGGCAGGGGGCGTCCACCAGCCCGGGCTCGACGGCCTCGGGTCGCGCGCCGCCGTCGGGCGCGTACGCGACGCGCCGGTCCTTGCGCCCGGGCTCCACGCTCTCGAGCGTCGCGTCGCGCGCAAGGACCCAGCGGTCGGGGACGACCTCCCCCTGCGCGACGGCCGAGCCGAGCCCCCATGTGCCGGTCAGCAGCACCGCGCCGTCCGCGGTCCGGCTGTGCGCGCCGCCCGCCGCGCGCGCGGCGACCATGCGCTGGACGAGGACCGCCATCGCCGTGCGCGCCGGGTCCACGGCGTGCGCCTGCATGTACCGGAGCGCCCGCGTGGCCCACAGGCTCGCCCAGCAGGCGCGCACCGCCGTCGCGCCGTCGGCCTCGCCCGTCACGCCGAGGAAGGTGTCGAACTGGCCGGCGAAGGAGGCACCGGGCGCGTCCTCGCGGAGCGCCGAGGAGCGCACCGCGACCGGCGACGCCGGCGGCGCGCCGGCCCAGGCGGCGAGGTCCCGGAGCGCGTCGGCGACGGCCGGCGCCAGCGGGGCGCGGAGGAAGCCGAGCCTCACGTCGAGCGCGAGCCGGCGCGCCTCGAAGCCCTCCGCCGCGGCCACGCGGCCCGCCGCGGCCGCCGCCCCCGCCGCGCCGAGCTGGGCGTGATAGGCGTCGGCGGTCAGGCAGCGCGCGTCGGGCACGGGCAGGCCCGCGCGCTCCAGGCGCGCGAGCGTCGCCGCCTTCGGCCCGACCCGCGCGGCGTCGAGCGCGTCGCCATCGGCGAGCGGGACCACGAGGCGCGACGTCGACTCAGGCGCCGGGGCCAATGACGAGCCTCAGGATCGCGCCCGGCGCGCGCTCGTAGTCCTCGAAAGCGGCCGCGACGCGCTCGAGCGGATAGGTCGCGGTGATGAACCCCTCGAGGTCCACGGCGCCGCCCGCGACCAGCGCGATCGCGGGCCCGACATCCTCGGGCGTGAGCGCGCGCGAGCCGTAGAGGGTGAGCTCCTTGAAGTACAGCGGGTACGTGGTGAAGTCGGGCACCGGGCGGTGGCTGATCCCGTAGACGAGCAGCGTGCCGCCCGGGGCGAGCATCTCGAGCGCCGGGGCCAGGAGTGCCGGCGCCCCGGCGGCGTCGATCACGACGTCGGCGCCGCGGCCCGCCGTCGCCGCGCGCACCGCGGCGACGAGGTCTTCCTGCGAGGCGTCCACGACCGCGTCCGCCTTCATCCGGCGCGCGAGCGCGAGCTTGGCGGGGCTGCGGGACACGGCGATGACCGGGCCCGCGCCGGCGAGCTTGGCGAGCTGCGTGTGCAGGAGCCCCGCGGCGCCCTGTCCGAGCACCACGACGGACTCGCCCGCGCCGATGCGCGCGCGCACCTGGGCGTGGCGCACCGTCGCCAGCGTCTCGATCAGCGTCGCCGTGGCGAGCGCCAGGTGGTCGGGCAGCGGGTAGAGGTACGCCTCCGGCAGCACGACGTGCTCGGCGAGCGAGCCGTCCATCTCGCGGCCGAAGAGCCCGGCGTTGCGGCAGAGGTTGCCCCGGCCCCGGGCGCAGCTGTCGCACGCGCCGCACGCGATGATCGGGTTCAGGATCACGCGCTGGCCCGCGCGCAGGGAGGCGACGCCGGGGCCCACGGCCTCGACCACGCCCGCGGCCTCGTGCCCCATGACGCGCGGCAGCCGCACGCCGGGATGCCGGCCCGTGTAGATCTCGAGGTCGGTGTGGCAGACCGCGGTCGCCGCGACGCGCACGAGCGCCTCGCCCGCGCGGGCGACCGGCGTCGGGCGCGCCACCAGCTCGAGGCGTCGGGGCGCCGTGAGCACCGCCGCGCGCGTCAGGTGGTCCATTCGAGCGCCGGCTTCGCCGGCGCACTCCCGTTCGTCGGCATGTGCGGTCCCGCTGGGGGGTGTCGCGGGGAGCGGCGGCGCTCCCCCCGACCTCCGGTCAGATGACGACCGTGATCTCCTCGACCGGGAAGCTCGAGATGATCTCGGTCTTGTCCGCGTGGACGATCAGCATCTCCTCGATCCGCACGCCCCACTCGTACTTCTTGCCGTGCTGCGTCTCCAGCGCGAAGACCATGCCCGGCTTGATCTCGAGCGGGTGGTCGAGCGACCAGATGCGCGAGATGACCGGCTGGTCGTACTGCGCGAGCCCGAGGCCGTGGCCCCACAGGTTCGCGGCCGCCTGGTCCTCTTCCTCGTAGCCCCACGCTTCCTTCGCCGACGGCCACTTGAGCGCGATGTCGCGCGTGGTCACGCCGGGGCGCACGGCGTTGATCGAGTCGTAGAGCCACTTGAGCGCGGTCGCGTAGTAGTCCTTCATCTCCTGCGTCGGCTGCTTGCCCACGCAGTAGGTGCGGTAGTAGCAGGACTTGTAGCCGTTCCAGGTGAGCGCCGCGAGGTCCATGAAGACGATCTCGCCCGGCTTGATGATCCGGTCGGAGAAGTTGCGCCAGTTGGGCCAGGTGTTCGGGCCCGACGACACGATCACGTCCTCGACGTCCTCCATGCCCGGGATGTTGTAGAGGAACTCCATGATGTGCGCGGTCACCTGGTTCTCGGTGAGGCCCGGCTTGAGGAAGCGCATGGTCTCCCAGTGCGCGGCGTCGCCGATCGCGCCCACGATGCGCAGGCACTCCTGCTCGTCCACGTTCTTGATCGCGCGCGCCTCCATCATGGGCGTCATGCCGTCGGCCCACGTGAGCTTCGCCTGCTGGAAGGCCTGGAGCATGTTGATGTCGATGAAGTCCACGCCGAGCGTCTGGTCGGCGACCCCGTAGCGCTTCATCTCCTTGACGATCGCGTCGGTGAATTTCTTGACCTGCTGGCTGGACGCCGGGCCGGCCGCGCCCTTGATCCACGCGTACGACCAGCGGATGTTCTCCTCCGGGATCCACGGCGAGTGGCGCTGGATCTGGAACCCGATGTCGCCCTGCTCGAACAGCACCGGCGCGCCGTCGCCGCACAGGAGCGCGTAGCGGAGGCCGGGCTTCAGGCGGTTCCAGCCGGGCGTCAGCGTGCTGGTCACGTAGCGGACGTTCTCGTCGTACATCAGGAGCAGCGCGCCCAGGTTGTGGGCCTTCATGCGCTCGCGCGCGCGCTCCAGGCGGTACGTGCGCAGCCGGTCCCAGTTGATGCGCTGCTGCCAGTCCACGCCGACCATGCCGAAGTTGCCCATGTCTGTCCTCTCTCTGGATGGTGATGGCCACCGTCAGGGCGTCCCCGCGCAACCCGCGATGCTCCGGCAGGCCCTACCGCGGCTTCCAGCCGGCCGGCGCACGCACCGTCGAGAGGTCCACGGAGGCGATGTTCTCCTTCGTCACCGAGAGGATCGGCGTGTACAGGAGCTTCGGGACCTGGCGCTTCTCGAGGATGTTGATCGCCGCGCGGACCGCCCAGCGCCCCATCGTGACGGGCTGCTGGACGACGGCCTGCGTGACGACGCCCTCGCGGACCAGCCGCTCGGTGTCGGGCTGGAAGTCGGCGGTCACGATCATCACCTTGCCCGCCTTGCCCGCGGCCTTGAGCGCCTGGGCCGCGCCGATCGCGACGAAGTCGGCCGAGTTGTAGACGGCGTCGATCTGCGGGAACGTCTGGAGGAAGTCCTCCATGTTCTTCAGGCCCTGGTCGGGCGTGTTGAGCGAGTGGCGCTCGCCGAGGATCTTGATGCCGGGCGAGTGCTTCTCGATCCACGCCCGGAAGGCCTTGGCGCGGATCTCGAACGCCGAGGCGCCGGCCACGCCCGACTGCATCACCACGCTGCCCTTCTTCAGGCGCTCGTGGAGGTACTTCGCCATCGTCTCGCCGATCACGTTGTCGTCCGAGCGGACGCGGATGGCGACCTTGTCGTTGTTGGTCATGACGTTGACGTTGACCACGGGGATCCCCGCGGCGACCGCGCGGTCCACCACCGGCACCGTGCCCGGCCCGCTCACCGCCACCAGGCAGATCGCGTCCACCTTGCTCGCGATCAGGTCCTCGAGCTGGGCGATCTGCTTGTCCAGGAACTGGTAGCCGCCCGCGTCGTGCAGGATCACCTTCGCGCCGAGCCGCTCCGCCTCGTCCACGTAGCCATAGGCCTGCCCGAGGAAGTGCGGGTTCGTGAGCTGCGGCACCAGCACGCCGATCGTGTACCCCTTCGCCGGCTTGGCCGGCCGCGGGTAGGCCTCGTCGCCCGCCGCCCCGGCCAGCGTCACCCCGACCAGCAGCACCCCCAACGCCAGCAGAATCCGTCGCATGGTTCCCTCCTTCACGCATTTCACCGCACGCCTCGCCCGG
>MGCF01000104.1:44094-58876 GCA_001788495.1 Candidatus Rokubacteria bacterium RIFCSPLOWO2_02_FULL_73_56
GCAGCACCCCCAACGCCAGCAGAATCCGTCGCATGGTTCCCTCCTTCACGCATTTCACCGCACGCCTCGCCCGGCCCGGCCATCTCATCGCTCGGCTCGCCGCGCGACGCGGCTCACCTCGCCCGGCCATCTCATCGCTCGGCTCGCCGCGCGACGCGGCGGCCCTCACCTCGCCCGGGTGTGCTCGCGGCGCCAGAGGTCAAACCCGACCGCGACGATGATGATCGCGCCGATGACGATGAGCTGGATGTACGAGGACACGTTGATCAGGTTGAGCCCATTGCCGAGCACCGCGATGACCACGACGCCGAGCAGCGTCCGGACGAGGCTCCCGTCGCCGCCGCCGAGCCGCGTGCCCCCGATCACCACCGCCGCGATCGCGTACAGCTCCAGCGTCTCGCCCACGGTCGGCTGCCCCGAGAGCGTCCGCGAGGTGATCACGATGCCCGCCACGCCCGCGCACAGGCCCGACAGGCAGTAGACGAAGAACTTGTGGAGCCGCACGTTGATGCCGGCCGCGATCGCGGCCGCCTCGTTGCCGCCCATCGCGTAGACGTAGCGCCCGAAGGGCGTGCAGCGGAGCAGCCAGTGCGCGCCGAGGAAGGCGAGCGCGGCGATCACGCCAGGCACGGGCAGCGGCCCGAGGCTCCCGGCGCCGATCCGCTCGAAGCCCGCCGGAAGGCCGACGACCGGCATCCCCCCGGTGATCGTGAACGCGGTGCCGCGCGCCAGCGAGAGCATGCCGAGCGTGACGATGAACGGCGGGATCCTGGTGAGCGCGATGAGCGCGCCGCTGATCGCGCCGGCGAGCGTGGCCGCCAGCAGGCCGCCCACGATGCCCGGCACGAGGCCGAACGCGACGAGCTGCATCGAGCCGAGCACGCTCACGATCGCGAGCAGCGAGCCCACCGAGAGGTCGATGCCGCCGCTCACGATCGCGAACGTCTGGCCCACGGCGAGCAGCGCGAGCACCGACGACTGGCGCGCGACGTTGGTGACGTTGGTCCAGGAGTAGAAGTTCGGGTTGAGCGAGCCGAACACGAGCCCCATGAGCAGGATGAACAGCGGCAAGGCGACGCGGTCCCAGGGGATCCGCGACGCGCGCGGCCGCGCGCCGGCGACGACCGCCGCCTCGTCGGCCGTCACGACACACGCTCGCCGGCGCCGACGATGAGGCGCACGATCTCGTCGATCGTGGTCTCCGCCGCGCGCCGCACGCCCACGTTCTGCCCGCCGTAGAGGACCATGACCCGGTCGGCGACCGCGAACACGTCCTGCATGCGGTGGCTGATGAGGATCACCGACACGCCGTGGGTCTTGAGGTCGCGCACCAGGTCGAGCACCTTGCCCACCTCGCGGACCGCGAGCGCCGCGGTCGGCTCGTCCATCACGATCACGCGCGCGTTGAAGGACATGGCCCGGCCGATCGCGACCGCCTGCTGCTGGCCGCCGGAGCAGAGGCCGACGGGCTTGCGCACCGAGTCCATGTTGATCCGCAGGCGCCGGACCACCTCCCACGTGGCCGCCTCCATCGCGCGCTCGTCGAGCTGGCGCACGAGGCCCCCGAGGCGGCGCCGCGTCCGCTCGCGGCCGAGGAACACGTTGGCGACGACGTCGAGCGAGGGCACGAGGGCGAGGTCCTGGTAGATCATCTCGATGCCGAGCGCCCGCGAGTCGTGCGGGTTCCGGAAGTGGACGGGCTGCCCCTCGAAGACGATGCGGCCCTCGTCCGGCTGGTGCACGCCCGTGAGGACCTTCATCAGCGTGGACTTCCCGGCCGCGTTGTCCCCGACGAGCCCCAGCACCTCGCCGGCGCCGAGCGCGAGGTCCACGCCCCGGAGCGCCTCGACCGCGCCGAAGCGCTTGACGATCCCCTGCATGCTGACGAGCGGCGCCGCGCCGGTCACGGCGAGCCCGTGGCGCCGAGGGCGGCGGAGGCCTCGGCGGCCACGTCCCGCACGAGGGCCGCGAGCCGCGACACCCGGTCGTCGGCGACCCGCACGGCGGGGCCCGCCATCCCGAGCGAGGCCACGACGGCGCGCGTGTGGTCGCGCAGCGGCGCCGCGATGCACCGGAGCCCGACGGCGAACTCCTCGTCGTCGAGCGCCCAGCCCTGCGCCCGGACGCGCTCGAGCTCGCGGCGGAGCTCGCGCGGGTCGGTCAGCGTCGCCGGCGTGTAGCCCTTGAAGCGCCGGCGGAGGAAGCGCTCGAGGACGTCGTCGGGCTGGAACGCGACGAGCGCCTTGCCGAGGGCCGTGCAGTGCAGCGGCGCGCGCCGGCCGACGCGGGAGAACATCTGCAGCGGCTGGTGGCTCTCGATCTTGTCGATGTAGACGACGTCCCAGTCGTCGAGGATTCCCAGGTGGACCGTTTCCTTCGTCGCGGCCGTCAGCCGCTGGAGGGACGGTGCCACCGCGTCGCGGAGGCCGCCGCGGCCGGTGGCGCGGGAGCCCACCTCGAAGGCCTTGAGGCCGAGGCTGTAGCGCTCGGTCTGGGGGTTGCGGCGCACGTAGCCGCGCGCGCCGAGCGAGGCCAGGAGGCGGTGGACCGTGCTCTTGCCGAGGCCGAGCGCGTGGCTTAGCTCGGTGACGCCGAGCTCGGGCCGCTCGACGCTGAAGGCCTCGAGGACGGCGAGCGCGTTGGTGACCGAGCGCAGAACGCCCCGCTCCCGGGCGGGCGAGGCGGCGGACGCGGATCGGCGGCTGTTCCTCATAGTAGAACGCGATTCCGCAACGCCCCGTTCGTACCATCCGGCCCCGAGGCTGTCAAATGGGAACGCACCGGCGTCAACTCAGTCGCGCGGCGCCACGGGCTCCACGAGCTCCCGGAGCTTCCGCTCGAGCCCCCAGCGGAGCACCGGGGACAGGAGCACGAGCACGGCGAGCGCCATGAGCGTCGCCGCGATCGGGCGCTGGAAGAAGACCAGCAGGTCGCCGTGCGAGTAGATCAGCGAGCGCCTGAGCGCGGCCTCGAGCTGCGGCCCCAGGATCATCGCCAGGACGAGCGGCGCCGGCTCGAAGTCGAGCTTGCGCAGCGCGTAGCCGAGCGCGCCGAAGACGACGGTCGTCCCGACGTCGAAGACGCTGTTGTTCACGCTGTAGGCGCCGACCAGGACGAACACCACGATGAGCGGCGCCAGGATCCGGTACGGCACCTCGAGCAGCCTCACCCAGAGGCGGATCAGCGGGAAGTTCAGGATCAGCAGCATGACGTTGCCGATGTACATGGACGCGATGAGCCCCCAGAACACCGCGGGCTGCTCGGACACGAGCAGGGGCCCCGGGCGGATGCCGTGGATCAGGAGCGCGGCGAAGATGAGGGCGATCGAGGCGTTGCCGGGGATGCCGAGCGTCAGGAGCGGGACGAACGAGCTGGTCGCGGCGGCGTTGTTCGCCGACTCCGGGCCGGCGACACCCTCGATGGCGCCCCGGCCGAAGCGCTCCGGGTGGCGCGAGAGCTTCTTCTCGACCGCGTAGGCGACGAACGACGAGATGATCGCGCCGCCGCCCGGCAGGACCCCGACGAAGAAGCCGAGGAGCGAGCCGCGGGCGAGCGGCAGGCTCGCCGCCCGCCACTCCTCGCGGCTCGCGAGCAGGCCCCGGATCTGCGTCTTGAGGACCTCGGGGGCGACCCTCCGCTCGACGTTCACGAGCACCTCGCCGATCCCGAACAGCCCCATCGCGACCAGGACGAACTCGAACCCCTCGGCGAGCTTGAACACGCCGTAGGTGAAGCGGGGGCTGCCCATGATCGGGTCGAGCCCCACCATGCCGAGGAGCAGCCCGAGCACGGCCATCATGAGCCCCTTCGTCATCGAGCCGCCGCCGAGGTAGCCGACCATCATGAGGCCGAGCACCAGGAGCGCGAAGTACTCGGGGGCGCCGAAGCGGAGCGCGAAGGCCGCGAGCGGCGGCGCCAGCAGCATGAGCCCGACGACGCTCACCGTGCCCGCGATGAACGAGCCGACGGCCGACACGGCGAGCGCCGCGCCCGCCCGCCCCTGGCGCGCCATCTGGTAGCCGTCGAGGCACGTGACCACCGACGCCGCCTCCCCGGGGATGTTGAGGAGGATCGAGGTCGTGGAGCCGCCGTACATCGCCCCGTAGAAGATGCCCGCGAGCAGGATCACGGCGGACGTCGGCGGGATCCCGTACGTGATCGGGAGCAGGAGCGCGATCGTCGCGGGCGGCCCGAGCCCCGGCAGGACGCCGATCGCGGTGCCGATGAACGAGCCGAGGAAGCAGTAGGTCAGGTTGGTCGGCGTGAGCGCGATCGCGAACCCGTGGGCGAGGAGGCTCAGGATCTCCACGGCCCGGCGCTCAGCGCAGCAGCGCCCCGGGCGGCAGCGGCACCTGGAGCCACACGGCGAACAGGACGTACGAGCCGCCCGCCGCCAGGACGGCGAGCCCGAGGGCGGGGACGAGCGCGCGCCGCGTCGCCGGGCGGAGCATGAGCAGGACCAGGAGGAACGTCGAGATCGGGTAGCCGAGCGGGTCGAGCGCGACGACGTAGAGGGCGAGGGCGGCGAGGAGCGCCGCGACCCGGCGCCAGTCGCCGCGCGCGGCCTCCACGCCCCGCCGCGCGCCGGGACCGCGGCGCGCCCGGACCACCTGGACGCCGAGCAGCAGCGAGAGCCCGGCGAGCGCCACCCCCGCCCACCAGGGCACGAAGCCGGGGCCGGGGTTCCGCGCGCCGCCGAACGGCAGCGCCGCGGCCTGGTGGATCACCGCGCCGGCGACCAGCCCGAGGACCAGCGCGGCGATCCCGTCGCGTCGCGCCATGCGCGCGCTACTTCTTGGCGCCGGCGACCAGCCTGGCGGCCGTGTCCCACTCGTGCCGCCACGTCTCCGCGAACTCCTTCGAGCCCTGGAAGTCGACGTCGTCGCCGAGCTGCTTGACGAGCGCCTTGAAGGACCGGTCCTCGCTGAGCTTGCGGAAGGCGGCCTCGAGCTTGTCCACGACGGCCTGCGGCGTGCCCTTCGGCGCCAGCGCGGCGCGCCACATGGTGAAGGTCACGTCGTAGCCCTCCTCCTTCACCGTCGGCACGGCGGGCAGGATGCCGAGCCGCCTGGCGCCGGTCACGGCGAGCGCCCGCATCTTGCCGGCGGCGATCTGCGGCATGAGCTGGGGCGCGAAGCCGAAGGTCGCGTCGGCGTGGCCGCCGAGGACCGCGAGCAGCGCCGGGCCGCCGCCGTCGTAGGGGATGTTGTTGTACTCGACGCCCGCGGCCTGCGCGATGAGCCGCATGGGGAAGTCGGCCGCGCCCCACGGGCCCGTGTTGGCGAAGTTCAGCTTGCCCGGGTGCTTCTTCATGTACTCGACCGCCTCGCGGAACGTCTTCCACGGGGCGTCGCCCCGGACGGCGAAGACCGCCGGGCTGTGGTTGATCCGCGCGACCGGCACGAACTGGTCGGGCCCGATCGGCGCCTTCTGGACGAGCGCGAAGATCGTGTTCGGTCCGGTCCCGCCGAAGAGCAGCGTGTAGCCGTCGGGCCTGGCGCGGATGACCTGCTGGGAGCCGACGGCGCCGCCCCCGCCCGGCCTGAGGACGACGAGCAGCGGCTGCCCGAGGTACTGGTGCGCGACGCTCGCCACCGCGCGCGCCGTCAGGTCGTGCGAGCCGCCGGGCCCGAAGGGCAGCACGAGATCCACGGGCTTCGCCGGGAACTCCTGGGCCGGCGCCGGGACCGCCGCGGCGAGCGCCGCCAGGAGCGTGCCGAACACGAGCATCCACGTCCGCCCCGCGCGCATCGTCATGCCTGCACCTCCCTGTGCCTCAGATCGGAACGCCTTTCCACGAAGTGTCCGCTTCATAGCAGCCCGCGCGACGGCCTGTCAATGCCCCGCCACGGCGACGGCGCGCCCGGCCGCGATCGACTCCACGATCGCCTCCAGCACGGCGATGTTCGCCGTCGCCTCCTCGCCGCCGACCTCCGGCCGCGTCCCCTCCCGCACCGAGCGCGCGAACTCGGCCAGCTCCTCCACGACCGGATCCGACGGCGCGAGCGCCACCTCCGCCCGTCCCCGCTCGCCCCGGCGGGCGAGCAGCAGGCGCGTGCCGTCCGCCTCGCTCCACGCCTGCGCCTCGGTGCCGTGCAGCGTGAGGACGGCGGTGCGGTTGGCGTGCACCCACGAGGTGCCGAGGTAGCCGAGGCCGCCCCCGGCGAACTCGAAGAGGATGGAGGTCGCGTCGTCGATCGGGACGGCGGTGAGCGCCACGCGCCGCGAGAAGGCCGTGACGCGCGCGATCGGGCCCAGCAGGTACTGGTAGGTGTCCACGTGGTGGATGCCGAGGTTGGTCATGGCGCCGCCCGGCGTCTCGGCGCGGTCGGCGCGCCACATGCCCGGCGTGAACCGGCTCGAGAAGCCGATGTCCGCCGAGAAGTTGCCCTCGAGCTGGGCGACCCGGCCGAGCGCCCCCTCGTCGAGGAGGCGCTTGAGGGCGCGGCTCGCCGCCTGCCGGCGCCGCTGGTGGCCCACCGCGAGGACGACCCGCGCGCGGCCGCACGCCTGCGTCGCCCGCCGCCCGTCCGCGACCGTGAGCGTGAAGGGCTTGTCCACGAACACGTGCTTGCCGGCCGCGGCGGCGGCCACCACCTGCTCGGCGTGGAGCGAGTGCGGGGTGGTGATGAGCACCCCCTCGACCTCGGGATCGGCCAGCACGGCCTCGTAGCCGGGAAGGTCCCGGCACCCGTACGCCCGGGCGAAGGCCGCGCGGCTCTCGGGCGAGCGGCTGGTGCACGCGACGACGGCGAGCCCCGTCCCCTTCCCCGCCGCGTCGGCGAGCGCGCGGCCCCACGTCCCGACGCCCACCGCGGCCACGCGGACCGGCGGCGCGCCAGGGTCGTTCTCGGTCATGCCCACGGCAGGCTCCACAGGGCCCCGAGTCTAGCACCGGGCGTGCTATCGTCGGGAACCCCGGAGGCCTGCGGGGCGTTGGCTCCACGAATCGTCCACCCACAGGGAGGATCTCCATGAGACTGGCAAGACTCGCGTCCTTGCTCCTCGGCGTCATGCTGCTGCTCGCGGCCGTCCCGGCGAGCGCCCAGGCGCCGCCGCCCTACGGCGCCCCGATCACGCTCGAGCAGGCCAAGAAGGTGATGGCCGGCGCCGAGGCCGAAGCCCGCAAGAACGGCTGGAACGTCGTGATCACGATCGTCGACTCGGGCGGGAACATCGTCCTGGTGGAGCGTCTGGACAGCACCCAGTTCGGGAGCATCGAGGTCGCCCGCCAGAAGGCCTGGTCCGCGGCCGCCTATCGTCGCCCCGGCAAGGTCTGGCAGGACGCGCTCGCCCAGGCCGGCGTCAACCTGCGCCTGCTCCGTCTCGAGGGCGCGAGCCCGTTCGAGGGGGGCCACCCGCTGGTGCGGGACGGCAAGATCATCGGCGCGATCGGCGTCTCCGGCGCGACCGGCCCCCAGGACGACCAGATCGCCCGGGCCGGGGTGGACGCCCTGAAGTAGCCGCCGTCACGCCTTCGGCGGGACGACGGGCAGCAGGACGTGCGACGGCCGCCCGGGGCCCGCGTGCAGCGTGACCTTCCCGCCGAAGACGGCCGCCGGCCGGTCGCGCGGGTCGTCGTGCTGGAAGGGACCGACGCCGGTGAAGACCGCGCCGAGCACGCCGAGCCCCGCGCCGGCCCCGCCGGGATACTCGTAGTCGCGCCCGCGCACGGTGAGGCCGATCCGGTAGCCGGGCGGCACCACGATGCACGTCGGCCAGACCTCGACGTCCACCTCGTAGACCTGCCCGGGGGCGAGCGGCTGCCGCTCGTCGTGGGTGTGGTACGGGCGCCAGGGCAGCGTCAGCTCCGGGTCGAGCTTGCGCTGCGAGGCGCGCAGCCATCCCTGCGCGACCGGCGTGTGGGGGTCGAGCGCGCCCTGGAAGGTGACCTCCTTCATGTCGGGCGCGAACACGCGCAGCACGAGGAAGAGATCGGCATCCGTGGTCTCCGAGGAGATCCAGAGCTTCGCCGCGACGGGACCGGTGATCTCGGTTTCCGCCTCGAGCGGCGAGGTCAGGAACGTGACCCCGTCGCCGAGGCCCTCGTACGCCACGCTCCCGTCCCGCGCGGGCGGCTCGGCGGCGAGGCGCTGATCGGCCGGACACAGGTGGAGCCTGGTCCACCGCGTGCGCGCCAGCGGCCACTCGTTCTCGTGCCGCTCGACGAACCGCTCGCCCGGGTGGCGCACCTGGAGCAGGACCCGCGGCTGGCTCCGCCACCCGGTGTCCTCGCCCTTCAGGAAGTGGCCGAAGAACTTCTTCTGCAGGCCGACGCCGTAGTCCGTGTAGAAGTGCGTCCAGTGCTCGATGCCGTGCACCTCGAGCCACTTCTGCGTCGAGGCCGCGCGCACGAACCCCTCGAAGTTGCCGCGCGGGTGCAGGCCCTGCCCGCCCCAGTTGGCCGCCGAGAAGAGAGGCACCCTGACCCGCGACCAGTCGGGCATCCGCGAGCGCCAGTACGCGTCGCTGGCGAGCGTGTTCGTCCGGCAGTCCTCGTAGAAGTCGCGCCGGCTGGCGCCCAGCTCCTCCTCCGTCAGCGTCGGCGGCCCCGACACCCAGTCGCCGTCGAGCCGCGAGCGATACCCGCGCGTGCCCCGGCCGTGCTGGACCCGCACCACCTGCGAGGGGAACCACGCGCGGCCGAACGTGCACAGGATGCCGCCGTGGTGGGCGAGGTCACGATAGTAGTCGGCCGCGCCCTCCCAGACGCAGATGGCGGCCAGGTGCGGCGGCTCCTGCGCCGCCACCTGCCACTGGTTCATGGCGTAGTAGGAGATGCCGTTCAGCCCGACCCGGCCGGTGCTCCAGGGCTGCGCGGCCGCCCACTCGACGCACTGGAAGAGATCCTGCGCCTCGCGGGCCGACCAGAGATCGAGGAGGCCGGGCGAGCGGCCGGCGCCGCGCGAGTCCACGCGCACGCACGCGTAGCCGTCCGGCACCCACTTCTCGGGATCCACGACCTCCCAGTTCTGGTACCTGTTCGTCGAGCCCGCCGGCACGTCCGGGTGCGCCGCGAGCATCCGGCGCCACTGGTCGGTGTAGAGATCCTCGAAGTGGAGCCCCTTGCCGTACGGCCCGTAGGAGAGGATGACCGGATGCCGGCCCGTCCCGGGCGGCCGGTAGACGTCGGCGCGGAGGACGAGGCCGTCGTCCATCGGGACGGGCACGTCCCAGTCGATGCGCATCCCGTCGCGGACCTCGCTCATCGCGCGCCCGACGGGTCCACCGGGGTGCCCGCGATGCCGTGGGAGGTGTCCTTCGCGGTCAGGAAGACGACGTCCTGCTCCGGCGTCGCCAGCGCGGAGTGGACGGCGTTGGCCGGGACGTAGAGCAGCGAGCCCGGCCCCACGCGCGACTGCACGCCGTCCACCTCGCTCTCGAGCGTGCCCTCGACGACGTAGATCCACTGTTCGTTGGGGTGGCGGTGCGGCCGTCCGCCCGTGCCGCGCGGCATGCGCATCAGGCCGATCTGGATGCGCTCGCCCTCGACCACCGGCCCGTGCGCCGTCGAGTAGCCCGGGCCGGCGTCGATCCCGGCGAGCCGGGCGAGGTCGAACGTGTAGCGCCCGGCCCCGGCCCTGATCGCGCCCTCGGTCTTCGTCCGCGAGTCCATGGGAGCCCTCCTGGAGCCTGCGCGCGGCCGCGGCGACCGGCGCCGAGTTCCGCGTGGAGGAACCGCACCCCCGACGCGCCTGCTTCATAGCACGAAACGCCTCCCGCGGGCGAGGGGCGCGCGGCGCCCGCGCGGCCGCCGGCAGCGCGCTTGCGTCCCTCGAGCGCCGCTGCTAGCCTGTCGGGCTGAAACGGCGCGATGAGACGCATCCAGGTCGGCATCATCGGCACGGGCTGGATCGGCGAGATCCGGGCGCGGACGTGCGCGGCGCACCCGCTCGTGGCGGGCGTGCACCTGGCGGAGATCGACGAGGCGAAGCTCGCGCGGGTGGCGCGGGACACGCAGGCGAAGACGGCCACGAGCGACTACCGCGAGCTGCTCCGGCGGCCGGAGATCGACGCGATCATCGTCGCCTGCACGCCGGAGACCACCCACTACCCGTTCACGCGCGACTGCCTCATGGCCCGCAAGCACACCTTCCTCGAGAAGCCGATGGCGCTCGAGCTGAAGGAGGCCGACGAGCTCATGGCGCTGGCGCGCGAGCATGCCCTCAAGCTCACGATCGGCTACACGCAGCGCTTCAACCCGAAGTTCGCGTACGTCAAGCAGTGCCTCGAGGACGGCACGCTCGGGCGCCCCGTCACCGCGCTCGTGAGCCGCAACGTCTCGCGCTCGATCGGCAACAAGATCGGCGGGCGCATCCGGCTCTCGCCGGCCGTGATGGAGGCGACGCACGACATCGACTTCATCCTCTGGTGCCTCGAGGGCGTCAGGCCCGTGCGCGTCTACTCCGAGGTCGTCCATCGCATCATGGAGCACGAGCACGGCACGCCGGACTGCCAGTGGATCGTCGTGACGATGGAGGACGGCACGGTCTTCACGATCGGGGCGGGCTGGGCGCTGCCGCCCGGCTACCCGCACTTCTCGACGGCGACGATCGAGTTCGTCGCGACCGACGGCGCGCTCCTGATCGACGACTCGCACCGCGACATCGTGCTCAACACGCTGAAGAAGGGCATGGTCCTGCCCCTCTCCACGATGCCGGGCGAGCGGGTGCGCCACGTCTACCAGGGGCCGATGGAGGCCGAGACGATCCACTTCATCGAGGCGGTCGCCCTGGACCGCCCGGTGCTCGTGACCCCCGAGCAGGCGCGCCAGGTGATGGAGGTCACGCTCGCGGCCGACCTCTCGGCCGAGCGCCACGCCCCGGTCACGCTGCCCCTCGAGCGGCACGTGGCGTAGCGAAGGATGGACGCCACGCGTCCCTCATAGCGGAACGGCTTTCCACGAAGGCACCCGCTTCGTATCACCCGCCCCGACAGACTGTCAACGGAAAACTGGCCGGGCGCCTGTAGTACAATCCCGAGCCGTGACTCGCGCGGGAGAGGCCTGAGTGGACTTCTGGATCAGCCAGGTCTTCAACGGCGTCTCGTACGGGGCGCTCCTGTTCCTGCTCGCCGGCGGGCTCACGCTCATCTTCGGCATGATGCACATCGTCAACATGACGCACGGCTCCTACTTCCTGCTCGGCGGCTACGTCGGGCTCACCGTGATCTGGAAGACCGGCAGCTTCCCGCTGGCGATCCTCGTGGCGGCGGTGGCGATCGCGGTGCTCGGGGTCGTGCAGTGGCGGCTGTTCCTCCATCGCCTCGCGGGCGAGGAGCTCGGCCAGGTGCTCACGACGGTGGGCTTCGCGCTGATCTTCCAGGACCTGGCGCTGGTGATCTGGGGCGGCGAGCCCTACACGATCCCCGCGCCGGCGGCGCTCACGGGCGCCTTCAACACCGGCGCCCTCTACTTCCCCGTCTACCGCGTCTTCATGATCGGCGTGGCGGCGGTCGTCGCGCTCATCCTCTGGTTCGTCCTCGAGCGGACGCGCGTCGGCGCGATGATGCGGGCCACCGTGGACGACGCCGAGATGGCGGGCGGCGTCGGCATCGACGTCCGGCGGATCTCGATGAGCGTCTTCGCGCTGGGCGCGCTGCTGGCGGCCGGCGCCGGCGTGGTCGCCGGCGCCTTCGTCGGCGTCTACCCGGGCGCCGACTTCGAGATCCTGCCCTACGCCTTCGTCGTCGTGATCGTCGGCGGCATGGGGAGCCTCCGGGGCGCCCTGATCGGCAGCCTGCTCGTCGGCCTCCTCGACAACTTCGGCAAGGCCCTCTTCCCCGAGTTCTCCTACTTCACGCTCTTCGCGCCGATGGCCGTGATCCTCGCGGTCCGGCCGACGGGCCTCTTCGGGCGCGCATGAGCGGCCCCGCGCCGGCGCGGCGCCTGCTGGTCCCGCTCGGCGTGCTCGTGCTCCTGCTCGCGGCGCCGCCGTTCGTGTCGTCGTACGTGCTCACGCTCCTGACGCAGTCGGTGATCTACGCGATCGTGGCGATGAGCCTCGACCTGCTGCTCGGGTACCTCGGGCTCGCCTCGCTCGGCCACGCCGCCTACATGGGCGTCGGCGCCTACAGCGTCGGCATCCTGGCGACCCGCCACGGCGCCGGGTTCGGCACGATCCTCGCGGTCGGAGTCGTGCTCGCGCTCGCCCTCGCGGCGGTCTTCGGGCTCCTCGCGCTCCGGGCGACGGGCGTGTACTTCCTGATGATCACGCTCGCGCTCGGCATGGTGGGCTGGGGCCTCGCGTACCGCTGGAACTCGCTGACCGGGGGCGACAATGGAATCTCGGGCGTCCCGCGGCCCGCCCTCCCCTTGCCGTGGTCGCTCGGCGAGGCGCTCCCGTTCTACTACTTCGCGCTGGCGGGCTTCCTGCTCTCGCTCGGCGGGCTCTGGGTCATCGTCCACTCCCCGTTCGGCAAGAGCCTGGTCGGCATCCGCGAGAGCGAGACCCGGATGCGGACGCTCGGCTACCACGTGTGGCTGCACAAGTACGTGGGCTTCGTGATCGCCGGGGGCGTCGCCGGGGCCGGCGGCGTGCTCTGGGCGTACTACAACGGCTTCGTGAGCCCGGCGGACCTCGAGCTCGGAACGTCGGTCGAGGTCCTCCTGATGGTCGCGCTCGGCGGCCGCGGCACCCTGCTCGGCCCCGCGCTCGGCGCGGGAATCATCGTGCTGCTGAAGAACCTCGTGAGCGTGTACACGCACCGCTGGCTCCTGATCCTCGGCGCGGCCTACATCGGCACGATCGTCTACGCGCCCGAGGGCATCGTGGGGGCCGTGCGCCGGCTGGCGGAAGGCCCCGCGCCGGCGCCGGCCCGTCCAGAGGCCTAGCACCAACCGGCAGAGCACAGGAGGGCACAGAGCATGACACGAAAGCTGACACTCGGCCTCGTAGTGGCGCTCGGCCTCGCCGTCGCCGTCGCGCCGCCGCCGGCGTGGGCGCAGCAGAAGGGGCCGATCAAGATCGGCTTCATCGCGCCGATGACGGGCGGCGCCGCCCAGGTCGGCAAGGACATGGTGAACGGCCTCATGATGTACCTGGCGGAGCACGGCAACCAGATCGCCGGCCGCAAGGTCGAGGTCATCGTCGAGGACAACCAGGGCTCGCCGGCCGTGGCGCTCACCAAGCTGCGCAAGCTGGTCGAGAGCGACAAGGTCCAGGTCCTCGCGGGCGGCCTCTTCGCGCACGTGGGCTACGCGCTCGCGCCGAAGGTGGACGAGTACAAGGTCCCGATGCTCTACCCGGTCATGGCAGCCGACGACCTCACCCAGCGCAAGCCGACCAAGTGGGTCGTGCGGACCGGCTGGACGTCGAGCCAGCCCTCCCACCCGTTCGGCGAGTACGCGGCCAAGACGCTCGGCTACAAGAAGGTCGTCACGATCGGCATGGACTACGCGTTCGGCTACGAGGTGATCGGCGGGTTCCAGAAGACCTTCGAGGAGCACGGCGGCCAGATCATCCAGAAGCTCTGGGCGCCGATCGGCACGACGGACTTCGCGCCGTACCTCTCGCAGATCCGGAAGGACGCCGACGCGGTCTTCGCGCTCATGGTCGCGGTGTCCTCGCTCCGCTTCCCGAAACAGTACGAGAACGCCGGCCTGAAGGCGAGGCTCCCCCTCATCGGCGGCGGCACGACGTTCGACGAGTTCGTCCTGCCCTCGCTCGGCGACGAGGCGATCGGCGGGATGAGCCCGCTCATCTACAGCGCGGCCATCGACACGCCGATCAACAAGAAGTTCGTGAAGGACTACCGCGCCAAGTTCGGCAAGGTCCCGTCCTATTACTCCGAGACCTGCTACACCGCGGGCCGGTGGATCGACGAGGCCGCCAAGGCCATCAACGGCGACCTCGAGAACCGCGAGAAGTTCCTCGCCGCGCTCCGCAAGGTCGAGATCCCGGACGCCCCGCGGGGCCCGATCAAGCTGGACGCCTACGGCAACCCGGTCCAGAACATCTACATCCGCAAGGTCGAGAAGAAGGACGGGGAGCTGTGGAACACGGTGCTGAAGGTCTACCCGAACGTCACGCAGTTCTGGAACTACAAGCCCGACGCGTTCATGAAGGACCCCGTGTACAGCCGGGACTACCCGCCCTGCAAGTACTGCTAGCACGATGAGCGCCGCATCGACCAGCGCGCTGAGCCTCTCGGGCGTCACGAAGGCGTTCGGGGGGCTCCGCGCGGTCGAGGACGTGAGCCTGGAGATCGAGCCGGGCGAGCGGCGCGCGATCATCGGACCGAACGGCGCCGGCAAGACGACGCTCTTCAGCCTCATCAGCGGCGAGCAGGCCCCGACCGGAGGGCGCATCGCGCTCTTCGGTCGGGACATCACCCGGCTGGCGCCGCACCGGCGCGCGGCGCTCGGGCTCGCCCGCACCTACCAGATCACCAACCTGTTCCCGAAGCTCTCCGTGCTCGACAACTGCCTGCTCGCGGTCCAGGCGCTCTCGCCGGTCAAGCTGCACCTGCACCGCCCGCTCGGCCGCTACCCCCGCCTCTTCGAGCGGGCCGAGGCGCTCCTGCAGTCGGTGGGGCTCCTGGCCAAGCGGCAGGCGCCCGTGCGAGACCTCTCCCACGGCGAGCAGCGCCAGCTCGAGATCGCGCTCGCGCTCGCCGGCGCGCCCCGGCTCCTGCTCCTCGACGAGCCCACCGCCGGCCTCGCGCTGGCCGAGTCGCAGATGATGGTCGCGCTGCTCAAGGGCCTCGACCCCGCGATCACGATCCTGATCATCGAGCACGACATGGCGGTCGCCTTCGAGCTGACCGACCGCGTGACCGTCCT
>MGCF01000105.1 GCA_001788495.1 Candidatus Rokubacteria bacterium RIFCSPLOWO2_02_FULL_73_56
TCGACCGCGCGCTCAAGCTGGAGACGGCGTACGCGGGGCGCTCGTGGCTCCTGGGCGGCCTCGACGCGCACCAGGTCGGCCGGCGCGTCGCCTCGCCGCTCGTCAGCGCCTACTCCGACCCGGCGCTGCCCGGCTACGGCCACTACGCCTACGACCACGAGGGCACGCCCGCCCGGCGCGTCGTCCACATCGACCGGGGGATCTTCCTCGGCTTCATGAACAGCCGGCAGACCGCCGCGATCTTCGGCGGCGCGCCGAACGGCCACTGGACGGCGACGGACGCCTCGCTCGTCCCGCTCGTCCGCATGTCGACCACCGTGTTCGCCGCCGGCACGCGGCCGCCCGCGGACATCCTCGAGGAGGTGGACCGCGGCTTCTACGTCGTCGGCCACCGGATCCCGTCGATCGCCGAGAGCCGCGAGAACTTCCGCATCTCCGCGCGCATGGTCTACGAGATCGAGAAGGGCGAGCTCGGCCGCCTCTACCGCGACGGCGGCATCGCGGCGGACTCGCGCGAGTACCTGCTGAACGTGGACGCGGTCGGCACGGACTTCCGGCTCTACCCGATCCCGAACTGCGGCAAGGGCCAGCCGATGCAGACCAAGAAGCTCGGCAACGGCGGGCCGACGATGCGCAGCCGCGCCCGCGTCGTGGGAGGCGCCTGATGCGCGCGACACTGATCGGCCTCGGCACCGCCACGGTCCTGCTGGCCGGCGCCGCCCCCGCGGCGCCGCCGGAGTACCCGGTCGCCTACATCAAGGTGGACGAGCTCAAGGCCGCGCTGGACCGCGGCGCGCGCGCCGACATCATCGACGTGCGCCGGTGGCCCCAGTACGTCGAGCAGCACATCAAGGGCGCGCGCTCGATGCCGCTCCGGAGCGTGCCGGGGCGCGCGCACGAGATCTCGAAGACCGGGCTCGTCGTCTTCTACTGAACGTGCCCGCACGCGCTGTCCCGTGGGGCCAGCAACATCCTCTACGCGCTGGGGTGGCGCAACCACCGGGTCCTCGACGAGGGGCTCCCCGGCTGGGCCGGCAAGGGCTACCCCGTGGCCGGCACGATGCCGACCATGACGCCGCGGCACTAGACCGGCGGCCCCGGACGGGATGCCATGAGCCCGACTCCTCGGCGCGTTCGAAGCCGAGCGTGAAGGCCGCCGCCGAGCTGGCCCGCGCCGTCCGCGAGGGGCTCGCGCTGGCCCGCGAAGCCCCCGGCGTGCGCGAGGCGGAGGTGTTCGCGGCGGCGAACGGCGCCCTCCTCACCCGGCTCAACTACACCTCGCACATCCCGTGCAACGGCGTCGAGGAGCCCAAGTCCACCGAGGCGCACGGGCTCGGCATCCAGGCGGTGTTCGACGGGCCCGACGGCCCGCGGATCGGCTTCGGCAGCGAGCCGAGCGACCTCGGGCGCGCGGGCGTCGAGCGCGCGCTGGCGAAGGCGCGCGAGGCCGCGGTGGCCGACCCGGAGTTCGTCTCCCTGCCGCGCCCGGGGCGCGCGGTCCGGGCGCTCGCCGACTACCACGACCCGCGGCTCATGACCCTCGACGACGCGGCCCTCGTCGACACCGGCTGGAGGATCGTCCACGGCGCGCTCCGCACCTTCCTCGGGTCGGGCCGGCTCGGCGAGCTCGCCCCGGACGACGCGGCGCTCCGCCGCCTCGGCCTCCTCGTCGGCGGGGACGTGAGGATTCTCCAGGAGCGGATCGCGATCGCCTCGACCGCGATGCCGGAGCCGCAGACCGACGAGTCCTCGCTGCTCACGGCGTTCGTCACCGCGATGGTCGAGGCGCGCGACGCCAAGGGCTCCGGCGAGTTCACCGGCACCCGGCTCGACGACTTCACCGACGAGGCGGGGGTCGAGGCCGCGCAGCGCGCGATCGGCGCGATCGGCGGCGAGCGCGTCGCCTCGGGCGAGTACACGGTCGTGTTCGGCCGCCAGCCCGTCGCCGACCTGCTGAGCAACATCGTCGTGCCGGCGTGCACCGCGGGGGCCTTCTACGCCTCGAGCACCCCCTTCCTCGGGCGGCTCGGCCGCCCGGTCGCCTCGCCGCGCCTGTCGCTCTACGACGACGGCGCGCGGCCGGCGCTCATGGGCGCCAAGGGCATCACCTGCGAGGGCCTCCCCACGGGCCGCACCGACCTGATCGAGAACGGCGTCCTCGTCGGGTGCCTGTCGAGCTGGTACGAGACCCAGCGGCTCCTGCGCCTCCCCGACCTCGGCGCCAGGCTCGGGGCGGCCGGGCCCGAGGCCGCCGCGGCGCTCGTGCCCCGCAACGGCTTCCGCTTCGGCGCCGGCGGCGGCCGCCAGTTCGATACGCCGCCCGGTGTCGCCGCCTCGAACGTCGTCGTGGAGGGTGCCGGGCCGGTCACGCTCGACGAGCTGCTCGGCACCGTGCGGGACGGCCTCTACGTCGGCCGCATCTGGTACACGTACCCGATCAACGGCCTGCGCGCGGGCGATTTCACCTGTACGGTCGTCGCGGATTCCTATATCATTCGCGACGGACGGCTCGCGGCGCCCATCCGGGCCAACGCGATCCGGATCAACGACAACATCGCCACGGTCCTCAACAACGTCGTCGGCGTCACGAAGGACGTGCGGGGCACGATCGTCTGGGCCGCGGACGAGGTCGTCTACGCCCCGGAGATCGCCGTCCGGGGCGTCCGCGTCGACGCGATCGCAAGGAGCCTCGACTGATGGCAGACGCGCGTCTCGAAGCGATCGCCCGCGAGTGCCGCGTGCAGATCATCCGGATGCTCACCCACGCCGGTTCCGGCCATCCGGGCGGCTCGCTCTCGGTGATCGACCTCCTCGTCGCGCTCTACTTCGGCCGCCTGCGCCACGACCCGAAGCGCCCGGACTGGCCCGAGCGCGACCGCGTCGTGCTCTCCAAGGGCCACGCGGTGCCCGCCCTCTACACGGTCATGGCCGAGGCCGGCTACTTCCCCGTGGAGGAGCTGATCACGCTGCGCAAGCTCGGCTCGCCGCTCCAGGGCCACCCCGACCGCACCGCGCTGCCGGGGATCGAGGCGGCGACGGGCTCGCTCGGCCAGGGCCTCTCGATCTCGCTCGGCCTGGCGCTCGGGCTCCGGATGCGGCGCTCGCCCGCGCGCGTCTACTGCATCCTCGGCGACGGCGAGATCCAGGAGGGCCAGGTGTGGGAGGCGGCGATGGCGGCGCCGAAGCTCGGCCTGCCGGGACACGGCCTCGACAACCTCAGCGTCATCCTCGACTACAACCGGATCCAGCTCGACGGCTTCGTGGCGAAGATCCTGGACCTCGAGCCGGTGCTCGCCAAGTGGCAGGCGTTCGGCTGGACCGTGCTCGAGATCGACGGGCACGACTTCGACCAGGTCCAGAAAGCCCTCGACCAGGCCGAGGCGACCACGGGCCCGGTCATCGTCGTGGCGCACACCGTCAAGGGCAAGGGCGTGTCGTTCATGGAGAACGACCCCGAGTGGCACGGCAAGGCGCCGAAGCCCGCGGAGGCGATCCGCGCGCTCCGCGACATCCTCGGCGTCCCCGAGGCGGCGTGGAGCGACCACCTGGCCCGCCATCCGGCGCAGCGCGCGATCGTGGACGAGCTCGCCGCCCTGGACAAGCAGTGATGCCCGCCAAGGCCAGTCGCGCCGCGTTCGGCGAAGCGCTCCTCGAGCTCGGGGCCACGGACGACCGGATCGTCACCGTGGACGCCGACCTCTCGAAGTCCACGATGACGGCGGCGTTCGCCAGGACCTACCCCGATCGCGCGTTCAACCTCGGCATCGCCGAGTCGAACATGCTCGGCATCGGGGCGGGCCTGGCGCTCACCGGCAAGATCCCGTTCGTCTGCTCGTTCGCGTGCTTCGTCGTCGGCCGCTTCGAGACGATCCGCATCTCGGTCGCCTACACGAACGCCAACGTGAAGATCGTCGGCACCCACGCCGGGATCGCGATCGGCGAGGACGGCTACAGCCAGATGGGGCTCGAGGACATCGCGTGCATCCGGGCGCTGCCGAACGTCCCGGTGATCCAGCCCGCGGACGAGCTCGAGACCCGGCAGGCCGTCGCCTGGGCGGTCGAGCACCAGGGGCCGGTCTACCTCCGGCTCACGCGCCAGAGCCTCGAGCCCGTCTGCCCGCCCGGCTACCGCTTCCGCCTCGGCCGCTGGCTCGTGCTCCGCCCCGGCACCGACGTCACGCTGATCGGCACCGGCGGCACCGTGTTCAACTGCCTCGAGGCGGCGACGCGGCTCGCGGCCGACGGCGTCTCCGCCGAGGTCGTCGACGCGGCGTGCATCAAGCCGCTCGACGAGGAGCTGCTGCTCGCCTCGGCGGGCAAGACCGGCCACGTCGTCACGGCCGAGGACCACTCGATCGCGGGCGGCCTCGGCGGCGCCGTCGCCGAGGCGCTCGCCGAGGCGCTGCCGACGCCGATGCGGCGGCTCGGCGTCCAGGGCTTCGGCGAGTCGGGCGACGCGAAGGGCCTCTACGCCAAGCACGGCCTGGACCCGGCCGGCATCGCCGGCGGCGTGCGGAAGCTCCTCGGCCGCTGAGCCGCCGCGGCCTGACCGCCCGCGAGTGGCGCCGCCTGCGCGCGCTCCGCACGCCGCGGGGCATCCAGCGCGCGCTCGACCACATGCCCTACCACGTCGCCGACACGGCGTGGTCGCCGCGGCGCGTGCTCCGCGAGGGCACCGCGCACTGCCTCGAGGGCGCCGTGTTCGCGGCCGCCGCGCTGCGCGTGCTCGGCTTCCCGCCGCTCCTGCTCGACCTCGAGGCCGTCCAGGACACGGACCACGTCCTCGCGGTCTACCGCGTGCGCGGGCACTGGGGGGCGATCGCCAAGTCGAACTTCTCCGGGCTCCGCTACCGCGAGCCGGTCTACCGCACGCTGCGCGAGCTGGCGATGAGCTACTTCGACGACTACATCAACCTGCGCGGCGACCGGACGCTCCGCGCCTGCTCGCGCCCGGTCGACCTCGCGCGGTTCGACCGCCGGCGCCCCGGCTGGATGACCGCCGAGGACGACCTCTGGTTCATCCCCGAGCACCTGCTCGCGATCCCGCACACGCCGCTCGTGACGCCGGCGCAGGTGCGCGCGCTCAC
>MGCF01000106.1:0-3868 GCA_001788495.1 Candidatus Rokubacteria bacterium RIFCSPLOWO2_02_FULL_73_56
AGGCGGTCGAGCGAGAGCCCCCAGTAGCGCGCGTACTCGCGCAGCGACGGGATCAGGCCCGCCGCCATGCGCTCGTGCTGCAGGCGCAGCATCATGATCACGTCCACGTCGCGGATCGCGTCCTCGAGGCGGTAGGCGACCTTGACGCCGAGCTCCTGCACGAACGGCGGGATCAGCGTGGGCGGCCCCGCCACGGTCACGGTCATGCCGAGCTTCCGCATGCCGTGGATGTTCGAGCGCGCGACCCGGCTGTGGGCGATGTCGCCGACGATCGCGACGTGGAGGCCTTCGAAGTGGCCCTTCTTCTCGCGGATCGTCAAGAGATCCAGGAGCGCCTGCGTCGGGTGCTCGTGGGTGCCGTCGCCCGCGTTGACGATCGAGCACGGGAGCTCGCGGGCCAGGAGCGCCGCGGCGCCGGAGGACGAGTGGCGGACGACGACGACATCGGGGCTCATCGCCGCGATGTTCTTCGCCGTGTCGATGAAGCTCTCGCCCTTCGCCGTGCTCGAGCCGCTCGCGGAGAAGTTGACGACGTCCGCCGACAGCCACTTGCCCGCGATCTCGAACGAGGTGCGCGTGCGCGTGGACGCCTCGTAGAAGAGGTTGACGATCGTCTTGCCCCGGAGCGCCGGCACCTTCTTGATCTCGCGCGTCGCGATCTCCTGGAGCGACGCGGCGGTGTCCACCAGCAGGAGGATCTCGCCCGCGTCGAGATCGCGCATGGCCAAGAGGTCTTTCCGGGTCCAGCCCATGCTCAGGCCTCCTCGGGTTCTTCGATCACCACGCGGTCCTCGCCGTCGTGCTCGCGCAGGCGCACCGCCACGCTCTCGCGCCGCGACGTCGGGAGGTTCTTGCCGACGTAGTCGGGGCGGATCGGCAGCTCGCGGTGGCCGCGGTCGATCAGGCACGCGAGCTGGATGGCTGTGGGACGCCCGAGGTCGATGATCGCGTCGAGCGCCGCCCGGATCGTGCGACCGGTGAAGAGCACGTCGTCCACCAGGACGACGGTCTTGCCCTTGATGGAGAACGGGATGTCGGTGCCGCGGATGACCGGGGTGCCGCGCATCGCGAGGTCGTCCCGGTAGAGCGTGATGTCGAGCGTGCCGACGGGCAGCGCGGCCCCGTCGATCTTGGCGATCTTGGCCGCGAGCCGGTGGGCGAGGGTCACCCCGCGCGTGCGGAGGCCCACGAAGGCGAGGTCGGCGGCACCGCCGTTCCGCTCGAGGATCTCGTGGGCGATGCGGGTGAGCGCGCGATCGAGCGCGGCCTCGTCGAGGACCTGCGCCTTCTCGCGGAAGGGCCGTGCCGGGCTGCTCAAGCTGCTCTCCTTACGGGCCTCTCGGGGCCCACTTAAAGGAAAGGCGCGAACGAACTGTCGTCACTCTACATGCGCGTTCCCGTCGCTGTCAACCGGCGCCGGCGAGCGTCGCGACGACCGGCACGTGGTCCGAGGGCTTCGGCCCCTTGCGCTCGTCGCGGTCGATCTCGACGGCCGAGCACCCCCGCGCGACGGACGCCGACACGAGGATGTGGTCGATCCGGAGCCCCCAGCCGCGGTGGAACGCCCCGGCGCGGTAGTCCCACCACGTGAAGAGGCCGCCCTCCAGGCGGTGCAGGCGGAGCGCGTCGCTGAGGCCCCAGGCGAGCAGGCTCCTGAAGGCCGCGCGCTCGGGCTCGCTCGCCATGACCTGGCCGCGCCACCGCTCGGGGTCCCAGACGTCCCGGTCCTCGGGCGCGATGTTGAGGTCGCCGCAGACGGCGACGGGGCGCCCGGCGTCGGCGCCGGCGTCGAGAAAGGCGCGGAAGCGCCGGTACCAGTCGAGCTTGTAGGCGTACTTCTCCGAGCCGACCTCCTGGCCGTTGGGGCCGTAGACGTTGACGACCCGGAGCCCGCCGACGTCGGCGACCAGCAGCCGGCGCTGGGCGTCGTCGCCGTCGTCCGGGAGCGCGCGCGCCACCTCGGTCGGCTCCGCGCGGGAGAGGATGGCCACGCCGTTGTACGTGCGCTGGCCGGCGACGAGCACCCGGTAGCCGAGCGCCTCGAGCTCCGCGCGCGGGAAGTCCTCGTCGGTGACCTTGACCTCCTGCAGGCACACGACGTCCGGCCGGCGGCGCTCGAGCCAGGCCAGCAGGCGCGGCAGGCGGATCCGGATGGAGTTCACGTTCCAGGTCGCGAGCTTCACGGCGCGTCCTGCACGATCGCGGTGCCCGCCCGCCCGGCGACGGCCTCGGCGACGCGGTCGAGCGAGCTGATGACCGCGCGGCCGCCGGCCTCGACGAACTCGACCGCCGCCTCGACCTTCGGCCCCATGCTGCCCGGCGGAAACTCGCCCGCGGCGAGGAGGCGCCGCGCCTCGACGACCGTGAGCCGGTCGACGAAGCGCTGGCGCGGCGTGCCCCAGCCGACGGCCACGCGCTCGACGCCGGTGAGGAAGAGGACGACGTCGGCGCCGAGGGCGCGCGCGAGCACGACGCTCGCCAGGTCCTTCTCGATCACGGCCTCGACGCCGCGCAGCCCGCCGTCGGTCTCGACCACGGGGATCCCGCCGCCGCCCACCGCGATCGGGGTCGTGCCCGCGTCCACGAGCGCCCGGACCAGCGGTGCCTCGACGACCCGGACGGGGCGCGGCGAGGGGACGACGCGCCGCCAGCCGCGCCCGGCGTCCTCGACGACCCGCCAGCCGCTCTCCCGCGCGAGCCGCGCGGCCTGCGCCTGCCGGTAGAAGCTGCCGATCGGCTTGGTCGGGTGCGCGAAGGCGGGGTCGGCCGGGTCCACGACGACCTGGCAGACCAGGGCGGCGACCCGGTCGGGCAGCCCGCGCCGGCGCAGGAGGTTGCCGAGCACCTGCTGGATCGCGAAGCCCATGCTGCCCTGCGTCTCGGCGACGCAGAGGTCGAGCGTGAGCGCCGGGATCACGAGCTTGGCGATCTCCATGCGGAGCAGCTCCTCGCCGACCTGCGGGCCGTTGCCGTGCGTCAGCACGAGGCGGTGGCCCGCGGCGAGCACGTCGAGGAGGGGCGGGAGCGAGCGCGTGAGCGCGTCGAACCACTCCGTCGCCGAGCCGCCCTCGTCGCTCCTGAGGGCGTTGCCGCCGATGGCGACGACGAGCAGGCTCATCCGGCGAGCGCCTCGAGCGCCTGCTCGAAGCAGGCGAGCGGCGCGCGGGCGACGCCGGCGCCGATCTGGCCCGTCCCGGCCCGCCGCCCGGCGATGCCCGTGTTGATGAGCGGCGTGATCCCGGTCTCGACGACGCGCCGGACGTCGATGCCGGCGGGCGTCCCGCGCTCGTCCAGCGCGGGGATCAGGAAGTGCGGGTGCGCGTCGTGGCAGATGTCTCGCATCTCCTCGGTCGCGGCCAGCGCCTCCGCCATGCCGCCGGCGCCGACGAACCGGGCAACGGCGGGGGCGGCCGCCATCGCGCCGCCGCCGAGACCGACCGTCTCGACGATCGCGCTGTCGCCCAGGTCGGGGTTGGCGTCGGCGGCATCGAAGCCCGGGAAGTAGAGCCCGGCCGGCATCTCGACGGGCGCCGTGAACCAGCGGTCGCCCGTCGCGGAGACGCGGATGCCGAAGTCCGTGCCGTTGCGCGCCATCGCGGTGACGAGCGTCGCGTCCGGCACGCCGGCGGCCGGATCGGCGAGCGCCTTGCCCGCCGCCATCGCCACGTTCAGGAAGAACTGGTCGTTGCCGGCCATGAACTCGGCGAGCCGCGCGACCGCGTTGTGCCGCTGGCCCACGCGCGTCACGTGCGGCATCAGGGCCCGGATCAGGAGCGCCGAGGCGGCGACGTTCCGCTGGTGCATCTCGTCCCCCATCCGGAGCGCCTGCGCCATGAGCGGGCGCAGCGCGATCCCCCGCGCCGCGCGG
>MGCF01000106.1:3883-4344 GCA_001788495.1 Candidatus Rokubacteria bacterium RIFCSPLOWO2_02_FULL_73_56
CGGCCTCGCTCGCGAGCCAGGTGAGCCGCGCGAGCACCGAGTCGTCGGTGGCGCCGAAGCGGAGCACCCGGCCGAGCCCCTCGTTGATCGTCGCGTGGGCGCGGTTGTCGTGGGCGCGGTTCTCGACCACGAAGACGGGCATCGAGGCGGTGACGATCCCCGTCATCGGCCCGACCGCCCGCCAGTCGTGGCAGGGCGCCAGGCGCACCGCGCCGCTCCGCACCAGGCCCTCCGCGGCGTCGTCGTTGGCGGCCCAGCCCTCCCAGCGGATCGCGCACAGGACGGCGGCGCGCAGCGGCGCGCACATCCGCGCCCACGCGATCGGCGGCCCGGCGTGGAGCACGGTGCGCGCGGGCAGCTCGAGCGCCTCGCGCGCCGGGCGGCAGTCCACGAGCACGGGCTCGCCGCCGGTGAGCCGGTCGAAGGCGAGCGCGTTCGCGCGCTCGATGGCTTCGCGGCGC
>MGCF01000106.1:4400-32655 GCA_001788495.1 Candidatus Rokubacteria bacterium RIFCSPLOWO2_02_FULL_73_56
CTCGAGCCCCACGTTGACGACGCGCGGCGGCGCCGCGAGCAGGTCCGCGGGGCTCATGGTCCCCGGCCCTCCGCGCGCCGGGCCGCGATGCGCGCGGCGAGCCGGGCCGCCTGGGCGTTGGAAGGCATCACGAGCACGCCCGCGGCCTCGAGCGCCGCGACCTGCGTCGAGCGCCGCTGGGGGTCCGCCTCGGTGCCGCAGACGGAGGCGACGACGGCGAGCCCGCGTCCCTCGGCCTCCGCCTGGCGCCGCGCCGCGCGGAGGGCCGGAAGCAGCTCACCCGCCGGGTCGGGGTGCGCGCCGAAGCCGAGGACCACGTCGAGCAGCAGGACCGCCGTCGCGGGGTCGGCGGCCTCGCGCTCGATCCACTCGCGGCGGAGCGTCCCGTCGAGCATCGGGTGCGGGCGGCCCCGGGTGAAGGCGTCGCCGCCGAGGTCCACCACCCGGTGGCCGTTCCCGCCGCCGTCGACCCCCGGCGCGACGCCGGCGAGCCGCGCCGCCAGGAGCTCGCGCGCCTCCCACCCGAGGGTGCCACCGGCGTAGAGGCCGCGCACCCAGCGCTGGGGGGGACCGAGCGGGCGCGCGGCGGCCTCGACGCGCGCCGCGACCTCGCCGGGTGGGGCGCCGAACTCGACGGGCGCGGGCGTCCGGCCCCGCGCGAGCGCCACCGCCGCGAGCGCCGCGTCCTCGAGCGTCGCCGCGGTGCTGAGCGTCCGGTCGCCGACGAAGTGCAGCACCGAGGGCTTGCCGAGCGCGGCGACGCGGGTCCGGAGCCTCGCGAGCGTCGCCGGGCCGGGGGGCTTGCCGAGCACGACGACGACCGCCGTTGCCGGGTCGGCCGCGAGCGCCTCGAGCGCCGGCTCGAGCATGAGCCCGCCGACCTCGTCCGCGAGGTCGCGCCCGCCGACGCCGATCGCGTGGGAGATCCCCTCGCCCGCGGCGGCGACGTGGCAGATGACCTCCTGCAGGCCGGTGCCCGACGCCGCCGCGACGCCGATCCGACCGCGCGGCACGGCGTTCGCGACGCCGAGCGGCACCCCGGCGAGGATCGCCGTGCCGCAGTCGGGCCCCATGAGGAAGAGGCCGCGCGCGCGCGCGAGCTGCTTGAGGGCGACCTCGTCGGCGCCGGCGACGTTGTCGCTGAACAGCATCACGTGCAAGCCCGCCTCGAGCGCCCGGCGCGCCTCGGCGGCGGCGTACGCGCCCGGCACCGAGACGAGCGCGAGCGTCGCGTCCGGCAGCGCCTGGAGCGCCACCGCGAGCGTGCGCGGCCGGGGGGCGGTGCCCGCGCCGGCGGGGCCGCGGCGCGGCGCGAGGGCCGCCTCGCAGGCGGCCCTCGCCGCCTCCGCCGCCGCGAGGGTGTCGGCCCGGACGGCGATGATCAGGTCCGTCGCGCCGGCCGCCTCGCCCTCGGCGGCGAGCAGGCCGGCGTCTCGCAGCAGCGCCCGGTTCTCGGGGGTGCCCATCATCGCGGCGGCGCGGCGCACCTCCGGGACCGCCTCCATGTCCCGGGCGAGGCGCATGAGCACGACGGAGTCCCGGTAGACGCTCTTCCGGACGAAGTTCCAGGCGGGCACGCTACTTCGGCGGCGCGATCCCGTACGCCTTGATCTTGCGGTACAGGTGGCTGCGCTCGATGCCGAGGCGCTCGGCCGTCCGCGTCATGTTCCAGTCGTTGGCGCGGAGCTCGGCCAGGATGTACGCGCGCTCGAAGTTGTCGCGCGCCTCCCTGAGCGGCCGCTCGCGCGGCTCGGCGCCCGCCGGCAGCGTGTCCTTCGGGCGGAGCGGCGCCGGCAGGTCGTCGGCGTCGATGACGTCGCCCGGCGCCATGATCACGAGCCGCTCGAGCATGTTGCGGAGCTCGCGCACGTTGCCCGGCCAGTCGTAGGCGAGGAAGTACGCGAGCGCCTCGCCCGAGAGCGTCTTCGGCCGCTTACCGTTCTCCGCGCAGAAGAGCGCGACGAAGTGGTCGACCAGCGCCGGGACGTCGTCGCGGCGCTCGCGCAGCGGCGGCACCTCGATCGGGATGACGTTCAGGCGGTAGTAGAGGTCGTCGCGGAAGCGCCCCGCCCGGATGAGGCCCTCGAGGTCGCGGTTCGACGCGGCGATCACGCGCACGTCCACCCGGATCGTGTCCTTGCCGCCGACCCGCTCGAACGCCCGCTCCTCGAGGGCGCGCAGGACCTTCGCCTGGGTCTTCAGGCTCATGTCGCCGATCTCGTCGAGGAAGAGCGTGCCGCCGTCGGCCAGCTCGAACTTCCCGCGGCGGCGGGCGTGCGCGCCGGTGAAGGCGCCCTTCTCGTGGCCGAACAGCTCGGACTCGATCAGCTCCTCGGGGATCGCGGCGCAGTTGACCTCGACGAACGGGCCCGCGTGCCGCGCCGAGCCGGCGTGGATGGCGCGGGCCACGAGCTCCTTGCCACTGCCGTTCTCGCCGTGGATGAGCACGCGGCCGCTCGTCGGCGCCGCGGTCGCGATCTGCTCGCGCAGGCGCCGGACCGGCACGCTCTCACCGAGGATCTCGGCGCGCTGGCCGAGACTCTCGCGGAGCGCGGCGTTCTCGCGCGCCAGGCGCGCGTGCTCGAGCGCGCGCGCGGCCGTCACCAGCGTCTTCTCGAGCGCGAGCGGCTTCTCGATGAAGTCCCAGGCGCCGAGCCGCGTCGCCTTGACCGCCGTCTCGATCGTGCCGTGGCCGGAGATCATGACGACGACGGCGTCCGGGCGGAGGCGCTTGATCTCGGCCAGCGTCTCGAGCCCGTCGGCGCCCTCCATCCAGATGTCGAGGAAGGTCAGGTCGGGCGCCTCGTCGGCGAAGAAGCGGTGCGCGTCGGCGCCGCTGCCGACGGCGGAGACGCGGTAGCCCTCGTCCTCGAGGACCCCGCGGAGCGAGGCCTGGATCGCCGGCTCGTCGTCGACGATGAGGATGTGCTCGCCGGCCACCTACGCCTCCACCGGCGCGCCGGCGCGCGCGACCGGCACCTCGACGACGAAGCGGCTGCCGTGGGGCTCGTTGTCCTCGACCCGGATGGTGCCGCCGTGCTCGACCACGATCTCGTGCACGATCGGCAGGCCGAGGCCCATGCCCGCGGCCTTCGTCGAGAAGTAGGGCAGGAAGAGCTTCTCCTTGTCCTCGGGCCGGATCCCGGGGCCCGTGTCGGCGACGACGATCCGCGCGATGCCGGTCTCGGGCACGTGCGCGGTCTCCACGACCACGGTGCCGACGCCGCCGACCGCCTCGACCGCGTTGTCGACCAGGTTCAGCACCGCGCGCTTGACGTGGTCCGGATCCACCTCCAGGAGCGGCAGGTTCCCGTCGTGGCGGAGCACGAGCGTCAGCGCCGGGTGGGAGTCGCGGAAGAGGCTCGCCACGGACTCGATGAGCTGGCGCACGTCGGTGGGCCGCGGGGTCAGCACCGGCATGCGCGCGAACCGCGAGAACTCGTCCACGAGCCGCCGCAGGCCGTCCACCTCCTGGACGATGGTCTCCGTGCACTCGTTGACGAGGCGCTGCTCCTCGCCGGCCATGCGGCCGAGGCGGCGCTGCAGCCGCTGCGCGGAGAGCTGGATCGGCGTCAGCGGGTTCTTGATCTCGTGCGCGATGCGCTGCGCGACCTCGCGCCAGGCCGCGACGCGCTGGGCCTTCAGGAGCTCGGTGAGGTCGTCGAAGACCACGACGGCCCCGGCGTACTCGCCGTCCGGTCCGCGGAGCGCGGTGGCGGAGGCCAGGAGCGTGAGCGCCGCGCCGCCGCGGCGCGGGTGGAGCTGGAGCTCGGCCGTGTCCGTGTCGGGCCGCCGCGTGCGCCCCACGAGCGTCGCCACGGCCTTCCCGTCGGGCCCCGCGAACACCTCCTCCAGCAGGCGCCCCACCACCCCCTCGGCGGCGAGCCCGAACATCCGCGCGGCGGGGCGGTTGATCGTCGTGACGCGCCCGAGCGGATCGAACGAGACCACGCCGGTCGCGATCGCCTCGAGCACGGTCTCGATGTAGCGCCGCCGGTCCTCGAGCTCGGTGTGCTTGTCCGAGAGGTCGATGTAGGCCTCCTCGAGCCGGCGCTTGGACTCGCCGAGGTCGTCCGTCATCCGGTTGAACGACTCGACGAGGACGCCGATCTCGTCGTCGGCGCGCGCCTGCACCTTGTAGCTCAGGTTGCCCGCGGCCACCTCGCGCGTGCCCTCGGCCAGCTCGGCGATCGGGCCGGTGATCCCGCGCGCCAGGTACAGGGCGAACCAGGTGAACGAGAAGATGACGATCAGGGTCATGAGGAGAAAGAGCAGGATGTAGATGCCCTTGATCGGCGTCTTGAGCAGCTTGAGCTGCTTGTACTCGCGGAACGCCTGCGAGATCCCGCGCACCCGCGACTCGAGCCGCTCGGTGATGTGGGTGCCGACCACGACGACGCCGGCCACGCGGCGCTCGGCGCCCAGGCCGGTCCAGACCGGCGCGACGGCCTCGACGAGGTCGCCCGACTCGAGCTCGCGCACGGTCGTGACCTCCTGGCCGCCCGCGCCGCGCCGGAGCTGGCTCTCGTTGACGTCGCGCGTCGGCAGGTCGCCGAGCACCGGGTCCTTCACGTGGACCAGCTCCTGGCCCTCGCGCCCGACGACCGTGATCGCGCTGAGCCCGAGCTGCTCCTGCTGCTCGACCAGGTAGACCGTGAGCGCCTCCCGGCGGTCGTCGGCCAGGAGCCCGTCCCGGTCGATCGCGCGCGCGATGTGGTGCGCGTGGCGCAGCGCGGTCTTCTCGAGGTTCGCGTAGTAGGTCTGGGCGACGGCCAGCGCCTGGTCGAGGGGCCGCTCGACCTGCGGCTTGAACCAGCCCTCGATGGACTTGTTGATGAGGTTCGAGGCGATCAGGAAGATCAGGCTCGCCGGCGCGAGCGAGAGCAGCAGGAAGGCGAGCACGAGCTTGGTCTTGAACCGCGCGCCGATGACCTGCGCGCGGCGCTCGAACCAGAGCTTGACCAGGTTGCGGAGGAGCAGGACGAGCAGCAGGAGGAGGACGATCAGGTTCAGGTTGAACAGCGCGAAGACCGTGATGTTGGAGGCGAGCGGCACGTCGGGCGCGTAGACGCCGACGTCGAGCACGCTCGCGGCGCCGACCAGCAGCAGGAAGGCGCCGATGATCACGAGGTTGCGCTTGCGCCGGTTCTCGTCGCTGAGCAGGGGCACTACTGCACCCGCTGGATCGTGCGGTAGTCGGACCGGCGCGCGGTCTGCTCGGCGGTGCCGTTCATGCGCGCGACGAAGGTGTTCTCGCCGTTCAGCGCGGCCTCGGCGCTGACGCGCACGTAGATCACGGCCACCGGGTCGAGCGCGGTGGCCGGCGTCATCTTGACCCCGCGCACCTCCGACAGGACGCGCTGGGCGTCACGCGGCTCGCGCGTGGAGTAGACGGGCCGGGTCTCGCCCTTCACGGACGCCACCTTGTACTCCTTGGTGACGACGTTGTAGACGAGCGTTCGCTCGACGACCTTCGACGTGAGCAGGCTGTCGGGCAGAAGCCGCCGGTACTGCCACAGCTCGATCGTGAGCCGGACGTGCGCGGGGATCCCGCTCTTGATGCCCTCCTGGAAGCCGGCGGGAATCGCGTCGAGCAGCACCGTGTGCACGGTCACGACGTGATCGTTCAGGAAGACGTCGAGGTCGCTGATGCGCAGTTCGGCCCGGGCGGGCGCGGCGGCCAGGAGCACCAGCGCCCCGACAACGAGGGACCGGATCGGGCAAGACGCATGCATACGCCGGACGCAACATTATAGCGTGCGGGTGCGGGACGGGCGCGCCGCTTAGATCGCGGCGAGGCCAGGAGCGGGCGCGAAGCCCTCGGTCCGCACGGGCTCCCCGGCGGGCGCGGCCACGCGAACGGTCGCCCCCGCCGGCCGCCGCTCGAGCCCGAGCGCGCGCTGGATGGCCAGGACCAGCTCGAGGTTGAGCGCGTGGCCGCCGTTGCGCGCGACGACGTGCGCGACGATCGGCCGGCCCAGCAGCGCGAGGTCCCCGATCAGGTCCAGGATCTTGTGGCGGACGAACTCGTCGCGGTAGCGCAGGCCGTTGAGCGGCCCGCGGTTGCCGATGACGACGGCGTTGTCGAGCGAGCCGCCGCGCGCGAGCCCGTTCTTGCGCATGAGGCCGAGGTCGCGAAGGAACCCGTAGGTTCGCGCCGGCGCCACGTCCTCGACGAACGAGCGCTCCGTCGGCGTCCAGGACAGGACCTGCGTGCCAACGGCAGGATGATCGTTGTCGAGCGTGTAGCTGATCCGGAGCGTGTCCGACGGGAAGAGGTGGATCCAGCGCCCGCCGTTCCCGACGCGGAGCGGGTAGGGGAGCGCGAGCGGCCGCCGGCGCGCCGGCTGCTCGCGCCGCCCGGCCGAGGCCAGGAGCGCGGCGAACGGCTTCGCGCTGCCGTCGAGCGCGGGGATCTCGATGCCGTCCACCTCGACGTCGAGGTTGTCCACGCCGAGGCCGGCCGCGGCCGCCATCAGGTGCTCGACCGTCTGGATCCGCGTGCCGTTCTTGCCGATCGTCGTCGCGTAATGGGAGTTGACGACGCTCTCGGGTGCGGCGGGGATGCGGTCGTGGCCGGCGCCTGCGCGGAACACGATGCCCGAGTCCTCCGGCGCCGGGGAGAGCGTGACCCGGGTGGGCTTGCCCGAGTGCAGGCCGATGCCCTCGATGCTGACCGGTTTCCGGATCGTGTGCTGCTTCATGGCCGGGCGGGAGAACGAGCAACGTCGATGCCATTGCCGGAAGCGGGGCTCAAAGACATGGTGCTGAAGGCATTTCGCGCACAGGCCGGACTGCCTGTTACCCCCGCCAGGTTGCGCCGATGACACGCCGCGCCTCCGGGCCTGTCTCGGAAAGGAGACACGGCTCAGACGTCCACGAGCAGGCTCACGACGTGGCAGCCGTCGCGCATCCCGACCGCGGCGCGGTCGAGGGTCGCGGCCCTGACGGCCGCGGCCGGGCGGTGGCGCCGTGGATCGATTTCCTCCCCCTCGAGGACCCCGTGGACGAGCGCGTCGTCGCAGGCGAGCACCTCGACCCGCCGCACGGCGAAGCCCTCGATCTCGTGCACGTAGAGGCACTCGTTGACCCAGTGGACGAGCAGCGCCTCGGGCGAGTCGCCCTGTGCGCGCACCTCGCGGCGCTCGCGCGCCTCGACCGCGTCGGGGGCCACGGCGAGCGCCAGGACGCCGAGCGCGGCTTGCGCGAACGCCTCCGCGCGCGTCCGGCCCCACGCGCGGACGCCGACGTCGGCCGCGACGTCGAAGCGCTCGAAGCCCGCGGCGCTCACGCGAGGTCGCCGAACCGCGCCTGGAGGATCGCGATGACGGCGGGCCCGGCGGTCTCCGTGCGGAGGACTCGCGGCCCGAGGCCGACGACCGTGAAGCCGCTCGCCCGGGCCGCCTCGACCTCGGCGCCGCTCAGGCCGCCCTCCGGTCCCACCAGCACGGTCGCGCGCGCCCCGGCAGGGAGGGCGGGGGGCAGGCCCGCGGCGAGGTTCGCTCCGAGCGAGCGGGTCTGGCGCCCGCCCTGCCCGCCGGCCCGCGCCGCGGCCTCCCAGAGGCAGAGGCGGAGCTCCGCCGGCTCGTCGCGCCCGAGGAAGTCGGCGAGCGGCCGCGGCGCCTCGACCGGCGGGACGACGGCGCGCCCGCACTGCTTGGCCGCCTCGCGCGCGACGCGCTGCCAGCGGCGCGCCCGCTCGCGCCAGCGCGCGGGCTCGAGCCGCACGACCGTGCGCTCGGTGAGCAGCGGCGCCACGCGCGCCACGCCGAGCTCGGTCGCGGCGCGCACGATCTGCTCCATCCTGTCGCCCTTCGCCACGGACTGCGCCAGCGTGATCCGGAGCGGCGACTCGGCGGCGCTCGCGGCGGCGCCGAGCACGGTGCCGGTCGCCAGCTCGCCGACCGTCTCGAGGCGCACCGTGAAGGCGGCGCCTGCGCCGTCGGTGGCGACGACGGTGTCGCCCGGGCCGAGGCGCAGCACGCGGACGAGGTGGCGCGACTCTTCACGGTCGAAGGTGACGCGCCCGTCCGCGATCCGCTCAGGCGTGATCGTGAAGCGGCGCACGCGGCCCCCGCCGGAGCTCGAGGCTCGTCCAGCCCTCGACGGATGCCCGGGCACGCTCGGCGAACCCGTGCGCGCCGAGCGCCTGGGCCACGGCCGGCGCCTCCGCGTCGAGGATGCCGCCCAGGATCAGGGTGCCGCCGTCCGTCACCCACCGGCCGTAGCGGGCGGCCAGGCGCAGGTGCGCGGCGGCCAGGAGGTTCGCGACGACGAGCGGCGCGGCGGGCGCGTCGAGGCTCGACGCCGGGGCGAGCACGCAGCGCACGCGGTCGCAGACGCCGTTGCGCGCGGCGTTGGCGATCGCCGAGGCGACGGCGTCGGGGTCCTCGTCCACCGCGAGCACCGCGCCGACGCCGAGCCGGGCCGCGGTGATCGCGAGGATGCCCGAGCCCGTGCCGAGGTCGATCGCCTGCGCCGGCGCGCCGTCCGCGAGCAGTGCCTCCAGCCGGAGGAGGCAGCCGACGGTGCTGCCGTGCTGTCCCGTCCCGAACGCGCGGCCCGGCTCGATCGTGATCACCAGGCGCCCCGTGCGCGGCGGCCGCTCCCACGGCGGCGCCACCAGGAGGGAGCGGCCGACGGCCACGGGCCGGAAGTGGGCGCGCCAGGCGTCGGCCCAGTCCTCGTCCGCGAGGGCGACGACGCTCGGCTCGCCCGGCGGCTCGAAGCCGAGCGCGCGCAGGCCGTCGAGGTAGACGCGCACGCGCTCCTCGAGCGCGGCGGCGAACTCGGTCTTGGAGAAGAACGCGCGGAGCCGGGGCGGCTTGCCCGGCTCCTCCTCCTCGACGACGCCGAGGGCGCCGAGCTCCCAGACGAAGTTGGTGAGCCCCTCGGACACGTCGGGGCTCACGGCGAGGCTGAGCTCCCAGTAGCGGGAGGACGACATTGACGTCAGCCGAGCAGCTTCTTCATGCGCTCGAGGAACGCCGCCGTCAGGGGACCGCGCGCGCTCCGGCCCGCGCTCTCGAAGGCCGCGAGCGCCTCGCGCTGCGGCTCGTTGAGCGTGTGCGGCACCTCGAGGACGAGCCGGTAGCAGGCGTCGCCGTGCCCCCGCTGGCGCAGGCGCGGCATGCCCTTGCCGCGGAGGCGCAGGATCGCGTGCGGCTGGCTGCCGGCCGGGATCCTGAGCGTCGTCGTGCCGTTGAGCACGGGCACCACGAGCTCGGCGCCGAGCGCGAGCTGCGGGAAGGACACCGGCACGTCGCAGTGAAGGTCCGCGCCGTCGCGCACGAACAGGTCGTGCTCGCGGATCCGCAGCAGCACGTAGAGGTCGCCCGGCGGCCCGCCGCGCAGGCCGCCCGAGCCCTCGCCGCTGAGCCGGAGCTGCATCCCGTCCTCGACGCCGGGGGGGATCTTGACCGCGAGCAGGCGCTCGGCGCGCCGCCGCCCCTCGCCGCGGCACTGCGCGCACGGGTGCGTGTTCAGCTGACCCGAGCCCTGGCACTTGGGGCACGGCTGCGCGACGGTGAGGAAGCCGTGGCTGCGGCGGACCTCCCCGCGGCCGTGGCAGAGCCCGCACGTCTCGAGGCGGCTGCCCGCCTCGACGCCGCCGCCGCCGCAGGCCTCGCACGCCTCGAGGCGGGGGATCTGGATCTTCGTGTCGATGCCGGCCGCGGCCTCCTCGAGCGCGAGCTTCAGCTCGTACTGGAGGTCCTCGCCCTGCACGGCGCGCGAGCGCCGCCCGCGCGGGGCGCCCGAGAAGAAGTTCTCGAAGATGTCCTCGAAGAGGGAGCCGAAGCCCGCGTCGCCGAACCCGGGGCCGGCGCCGGGCCCCGCGGTGCCGAAGCGGTCGAAGTGGGCGCGCCGGTCCGGGTCCGAGAGCACGGCGTACGCCTCGTTGGCCTCCTTGAAGCGTTCTTCCGCGTCCTTGTCGCCCGGGTTCCGGTCGGGGTGGGACTGCATCGCGAGCTGGCGGTAGGCCTTCTTGATCTCGGCGTCGGTCGCCTCGCGTGAGACGCCGAGGACCCCGTAGTAGTCGCGCGCCACTTAGGCGCCGCCCTCGTCCGGCGCGGCCGCGACGGCGACGAGCGCCGGGCGCACGACGCGGCCGTGCAGCAGGTAGCCGGGCAGCTGCTCGGCGACGACCGTGTCGGGCGCGGCGTCGGGGCTCGGGACGCGGGCGACCGCCTCGTGGCGGGTGGGGTCGAAGGGCTGGCCGACCGCCGAGTAGCGGGTGACGCCCGCGCGCTCGAGAACCTTGAGCAGCTCGCGCTGGATCAGCTCGACGCCCTCGAGCAGGGAGGCCGCGCCCGCCTCGGCCGTCGAGCGGCCTGCGGCCCGCACGGCCGCCAGCGCGCGGTCGAGGTTGTCGAGCACGGGGATCAGGTCGCGCAGCAGCGCCTCGTTGGCGTACCGGACGTAGTCCTCGCGGTCGCGCTGCGCGCGCCGCCGCACGTTCTCGGTCTCGGCCAGCGCCCGGAGCAGGCGGTCCTGCTTCTCGTCGAGCTGGCGGCGGAGCTCGTCCACGTCGGAGCGCGGCGCCTCCGGGGTCTCCTCGGAGGGCCGGTCGTCGGTCAGCGGCATGTCGTCCATACCCGGGAAGTATAGCAATGCCGGCATCGCGATGCCCTTCGCCGCGGGCGGAGCCGGTGCGGCGGGGGCGCCTCGACCGGGCGCGGGGCCCGCTACGAGGGCAGGTAGAGGTCCTGGCGCACGCGCGAGAGGGCTTCCGTCACGTGCCGCGCGGTCTCGTTGACGACCGAGATCACCTCGGGGTAGGGCAGGCGCCGCGGGCCGACCACGCCGAGGATGCCGATGACCTGGTCGCGGTAGAGGTAGGTCGACGTGATCAGCGTGCACTCGCGCATCTCGGCGTACGGGTTCTCCCCGCCGATCGTCACGCGCAGCTCCTCGTCGGCCGCCAGCGAGGTCATGAGGTCGGCGAGCCGCTCCTTCTGCTCGAACGTCCGGAGCAGCTCGCGCGTGGCCTCGATGTCCCAGAACTCGGGGTGGTCGAGCATGTTGATCGCGCCGCTGACGTAGAGCGTCCGCCCACGGAGGAGCGAGACGATCTGCTCGGTGACCGCGCGCGCGCGCGTGTGCAGCGCGTCGAGCGGGTCGCTCGGCGCCGCCTCCATCTCCACGACCTCCTGGATGCTGCGCCCGGCGAAGCACCGCGTGAGCTCCCGGCCGATCGCGCGGACCTCGTCGGCGGAGAGCGGCGGCTCGAGCGTCACCGCGCGCGCCGTCACCCACCCGGTGTCGGTCACGATGACCGCGAGCGCCCGATCCTCCTCGAGCGGCATCAGGTCCACGCGCGCCAGCGTCGTCTGCTGGAGCGGCGGCGCGAGCAGCAGGCCCGTGAGCTTCGTCACGGTCGAGAGGTGCGACGACGTGCGCTCCATGAAGCCCTCGAGGCCCGAGCGGCGGGTCGGCAGCGTCTCGCGCGCCACCGCGGTCTTCGACGGTCGCGCGGGCGGGAACGAGCTCACGTAGAACCGGTACGCCGTGTCGGTCGGCACCCGGCCCGCGCTCGTGTGCGGCTGCACGAGGTAGCCCATGTCCTCGAGGTCGGCCATCGCGTTGCGGATCGTCGCCGGGGACAGGCTCGGGAAGTGCCGCTTGCAGAGCACGCGGGAACCGACCGGCTCGGCCGAGTCGATGTACTCGCGGATGACCGCGATCAGGACATCGCGATGACGGGCATCCATCCGCCCCGGATTATAGCAATTCGACGAAGAGCGCGTCGGAGAGCAGGAACCCCTCCTCGCTGAGCCGGACGCCGCTCCCCGTCTCGCCGAGAAGGCCCCGCGCGCGCCACGCGTCGACGCGGCGCCGCAGCGGCGTGTCGCCGGCGAGGCGCTCGTCGAGCCACGCGTGCGGCACGCCGTCGGCGGTGCGGAGCCCGAGGATCAGGCGCTCGGCGAGGCGCTGGCGCGGCGTGAGGGTCTCCGACGCGTCCACCGGCAGCGTCCCCTGCTCGAGCGTCTCGCACCAGCGCGGTGTCGCCCGGACGTTCGCGTAGCGGACGCCGCCCACGAAGCCGCACGCGCCCGGCCCCGCCGCGAGGTACTCGGCCGCGCGCCAGTAGATCAGGTTGTGGCGGGCGCGGAAGCCCGGCCGCGCGTAGTTGGAGATCTCGTAGTGCTCGAAGCCGCGCGCCGCGGCGGCACGCGCGAGCCGCCAGTACTGCTCGACCACCGCCTCCTCCGGCGGGAGGCCCGCGACGCCCGCCGCGGCCCAGCGGCTGCCGGCGTCGAGGGTGAGCGCGTAGGCGGAGAGGTGCGCGGGCGCCCAGCCGAGCACCGCCTCGACCGCGCGCGCGAAGCCGTCCGCGTCGAGCCCGGGCAGGCCGTACATGAGGTCCACGCTCACGTTGCCGAAGCCCGCCTCGCGGGCGGACGCGAACGCGGCGCGCGCGCCGCGCGCGTCGTGCAGGCGGCCCAGCCGGGGCAGGAGGGCGTCGTCGAGCGCCTGCACGCCGAGGCTCAGCCGGTTGACGCCCGCGGCACGGTAGCCCTCGAGCTTGGCGCGCGCGACGCTCTCCGGGTTGCACTCGACCGTCACCTCCGCGTCCGGCGCGACGGCGAAGCGGGCCCGGAGCCGGTCCAGGACCGCGGCCAGCTCGTCGGGGGCGAGCAGCGAGGGGGTGCCGCCCCCGAAGAAGACCGTCGCGATCCGCACGCGCCGGGCCCAGGGGAGATCGCCGAGGAGGTCGAGCTCGCGGGGGAGCGCCGCGAGGTACCGTGCCATCGCGCCGGCCTCGAGCGCCGCCGTGTTGAAGCTGCAGTAGCCGCAGCGCTGCGCACAGAAAGGGACGTGGACGTAGAACCCGAGGGAGGCGTCGCCCGGCTCGACGCCGGCGAGCGCTACGGGATGTAGTTGACCAATCGCCACCAGCGGAGCCAGTGCCGGTCGCTGTCCCACGACCAGTAGATGAGGAACGCCTTGCCCTTGATCTTCTCGCGCTTGACGAAGCCCCAGTAGCGGCTGTCCTGCGAGTTGTCGCGGTTGTCGCCCATCACGAAGTACGAGTCCAGTGGCACGGTCGTCGGCTCGCAGCCGTACGCGTAGCCGCAGTACGTGTCGGGGCCGAAGCGCGTCGTCCCCGAGTCCGAGGCCTTCGTGTATGGCTCCGTCACCGGCGCGCCGTTCACGAACACCTGGTGCCCGCGGATCAGGATCTGGTCGCCGGGCGTGCCGATGATGCGCTTGATGAAGTCGCGCCGCTCGTCCTGGGGATACTTGAAGACGATGATATCGCCCCGGTGCGGGGCCCGGAGGCCCGGCAGGTGGACGTCCGTGAACGGGATCTCGGGCCCGTAGAGGAACTTGTTCACGAGGATGTAGTCGCCGACGAGGAGCGTGTCCATCATCGAGCCCGACGGGATCGTGAACGCCTGGACGACGAGGGTGCGGATGACGAGCGCCAGCAGGATGGCGATGACGATGGCCTCGACGTACTCGCGGGTGACGGACTTCTTGCGGCGCCGGGCCTGGGCCGCCTCCGCCGGCAGGCTCCGCGCCTCCGGGGAGCCCGCGACGCGCGCCTCGACCTCGCGGTCGTCCATGCTCAGCTCTTCAGCACCGACAGGAACGCCTCCTGCGGGACCTCGACACGACCGACCTGCTTCATCCGCTTCTTCCCTTCCTTCTGGCGCTCGAGGAGCTTGCGCTTGCGGGTGATGTCGCCACCATAGCACTTCGCGGTCACGTTCTTGCCCATCGCCTTCACGGTCTCGCGCGCGATGACCCGGCTGCCGATGGCCGCCTGGATCGCGACCTCGAAGAGCTGCCGCGGGATCACGGCGCGCAGCTTCTCGGCGAGCGCCTTGCCCTTCTCGTACGCCTTGTCGCGGTGGACGATGACCGAGAGCGCGTCCACCGGGTCGCCGTTGAGCAGGATGTCGAGCTTGACGAGGTCCGAGGGCCGGAAGTCGGCGAACTCGTAGTCGAACGAGGCGTAGCCCTTCGAGATCGACTTGAGCTTGTCGTAGAAGTCCACGACGATCTCGGCTAGCGGGAAGTCGAAGCGGATGTGCACCCGCTTGCCGTGGTACTCGAGCGATTTGTGCTCGCCGCGCTTCTCCTGCGCGAGCTTGTAGATCGCGGTCATGAACTCGGTGGGCACGAAGACGGAGGAGCGGACGTACGGCTCCTCCATCTGCTCGATCTTGTCGGGCGTGGGGAGCTTGGACGGGTTGTCGATGTCGAGCACCTCGCCCTTCGTCGTCAGGATCCGGTACTGCACGCTCGGCGCGGTGACGATCAGCGACAGGTCGAACTCGCGCTCCAGGCGCTCCTGGACGATCTCCATGTGGAGCATGCCGAGGAAGCCGCAGCGGAAGCCGTAGCCGAGCGCGAGGGACGTCTCGGGCTCGAACGTGAAGGCGGGATCGTTGAGGCGGAGCTTTTCGAGGGCGTCGCGCAGCGCTTCGTACTCCGTGTCCTCGATCGGGTAGAGCCCGGCGAAGACCATCGGCTTGGCGTCCCGATAGCCCGGGAACGGCGCCGTGGTCGGCCGCGCCGCTTCCGTGATCGTCTCGCCGACCTTCGCGTCGGCGACGCGCTTCATCGCGGCGGTGATGTAACCGACCTGGCCGGCGGAGAGCTCCTCGACGGGGCGCATGTCCGGGCTGAACACGCCGACCTGCTGGACGTCGTAGGTCCGGCCGTTCGACATCAGGAGGATGCGCGTGCCCGGGCGGACGCGGCCGTCCTGGAGGCGCACGTGGACCACGACGCCCTGGTAGGAGTCGTAGAAGGAGTCGAAGACCAGCGCCTTGAGGGGCGCGTCCGGGTCGCCCTGGGGCGGCGGGATGCGCTGGACGATCGCCTCGAGCACCTCCGGCACCCCGGTGCCGTGCTTCGCGGACATCGCGAGCGCCTCGTCGCCGTCGAGGTCGAGCGTCTCGGTGATCTGCGCCCGCGTGCCCTCGACGTCGGCCGCCGGCAGGTCGATCTTGTTGATCACCGGAATGATCGTGAGGTTCGCGTCGCTCGCCAGGTAGAAGTTCGCGAGCGTCTGCGCCTCGATCCCCTGGGCCGCGTCGATGATGAGGAGCGCGCCCTCGCAGGCCGCGAGCGCGCGCGAGACCTCGTAGGAGAAGTCCACGTGGCCGGGCGTGTCGATGAGGTTCAGCGTGTACTCCTGGCCGTCGCGGGCGCGATAGAGCAGGCGGACCGTGTGCGCCTTGATCGTGATGCCCCGCTCGCGCTCGAGGTCCATCGAGTCGAGCACCTGGTCGACGGCCTTCTTGGCGTCCATCGTTCCGGTCAGGGCCAGGAGCCGGTCCGCCAGCGTCGACTTGCCGTGATCGATGTGGGCCACGATCGAGAAGTTGCGGATGCGGGACAACCTCATCGCTTCAGTTTATCACGCCGCGTCGCGCGCCTGTGGCCCCGGCCGGCCTCAGCTCGCACGGCTCCGGGCATCTCACCGCTCGCCTCGGCCGGCGGCCGGCCTCAGCTCGCACGGCCACCGAGCGTGGTGCGCTCGGGGATGACCGCGCCGGACTCGAGCACGACGTCGGGCCCCACGCGGGCGCGCGCGCCGATCCTGACGTCCGCGCCGACCACGCACCCCTGGAGCAGGGCGTCCTCGCCCACCTCGACCCGCTCCCAGAGCACCGCGCCCTCGACGACCGCGCCGGGGCCGATCCGCGACTCCGGGCCGACCACCGCGCCGGGGCCCACGCGGGCGCGCGCAGCGACGTGCACGCGCTCGCCGAGCGCGGTCGGGGCGACGATGCGCGCGTCGGCGGCGGCCACGGCGCCGTCGCCGAACCAGCTGCCGTCGCGCAGGGCGCCGGGCGGGGGCAGCAGCATGCGCGCGCGGCCCTCGAGGAGGTCGAGCTGCGCCTCGCGGTACGCCGCGGGGCTCCCGATGTCGCGCCAGTACGCGGGCGCGGGCCAGCCGAAGCAGGGGATGCCGTCGGCGATGAGCTCGGGGAAGAACTCGCGCTCGATGGACACGACGCGGCCGGCGGGGATCCGCCCGAGCAGGGCGGCGTCCAGGAGGTAGGCGCCGGCGTTCACCGTGTCCGTCGTGAGCGGCTCGTCGGCCGGCGGCTTCTCGCGGAAGCGGCGCACGCGCCCGTCCGCGTCCAGCTCGACGAGCCCGTACTGGCGCGGGTCGGCGACGCGCGTGATGAAGATCGTCGCCCGCGCGCCGTGCGCCTCGTGAAAGCGGACCATCGCGGACAGGTCCACGTCGGTGAGGATGTCGCCGTTCAGGACGAAGATCGTCCCGGCGGCCAGGTCCGCCGCGTTCCGCACGCCGCCGCCCGTCCCGAGCGGCTCCTCCTCGACGACGTACCGCAGCGAGACGCCGAGGTGCTCGGCGTCGCCGAGCGCGCGCCGCACGTCGTCCACCCGGTACGAGCACGCGAGGATCACGTCGGCGATGCCGTGGGCCCGCAGCAGCGCGAGCTGGTGCGCCAGGAACGGGCGATTCAGGAGCGGGACGACCGGCTTGGCGCGGGCGTGCGTGAGCGGCCTCAAGCGCGTGCCCTGGCCGCCCGCCAGGATCACCGCCTGGACGGGCCGCTCCGCGGTCACTCCCTGCCCGGCGCCCAGGGCTCGGCTTCGTTGATCAGCATCACCGGGATGCCCTCGCGGATCGGGTACGCCTTGCGGCACGCCCGGCAGATGATGCGCGTCTCCTCGAACACGAGGTCGCCCTTGCACGCCGGGCAGACCAGGATGGCCTTGAGCTCGTCGTCGATCATCGTCCCACCTCCTTGCGGAACCACGCGAGCGTCGTCGCGAGCCCCGCGTCGAGCGGCGTCGCCGGCGTCCACCCGAGCCGGGCCTTGGCGCGCGCGGGGTCGAGCACGCTCCGGCGCTGCTCGCCGGGCCGCGGCGGCCCGTGCTCGGGCACACGCGCGACCCCGGCGAGGGCGGCGAGCCGCCGGTACAGGTCGTTCACCGAGGTCGCGACGCCCGTCGCGACGTTGACCGCGCCGCCGAGCTCAGGGTACGCCAGCGCGCGCGCGAGCGCATCCGCCACGTCCTCGACGTACACGTAGTCTCGGGTCTGCTCGCCGTCGCCGTTCACGACGCACGGCACGCCCGCGAGCAGCCGCGACGCGAAGATCGCGACCACCCCGGCCTCGCCCGCGGGATCCTGGCGGGGGCCGTACACGTTCGCGAGGCGGAGCGCGAGCGCCCGTCCGCCCGTGAGGTCCGTCCAGCACGCGAGCCAGCGCTCGGCGGAGACCTTCGAGGCGCCGTAGGGCGACGCGGGCCGGAGCGGGTGGTCCTCGGGCGTGGGCAGCACGTCGGTGTCGCCGTACGCCGCGCCGCCGGTCGAGGTGTAGACCACGCGGCGCACGCCCGTCCGCCGGCAGGCTTCGAGCAGCGCGATCGTCCCGAGCACGTTCACGCTCGCGTCGTGGACCGGATCGGCGACCGAGCGCGCGACCGACGCCTGGGCGGCGAGGTGCACCACGGCCTCCGGCCGCGCCGCCGCAAGCGTCTCGCCGAGGCGCGGGCTGCGGATGTCGCGGACGTGGAGGCGCGCGCGCGCGTTGACGTGCCCGCGCCGGCCGGTGCTCAGGTTGTCGAGCACGTGGACCTCGTGGCCGTCGGCGACCAGGCGGTCCACGGCGTGGGAGCCCACGAACCCGGCGCCGCCCGTGACGAGGACCCTCACGCGCGGAGCCTCGCGCGGAACCAGTCGAGCGTCAGCCGCAGCCCCTCGTCGACGTCCACGCGCGGCTCCCAGCCGAGCAGCGTCCGGGCCCGGCCGATGTCCGGCTGGCGGACCTTCGGGTCGTCCTCGGGCAGCGGATGGAACACGATCTCGCTGCGCGAGCCCGCGAGCAGGATGATCCGCTTGGCCAGCTCGAGCACCGTCATCTCCTGCGGGTTGCCGATGTTGATCGGCTCGCTGACGCTCGACAGCATGAGCCGCCAGACGCCGTCGATCAGGTCGGAGATGTACTGGAGCGAGCGCGTCTGCGAGCCGTCGCCGAAGACGGTCAGCGGCGCGCCGCGGATCGCCTGGGTCATGAACGCGGGGATCGCGCGCCCGTCGTCGAGCCGCATCCGCGGGCCGAAGCTGTTGAAGATGCGGACGATCCGCGTGTCCACCCGGTGGGTGCGGTGGTACGCCATCGTCATCGCCTCGGCGAAGCGCTTGGCCTCGTCGTAGACGCCCCGCGGCCCGACCGGGTTCACGTTGCCCCAGTAGTCCTCGCGCTGCGGGTGGACGAGCGGGTCGCCGTACACCTCGGACGTGGACGCGAGCAGGAAGCGCGCCTGCTTGGCCTTGGCGAGGCCGAGCGCGTTGTGCGTGCCGAGGGCGCCGACCTTCAGCGTCTGGATCGGCAGCTCGAGGTAGTCGCGCGGCGACGCCGGGCTCGCCAGGTGGAGGACCCAGTCGAGCGGGCCCTTCACGTCGATGTACTCGGTCACGTCGTGGCGCACCAGGCGAAAGCCGGGGCGGTCACCGACCGTGGCGAGGTTGTCCACGGAGCCCGTGATGAAGTTGTCCATGCAGATGACCTCGGCGCCGCGGCCGAGGAGGAACTCGCAGAGGTGGGAGCCGATGAACCCCGCGCCGCCGGTCACGAGGACCCGCATCGCGGGCGGCTCAGGCGGGCAGGACGGGCTTGCGGCCGATCGAGTGGTACTCGAAGCCGAGGCGGCGCATCCGCTCGGGCTCCCAGAGGTTCCGCCCGTCGAAGACGATGGGACGCCGCATCGCGGCGCGCAGCCGCTCGAGGTTGAGGAACTTGAACTCGTTCCACTCGGTGACGAGGGCGACGGCGTCGGCCTCCGCGGCCGCGTCGTACGGCGAGTCGCAGTAGACGACCGCCGCCGGCAGCACCGTCCGCGCGTTCACGCTCGCGACCGGGTCGTAGGCGCGCACGCTCGCGCCGAGCTCGAGCAGCCGCCGGACGACCTCGATCGACTTCGCGTCGCGCATGTCGTCGGTGTTGGGCTTGAAGGCGAGCCCGAGGACGGCGATGCGCTTGTCGTCGAGTGGCGCCAGCGCCTTCTCGATCGCGCGGACGAAGTGCGGCGCGCGCTCGGCGTTGGTCTCGACGACCGCCCGGAGGAGGGCGAAGTCGTAGCCGAGCGCGCCGGCGGTGTGGACGAGCGACTCGGTGTCCTTCGGGAAGCAGCTCCCGCCGTAGCCCAGGCCGGCCTGCAGGAACGCGGGGCCGATCCGCGCGTCGAGGCCCATGCCCTTCATCACCTGGGTCACGTCGGCGCCGGCGAGCTCGCAGATGTTCGCGATCGAGTTGGTGAACGAGATCTTCGTCGCCAGGAAGGCGTTGGACGCGTACTTGATCATCTCTGCCGACGGCACGTCGGTGATGATCATCGGCCGCTCGAGCGGGGCGTACAGCTCGAGGAGCGTCATCGCGACCTGCTGGGTCGGCGCGCCGATGACGATACGGTCGGGGCGCAGCGTGTCCTCGATCGCCGAGCCCTCGCGGAGGAACTCGGGGTTGGCGACGACGTCGAAGGGCACGCGGGTCACCCGGTGCTTCTCGATGACCTCGCGGACGAACTCGCCCGTGCCCACGGGCACGGTGGACTTGGTGACGACGACCGTGTAGCGCTCCATCGCGCGGCCGATCTGCCGGGCGACCGCCTCGACGGCGGAGAGGTCGGTCTGCCCGCCCGCCTTGGGCGGCGTGCCGACCGTGATGAACACGATGACCGAGTGGCGGACGGCGGCGTCGAGGTCGGTGGTGAAGCTGAGGCGGCCGTCGGCGACGTTGCGCGCGACCATCTCCTCGAGCCCGGGCTCGTAGATCGGCATGCGCCCCTGGCGGAGGGCGTCGATCTTGTCCTCCACGTTGTCCACGCAGATCACCTCGTTGCCGAGGTCCGCGAAGACCGCGCCCGTCACGAGCCCGACGTAGCCGGTCCCGACGACGCAGATGTTCATGAATGGCCCATCATAGCAGGGGTGGGCCGAGCGGCGATGCTTCCTCGTCGGCCTCGGCGGCGGCCCAGCGGAAGAAGACCACCGAGAACGCCACCAGCGGGATCAGCCCGGCGGGGACCCACATGATCAGCCCGCCCAGGCGCTGGTCCTCGAGCGGCGAGAGCGCGAACAGGCGCGGGGCCGCCGCGTAGAAGGGGTAGAGGACGTCCTCGGCGCCGGTGATCATCGCAGCGACGGCCGTCATGGGAATCCCGAAGGCGAACAGGTAGAGGATCTGGGCGCCCGGGTGGAGCCGCGGGGCCAGCGTCGAGGTCGAGAGGACCGGCCACCACGCGAGGACCGCGGTGGCGAGCAGCGTCAGGTGCTCGACGATGTGCCACGCGTGCGTCTCGAGCGCCGCGTTGTACGGGCCGGGCAGGTGCCAGCCGACCAGCGCCACCGTGTAGAGCGCGAGCGCGGGCACCGGCCGCGTCGCGATCCGCGCCGCCGCGCGGCCGGCCCGGCCGAGCCGCGCCAGCAGCGCGTCGAGCATCGCGCCCGGCGTGCCGGCGAGCAGGAGCGGCGGGACGAGCAGCGTCAGGAGCAGGTGCTGCACCATGTGCGCGCTGAACAGGTAGTAGTCGCTCAGGTCGTGCAGCGGGCCGTTCAGCGTGAGCAGCAGCACGGCGAGCCCGCCGAAGAAGCACGCCGGCTCGGCGGCGCGCCGGCGCGGGCCGCGCGCCCAGGCGAGCGCCCAGGCGAGCGCGAGGGCTCCGGTGCCGACGAGCACGTCGGCGTGGACCTCGCCGCCGGTCCAGGAGAATTCGCTCATCGCCCGAAGAGCAGGAACGCCCCGCCCAGCGTCATCAGCGCGATCACGATGCCCGTCGCGAGCACGAGCGGGCCCACGAACAGCGCCGACAGCGCGCGCGTGTCGTACCGGAGGTGCATGAAGAACAGGACGACCAGGGCGAACTTGCCCGCCGAGAGGACGAGCAGGAGGGGGACGAGGATCGGCGTGAGCGCCCGGATGTAGATGACCGAGAACTCGAGCGCGGTGACGACCGTGAGGATGACCGCCACCTTGACGTACGTGCCGATCGTCGCGTGCTCGCCGTGCGCGTGCGGGTCGCTCATCGCGTGTCCGGGCTCCTCACGGGATCAGGTAGAGGAGCGTGAAGATCGCGATCCAGACGACGTCCACGAAGTGCCAGTAGAGCCCCGCGACCTCGACCTTGATCGCGTCGACGGGGGCGAGCCTCCCGCGCAGCGCCAGGACCCACAGCGACAGGAGCCAGATCACGCCGACCGTGACGTGGCCGCCGTGGAAGCCCGTGAGCACGAAGAACGTCGAGCCGAAGAGGTTCTGCTGGAGCGTGAGGCCCTCGTGCACGAACGTCGTGAACTCGAACGCCTGGAAGCCCAGGAAGATCAGCCCGAAGAGCGCGGTGCCGAAGAGCCAGAGCCGCGCCTGGCGCTGGTCGCCCCGCTGGACGGCCGCCAGCGCGAGCACCATCAGCAGGCTCGACATCAGGAGGTCGAAGGTCGAGAGGGTCGTGACCGGGATGTTCAGGATCTCGTGCGGGTACGGGCCCACGACGCTCCGGCCCCGGTACGCGAGGTACGTCGCGATCAGCGTGCCGAACAGGAAGCACTCCGAGCCGAGGAACACCCACATGGCGACCTTGCGGTGGTCCACGCCGAGGCTGCCGATCTGCTGCGCGTGCGCGGGGGTCCGGTGGTGCTCGAGCGCGAAGCGGAAGACGCCGACCACCGCGACGAGCGCGCCGAGCGCGACGACCGCCAGGTGGGTCAGCGCGCCGACCGCCAGGAGCGCGATGCCGAGGCCGATCACGACGGGCCAGTGGCTCGGCGCCGGCAGGTGGACGTGGTCGTGCGCGGGCGCCGGCGGCGCCCCGCGGCGCGGGCCGTACTTCTCGCGCCAGAACGTGTCGCGGCCGGAGACGGCCGGGATCTCGTCGAAGTCGTGCACGGGCGGCGGCGACGACGTCCGCCACTCGAGCGTCCGGCCGTCCCAGGGGTCCGCCGGCGCCGGCGCGCCCGCGCGCAGGCTGCGCCAGGCGTTGACCGCGAAGACGAGCACGCCGACGGCGATCCCGAACGCGCCGACGGTCGAGACGAGGTTCCAGAACGCCCAGCCCGTGCCGGCCGCGTACGTGTAGATGCGGCGGGGCATGCCGATCGCGCCGAGGTAGTGCTGCGGGAAGAACGCGGCGTTGAAGGCGACGAACAGCAGCCAGAAGCCGAGCTTGCCGAGCCGTTCGTCGAGGAACCGGCCGGTCATCTTCGGCCACCAGTAGTAGACGCCCGCGAAGATGCCGAAGAGGCTCCCGCCGATCAGCACGTAGTGGAAGTGCGCGACGACGAAGTACGTGTCGGTCTGCTGCAGGTCCACCGGGGGCGAGGCGTGCATGATGCCCGAGAGGCCGCCGATCGTGAAGAGCCCGACGAGGCCGATGGCGAAGTGCATCGCCGTCGTCATGCGGAGCGCGCCGCCCCAGAGCGTCGCCAGCCAGTTGAAGATCTTGATGCCCGTCGGGATCGCGATGAGCATCGTGGCGATCGAGAACGCGGCGTCGGCGACGGGCCCCATGCCCGCGGCGAACATGTGATGGCTCCAGACGCCGAAGCCGAAGAACCCGATGAGCACGCCGGAGTAGATGACGACGGGCGCGCCGAACAGCGGCTTGCGCGCGAACGTCGGCAGGACCTCCGAGACGATCCCGAAGGCCGGCAGGATCAGGATGTAGACCTCGGGGTGGCCGAAGATCCAGAACAGGTGCTGCCAGAGGTGGAGGTCGCCGCCCGCCGCGACGTCGTAGAAGTGGGTGCCGAAGAACCGGTCGAACATCAGGAAGATCAGCCCGACGGTGACCGGCGGGAAGGCGAGCACGATCAGGAACTGGACGACGAGCGTCATCCAGACGAACACCGGCATCCGCATGAGCGTCATGCCCGGAGCGCGCATCCCGAGGATCGTCACGATGAAGTTCACGGCGGCGATCATCGACGACACGCCGAGCACGAGGAGGCTCAGCAGCCAGAAGTCGACGTTCATCCCCGGCGAGAACTGCTTCGAGGTCAGGTTCGCGTAGCCGAACCAGCCCGCGTCGGGCGGCGCGCCGACCAGGAAGCTCGCGTTGAGGAACAGCGCGCCGAAGAAGAAGATCCAGTAGCTCAGCGCGTTGAGCCGCGGGAACGCGACGTCGCGCGCGCCGATCATGAGCGGGACGATGTAGTTGAAGAACGCGGCGTTGGCCGGCATGACCGCGAGGAACACCATCGTCGTGCCGTGCATCGTGAACAGCGCGTTGAACCCCTGCGCGCTCACGACGGCCTGGCCGGGGCCGGCGAGCTGCAGCCGGATCAGGAGCGCCTCGATCCCGCCGACCAGCAGGAAGACGAAGGCGGACACGCCGTAGAGGATGCCGATCCGCTTGTGGTCGACGGTGGTGACCCAGGAGCGCCATCCGACATGGGGGGCCCCGAGATGGCCCCCCATACCCCCCACGTCGCCACTCTGGGCGCTGGCATGGCCCCGCATGCCCCCCGCGTGGCCCATGTCTCTCGCGCGGTCCTCCCCGCGGTGTGCGTCGCTCACCTGAGCCCCGTCAGGTAGGTGGCGATCGCCCGGGCCTGCGGCTCGGTCAGGCCGAGCGGCGGCATCTTCACGCCGGGCTTGATCGCGCCCGGGTCGTGGATCCACGCGGTGACGTTCTCGATCGTGTTGGGGAGCAGGCCCGCCCCGAGCGTGGTGCGGCTGCCGAACGTCGTGAGGTCGGGCCCGAGGACGCCGGCGGAGACGCCGCGGATCGTGTGGCAGCCGACGCAGGCGCTCCGCGCGTAGAGCGCCTTGCCCTCCGCCGCGAGCCCCGCGGGCTCGGCCGGCGTCGCCCGCTGCGCCGCCAGCCAGCGCGCGAACGCCTCGGGCGTGTCGACGAAGACGCGCAGGCCCATGTTCGCGTGCGAGGCGCCGCAGAACTCGGCGCACTGGCCCCAGTACTCGCCGGGCCTGTCCGGGACGAGCGTCAGCCGGTTCTCGCGGCCCGGGATCACGTCGCGCTTGCCGCCGAGCTGCGGCACCCAGAAGCTGTGGATCACGTCGGGGCCCTCGAGCGTGAGGGCCACCGGGCGCCCCGCCGGCAGGTGCAGCTCGTTGGCCGTGACGACGCCGAGCGAGGGGTAGCGGAACTCCCACCACCACTGCCGGCCGCGCACCGTCACGTCGAGCGCCTGCGCCGCGGGCGCCACCTGCGTGCGGAAGATCACCTGGATCGTGGGGATCGCGATGACGAGCAGCACGAGCGCGGGCGCGACCGTCCAGGCGATCTCGAGCAGCGTGTGGCCGTGGGTCTGCGCGGGGAGCGGGGCGCCCGGCTTCTCACGGAAGCGCAGCAGGACCACGCCGAGCGCGGCGAAGACCACGAGCGCGATCGCGACGGAGGCCCACGTGATGATGCCGTAGACGTACAGGATGTCCCGCGCGAAGTCCGAGCGCGCGCGCACGGTCGACATGGGCCCGTCCCACGCGCACCCGCCGAGCGCGGCGGCGCCGAGGAGGAGCGCCGAGCGCACGCAGGGCCGGCCGCTTGTCCGTCGATTCACAAAGGCCGAACGTACCCGATGCCGCGGCGCCGCGCAAGGGGAAGGCTAGGCGGCGAGCGCGAGCAGCGTGTGGAGCAGGACGTTGGCGCCGCGCTCGATCGCCTCCCAGTCGCTCATCTCGTCCACGCGGTGGCTCCGGCCGCCCTTGGACGGGATGAAGATCATCCCCGCGTCGGCGATCGCGGCGAGGTTCTGGGCGTCGTGGCCCGCGGCGGAGTAGAGGCGCGTGGAGGCCAGGCCGACGGTCACGCACGCCGCCTCGACCGCCCGCTGCACGCGCTCGGCGCAGAGGGCGGGCGCCGTCGCCGACAGCGGCCGCACCTCGACCGCGACCCGGCGCCGCCGCGCCGTGCGCCGGGCGAGCGCCTCGCACTCCCGCGCGAGGCCCGCGAGCACGTCCGCGTCGGGGCTCCGCATCTCGTGCACGAGCTCGCCGCGGGCCGGCACGATGTTGCTCACGCCGGGGTGGACGCTGACGACGCCGACGTTCGTCACGCTGCGCCCCCCGCCCCGCCTGACCACGAGGTCGCGGGCCCGGAGCGCGTACTCGGCGGCGGCGAGGAAGCCGTCGCGGCGCCGGTCCATCGGCGTCGTGCCGGCGTGGTCGGCCTGGCCGGTGAAGACCACCCGCGTGCGGCGCACGCCCACGATCGAGTCCACGACGCCGATCGGCAGGCCGGCCTCCTCGAGGCGCGGCCCCTGCTCGATGTGGAGCTCGACGTACGCGGCCACCGCGCCCGCCGGCGCCCGCGCCTCGGGCGCCCGTCGCGCGTCGAAGCCGGCGCGCGCCATCGCGTCCACCAGCCGCTCGCCGTCCGCCGCGGCCATCTCCGGGATCCTCTCGACGTCGAGCCGGCCCGTGAACGCGCGCGAGCCGAAGAGGCTCCCGTAGCGCCCCTCCTCGTCGCTCCAGGCGGCGACGGCGAGCGGCAGCCGGTGGGCGGCCCCCGCCTGCCGGACGGTCTCGAGGCACTCGAGCCCCGCGACGACCCCGAGCGCGCCGTCGAGGATGCCGCCCTCGGGCACCGTGTCGATGTGCGAGCCCGTGAGGACGACGGGGCGGTCGGCGGCGAGTGCCCCGACGCCCGTCGCGCCGAAGACGTTTCCCGCCGGGTCCACCCAGGCCTCGAGCCCGGCCGCCCGGAGCTCGCCCAGGAGCCAGCCGCGCGCCTCCTCGTGCCGAGGCGACCAGCACGGGCGCGTCACGCCGCCGCCCGGGAGCCCGCCGAAGCCCGCGAGGGCCTCGAGGCGCGCGCGGAGGCGCTCGAGCGAGACCGCGATCATGAAACGGCAGTATAGCCCTTGACTTCCCGGGAGGGCCCCTCCTAGAATGAACCACCGTTCAGTCGCGGCGCGACGAGCCTCATCCCGGGAGGACACATGGATCTCACGCTGACTCCGGAGCAGCAGGCGTTCCGGGAGAGCGTACGCGCCTGGCTCCGGGCGAACATCCCCGAGGAGTGGACCCGCCAGACGGTCGCCGGCTCGGACATCCCCCGCGTGGAGGCGTACGACCTGCTGCGCCGCTGGCAGCGCACGCTCTACGACGCGGGCTTCCTCGGTCTCACGTGGCCCAAGGAGTACGGTGGCCGCGGGCTGACGTTCATGGAGGAGATCGTCCTCCAGGAGGAGATGGCGCTCGCCAAGGCGCCGCCCGTCCTGAACGTGCTCGGCATCGGCATGGCCGGGCCGACGATCATCGCCTACGGGACCGAGGCGCAGAAGAAGCGCTACCCGGCGAAGATCCTCTCCTGCGAGGAGGTCTGGTGCCAGGGCTACTCGGAGCCCAACGCGGGCTCCGACCTCGCCGCGCTCCAGACGCGCGCGGTGAAGGACGGCGAGCACTGGGTGCTCAACGGTCAGAAGGTGTGGACCTCGTTCGCGCAGTTCGCCGACTGGATGATGCTGCTGGCCCGCACCGACCCGGCCGCGCCCCGGCACAAGGGCATCACCTACTTCCTCCTCGACATGACGCTGCCCGGCATCACGGTCAAGCCGCTCCGGCAGATCACCGGCGACGCCGAGTTCAACGAGGTCTTCTTCGACAACGTGCGCGTGCACGAGGCGCAGGTCCTCGGGACGCCGCAGACGGGCGGCGGGGTCAACAACGGCTGGCGCGTGGGGCTCACCACGCTCATGTACGAGCGCCTCACCCTGGGCTTCGGGCTGCAGGCGCGCCTGCGCATCGCGCTCGACGGCCTGATCGAGATGGCGCGCCGGGTGGAGAAGACGGGCCGGGCGGTCACCACGGACCCGCGGACGCGGCAGAAGCTGGCGCAGCTCTGGATCGAGACCGAGTGCCTCAAGCACACGGGCGCCCGCGCGCTCACGCGCCTGCTGCGCGGCGAGATGCCGGGGCCCGAGGCCTCCGCCGGGAAGCTCACCTGGGTGGACACGAACCAGCGGCTCCAGGAGGTCGCGATGGAGATCCAGGGGCCGTACGCCCAGCTCGGGCGCGGCTCCGAGTGGGCCGTCGAGGGCGGCGCCTGGGGGCACTCCTTCCTCCGCTCGCGCGCCAACTCGATCGAGGGCGGCACGACGGAGATCCAGAAGAACATCATCGCCGAGCGCGTGCTCGGCCTGCCAAAGGACTAGCCGCCATGGACTTCGGGTTCAGCCAGGAGCAGGAGATGCTCCGCGCGACGGCGCGGAAGTTCTTGGAGAACGAGTGCCCCTCCGCGTTCGTCCGCGCGCGGATGGAGGAGCCCGCCGGCGTGACCGACGAGTTCTGGACGAAGCTCGCCGAGCAGGGCTGGCTCGGGCTCGTCTACCCCGAGGAGTTCGGCGGCGCCGGCCTCGGCTTCGTGGACCTCACGGTCCTGATGGAGGAGATGGGGCGCTGCGTGATGCCGGGGCCGTTCTTCTCGACGGTCCTGCTCGGCGGGCTGGCGATCCTCGAGGCGGGCTCGCCGGCGCAGAAGAAGGAGTGGCTCGGGAAGATCGCCGCGGGCGAGGCGCGGGCGACGCTCGCGCTCACCGAGCCGAACGCGCGCTGGGACGCCGCCGGCGTCACCGTGGCCGCGCGCGAGGCCAGGGGCGGCTTCGTGCTCGCCGGCACCAAGCTCTTCGTCCTCGACGCCCACCTGGCCGACGTGCTCGTCGTCGCCGCCCGCACGGCCGAGGGCAAGAGCCCCGAGGACGGGGTGAGCCTGTTCCTGGTCCCGAAGGGCGCCAGGGGCATGACGGTCACCCTCCTGCCGACCATGGACCAGACGCGCAAGCTCTGCGAGGTGACCTTCGCGGACACCCCGGTGGACGCCGGCGCGCTGCTCGGCGCCCGGGGCGCCGCCTGGCCCGCCGTCGCGCGCGTGCAGCAGCGCGCGACGGTCGCGCTCTGCGCGGAGATGTGCGGCGGCGCGCAGAAGGTCCTCGAGATGACGACCGACTACGCCAAGATCCGCATCGCGTTCGGCAGGCCGATCGGCACCTACCAGGGCGTCAAGCACAAGGCCGCGGACATGCTCGTGGACGTCGAGAACGCCAAGTCGCTCACGTACTACGCGGCGTGGGCGGCGGACGAGAACGCGCCCGAGGCCGCGCTCGCGGCGTCGATGGCCAAGGCGTACGTCTCGGACGCCTACCGTAAGGTGGCGGGCACCGGGATTCAGCTCCACGGCGGGATCGGCTTCACGTGGGAGCACGACCTGCACCTCTACTTCAAGCGCGCCAAGTCGTCGGAGTTCACCTTCGGCGACGCGACGTACCACCGCGAGCGGGTCGCCCAGCTGATCAACCTGTAGA
>MGCF01000107.1:0-2713 GCA_001788495.1 Candidatus Rokubacteria bacterium RIFCSPLOWO2_02_FULL_73_56
ATCGCTTGGAGTCTGTCCACGAATCTCGCCATATCGTCAGCAACGCGCTCGTTCGTGGGAGTTGTGAGCGTCACATAGGCATAGACGTCAACCCCCAACTCCACAAGACGGCTCATTAGCTCAAACTGCCGATCAAACATAGAGGGAGCGGCCATCGTGTTGAACGCGAACGATTGCTGATTGAATCCCTTAAAGCAGCCAACACGGCCATAATTGGGATAGGTTGCCACGAGCTCGATATCTGCAGGGGTTAGGAAGCGCCAGAAGTAGTCGTTGCTGAGGTTATCGTCCGACCACACGTATACCCGGTGGTCTAGAGCCTTCGAACGCAACTCCCGCATCATCCATGGCACCCACTCGGGCACCAAGTCAGGCTGACCCCCAGTGAGGTCGATAACAACCGGCGGATCTTGCTGGTCCAGATATAGTTCGGTCAGCTCCGACGGTGACAACCAAGCCGAGTGGCGCTTGTTCGCTGCGAGCAAATCAAACGGTACGAAGCAGTACCAACACCTCCAATTGCAGACTGCGTTCTGAAACGCCTGGGCACGAAGGACGTCGACCAGCGCCAATCCGAGCCGTCTACAGGCCGGGTCGAGCGGTAACGGGTTCTCAGGCCAGCCCGGACTGGTTTCTCGTCGGAAATGCCGTATCCTTCCGAAGCCACGGCAATTAGCGGGCTCTGACAAGTCTGCTTCCTGCGCTGTTCCAGAAAAGTTCGTAACCAAGAGACGACGTTTCTTAACATCCACGGCCGCCTCTCGGTAGCGTGCGGATACTGCGTCCGTTTCGATGTGCCTCATGTGCGGCTGCGGGTCATCCCAAGCCTAGTTGCCTTGACGAATCGGTGGAACCATCTCTCCGTGTTCCTTCAAATACGGCAATCGTTCTTCGATGTAGAAGCCAGTGAGATCAACGAGATACTGAATCTCGTTCTCCGCTAGAGCACGCCCCCTCGGAATGCCATGCCACTCCTCGATGCATCGGCGACAGCACGAGGCTGTCGCGTGCTGAGCGTAATAGAGTGCGTTTCCCGCCCATGGCGTTTGTCTGCCATCCCTCACCGGCTCCGCTAAAGCAACCGACGCTATGATTCGAGCCTTTGCAGCTTCGTGCATACCGACAACACCCTTCCGGCGCGCATGATTCACCGCCTTTTGATCGATGTCGATGTGCCAGAAATGATGACGAATCAACTCCTGCTTCATCGCCTTAAAGGTATAGCCCGCATCCGACAGGTCCATGTTGTGGACTCGGACCCAGTCGACAAGATCTGCTCCACATGACCGACAGGGACCGCGTTGGTTCGCGGCGGCCATCTTGCGGCTCCTCAAGAAGCAGTGCAGCCCCTCTTCGCAATTCGTGCTGGTACAACTGATATTCAGCGGCTTCAGCCTTGACCGTCGTGTGTTATCGGGTGCCATCCGATGCCTCCTACTCTTCCGCTAATGCCTGAATCAGAAGGTCGCGGTCGCTTTCGCTCAGGGATGTCCAATCTACCCTCGTCAAGAAGGCATCTCGCGCGACCTGCCACGGGTCTACTCCGTTCCCCTGAAGGTTATTCGCCGCCCCCCACCAATTGATGTCCTGCAACGACAACCTGAACGCCATGTAGCTAGCCAGCGATCCCATGTCTACCCTGTGCCGCGCCGCAACCTCGGGAACAACAGCCTTAAGCCATTCGACTCGATTTTTTGCGCTTTCAACACAAAGCTCTGCCAGCTCTTCCGCTTTCCCAGCGAGCAAGACATTTCCGGCAAACTGGCTCGCCGCTTCTTCTTCAGCGTTTGTGCTTCCTACTTCACTCCAGTCGATGACGTTCATTTCGCGTTCGCCGGGCTCTTGGGCGATATGCCAGAGATCGTGAAGTAGGTCGAACGCCCACCTTGCAGACGACCTCGTCTTTTGTCTGAGAACAATCACGTTGCGACCGTCTATTCTCCAGCATGCGGCGTGGAACACCCCACTATCACGAAGCGGTAGCACTGCAATGCCAAGACCCCAGACATACTGGAGAACACTTTCGAAGCTCACGGACCCGTACCCCGTGACTATAGCCTTGCGAACACGATCAGGCTCGGTCGGAATCTCCTTCGGAGATAGTCCTCTAGTAACTTCCACTGCCAACGAAGCAAGACAGTGAGCATAGATCGTGTATGCACCCAATCGTCTTTCATCGACGTTTGCGGGAACCTTGAAACGCGGACCACCGGCCAGCGCAGTGTTCAAGCTCAAAGGGGCATTACCAAGGATTTCGCTTATCGACCATCCAAACGTTCGTTGGATATTCGTGAGGAGTTTGGACAGATAGTTGCCGGACGCCTCTGCGTCACCAACGCTACCTCTTGGCATCAACCTGTTGATGATGAGCTCGGGATCAATGCCCACATCGCTCAGACGCCTAAGAAGCGTCTTAAGAGAAGGTTGTTCGCGAACGGCCAGATCTCTGGACAGCTTTAGGCCGAGTACGCCCGCAACCTCCAGAACCCGGTTCATGTTTGCAGACGCGTATTCTGTCGCCTCATAGCGTTGAATCTGCTGCTCCTTGAGGCCCAGCTTATCTGCCAATTCCCTCTGGCTCATTCCGGATGCGATCCGAGCCCGTATTAGAGACAAGGGGAGATCCGCCAACGACTTCACTTCGGAAACATTCTGCTTGCCAGACCGCAGCGCTTGGTAGGCCTCCAAATCTGAACGGAAATCCGCTAGCTGG
>MGCF01000107.1:2741-3092 GCA_001788495.1 Candidatus Rokubacteria bacterium RIFCSPLOWO2_02_FULL_73_56
GATCTTGTATTGGCGTTCGTTCTTGATCATGGTAGGACCCCCAAATCCAGCACTATGATGCCCTTTCGTTCTCCGGTGTCCCTGTCGGTTTGGAAAAGGTCGAGAAAAGTCTTTCCTCCACCCGCAGAGAAGTGGGCCGGAAACAGTTCACCGAAATACTTCGCCTTCTGGGCAACCCGCGGAGGTCTTAGATCTCGCAGAATCGGATCGAGTCGACTTACATCGACCCCTGTCAGGTCCCAACACCCATCGAAGTCGTTGGGCATTGCTTTGGCCGTCACAAAACTGCCATTGATGTAGACCATCTTGCATCCAGCCGCTTTCAACACTTGAAGCGCTCGTAGCAATCCA
>MGCF01000107.1:3100-8111 GCA_001788495.1 Candidatus Rokubacteria bacterium RIFCSPLOWO2_02_FULL_73_56
GGGTGAATTCCCAGCGGCAAATTCCCGGCGCCATTGAAGTCCGGTATCACAACACAACATTATCGTTGTGTTCAGCGCATTGTCAATATAGAACATTATAGAACATTCGACGGCATAAGTAATTGAAATACAAAACTATTCTGAAATCGCGTCCATCGGGCGCTCTGCTGAGTCCCGTGATGGAGGCGGATGTCGCCCATCGCGTCTGGCCAGTAGGGATTCTCAAGCTCTCAAGCTGACCCCACTACCCCATGGCCGCCTCGCGTCAGCCGACGATCTGTAGTTCGCGGCTCGAGCGCGTGAGCATCCGCGCGCCCGCCGCGGTCACCTCGACGGCGTCCTCGACCTGGACGCCGCCCCAGCCGTGCTCGTAGTACGGGGTCTCGACGCAGAAGACCATCCCGGGCTCGAGCACGGTGTCGCTGCCGGGGGCGAGCGTCGGCGGGTCGTACGGCTCGAGGCCGATGCCGTGGCCGACGTGGTGGCGCTGGTAGTGGGGGATGCCGGCCGCGCGCGTGGCCCGGACGGCGACGTCGAAGAGGCGGCTCGCCGGCACGCCGGGCTTCATCGCCTCGATCGCCGCGCGCTCGCCGGCGAGCGCCGCGGCGTAGTAGCGCGCCTGCTTGTCGCTCGGCGCGCCGAGCACGGCCGTGCGCGAGATGTCCGAGCGGTAGCCCTCCCAGACGCAGCCGAGGTCGAAGCGCACGAGGTCGCCGGGCCGGAGCGCCCGGTCGCCCGGGTAGACGTCGGCCAGCGCGGCGCGCTCGCCGAGCGTGATCACGCTGAAGTAGGGCGACGCGCCCTGCCGCACCACCTCGCTCTCGTAGGCGCGCACCGCGTCGCGCTCGGTCACGCCCGGCGCCAGCATCGCGAGAACCGCGGCGATGCCGGCCTCGGCGATCCGCGCGGCGCGCTCGAGCCGCGCGACCTCGGCGGGGCTCTTGACCATCCGTGCGCGGCGGAAGAGCTGGTAGGCGGGGACGAGCCTGGCGGCGGCCAGCCGCTCGCCGAGGCGCGTCCACGCCGGCCCGAACACGTTGCCCTCGTCGAGCCCGAGGCGCCGGCCCGCGACGCCGAGGTCGGCGAGCACGCCCGCCAGCGCGTCGGCGGCGCTCGCCGCCGGCGCGCGCGTCCACCGCCGGACCTTCTCGCCCGCCTCGCCCGCCGGGTCGGCGTACTCGAAGAAGAATTTCCCGTAGCACGCCACCCGGTCGCACGCGATCCGGTCGGCGGCGACGCCGGCGGTATCGATCAGCGGCACGACGAGCCCGGTGCCGCCGCGCGTGAACACGCCGTAGAGCTCCGCGCCCCGGAAGATGGCGTGGGAGACGCTGCGGAAGCCGGTCACGTAGTAGAGGTTCTCGGGCGTGGTGGCGACGAGGGCGTCGAGGCCCTCGGCCTCCAGCACGCCGAGCAGTCGCGCTCGCCGATGCGGATCCATTCACGTCTCCTGGCTAGCGGAAGTTGGGCAGGACCTCGCGCCCGAACAGCTCGATCGCGTCCTGCATCTCGGTCACGGTGCTCGCCACGAACAGCATCCCGGCGAGCGTCGTCACCCCGGCCGCCTGGTAGGCGCGGATGCGCTCCGAGATCGCCTCGGGGCTCCCGATCAGGTTGCGCTGCTCGTAGCCGCCGGTCTGCTCGCGGAGCGTCGTCCGGCTGAGCGACTCCAGGTGCTTGAAGAGCTGGGAGCCGCGGAAGCGCCGGAGCGCCTCGTCCTGCGTCCGGCCGATCGAGACGACGAGCTGCGGAGCGATGTCGATGCGCGCGCCGTCGCGGGCCGCGCGCTCGGCGGCGCGCCGCACGTCCTCCGCGCCTCGCCGGATCTCCTCGGGCGAGAGCACCGCGGGCAGCCACCCGTCGCCCAGCTCGCCCGCGCGCCGCCGCACCTCGGCGTGGTTGCCGCCGGCGTAGAGCGGCAGGGGGTCCTGCACCGGCTTCGGAAAGCACTCGACCTCCTCGAAGCGCACGTACCGGCCCAGGAACGTCACGCGCCGCTCGGTGAACAGGCGGCGGAGCGCGCGCATGCCCTCGTCCACGAGCGTGCCGCGGTGGACGCCCTTCGCGTCGGGGAAGAGCGCCTCGTACTCCTCGCGATAGGCGCCGGTGCCGACGCCGAGGGTGAGGCGGCCGCCCGAGAGCTGGTCGAGCGTCGCGGCCTGCTTGGCGGCGACGACCATGTGGCGCATCGGCAGCACGAGGATGCAGGTGCAGACCCGCAGGCGCGTGGTGCGCGCGGCCACGTAGGCGAACGTCACGAGCGGCTCGTAGTAGTTCGGCGGGTCGGCGAACTCGCGCTGCACGTAGCGCTGGGTCGTCATGTGGTCGTTGCCCCACACCGAGTCGAACCCGAGGCGCTCGCAGAGCAGCGCCGTCGGCAGGATGTCCTCGGTCCGCGCGAACGGGATCGGGTACATCATGCCCTCGATGCAGGTGGGGATGTGGACGCCGAAGCTCAGCGGCATCGCGTCTCCTTCCAGAAGGCTCCGAGCGCCGCGCCGATGCGCGCGAGCTGGCCGGGCACGTCGGCCTCCGGCGGCACGACCGCGACGGGGGCGTCGAGGCCCGCCTCGGCCCAGCGCGCGAGCGCCCGCCGGCACTCGGCGGGCGTGCCCGCGACGGCGACCGCGTCGAGGATGTCGTCGCCGACGAGATGGCCCGCGCCCTCGCCGCGCAGGAGCGCCTCGCGGAACGGCGCCGTCCGCGCCGCGTCGAGGCCCGCGTCGGCGAGGATCGACTGGCCGTGCAGGAAGCCGAGGTAGCGGGCCACGAACGGCCGGAGCGCCGCGCGCGCCGCCGCGCCGTCCTCGGCGACGGCGAGCGGCACGTACGCGATCACGCGGAGCGGCGCCGCGCCCGGCGGGCGCGCCGCGGCCGTCGTCGCGCGCACGCGGCGGACGTGGGCGGGCGAGGCGAGGATCGCGCAGTGCACGCCGTCGGCCACCTCGCCCGCGAGGGCGAGCGCCCGCGGCCCCTTGACGCCGAGGAAGATCGGCACCCCCCCGCCCGGCGCCCACTCGAGGCGGACGCCGTCCAGGGCGAAGCGCCGGCCGCGCCAGGTCAGGCGCTCGCCCGCGAGGAGCCGCCGGACGATCTCGACGCACTCGCGCACGGTGTCGAGCGGCGCCGTGAACGGGATGCCCATCCGCTCCTCGATCCACGCGCGGTTGCTCGCGCCGAGGCCGAGCACCACGCGCCCCGGCGCCAGGCCCGCGAGCGCGGCGGTCTCCATCGCGAGCAGCGCCGGGTGGCGCGTGTAGGGGTTCACGACGCCGATGCCGACGGTGACGCGCTCGGTCACCGCGGCGGCGGCGCCGGCGAGCGCGAAGGCGCCGGGGTAGAAGTAGTCCTCGATGAGCCAGACGCTGCCGAGCCCCGCGCGCTCGGCGGCCCGTGCCCAGGCGGCCACGTGGCGCGGCGCCGCGGCGCCGAGGAACGCGACGCCGGGGCTATCCGTGAAGCTCGAGCCCATAGCGCTCGCGCAGCACGCCGAGCAGCGCGTCGAAGTCGTCGCCGGCGGCCGGCACCTCGGGGAGCCACGCGCGCGAGGCGCCGGGGTCCTTGAGGCCGCTCGAGGTGAGGACCAGCACGATCGTCTGCTCTGGGTCCACGGCCTTCCGCGCGACGAGCTGCATCACCGCGGTGAGCGCCGCGGCCGAGGAGGGCTCGACGAACACGCCCTCCTCGCGCGCGAGCGCGCGCTGCGCCTCGAAGATGCCCTCGTCGGTGACCTGCACGCCGAGCCCGCGCGACTCGCGGAGCGCGGCGAGGCCCTGCCAGGTGCCGTAGCGCGTCGCGATCGAGAAGGCGATGGAGCCCTCGCCGCGCACCGGCGCCGGCGTCTCGAGCGCCCGCTCGAGCGCGGCGGCGAGCGGGCCGTAGGGCTCGGCCGCGACCATCCGCGGCACGTCCGCGACGAGGCCGAGCGCCCGGAGCTCGCGCATGCCCTTCCAGATGCCCCAGAGGCCGTCGCTGTACGCGCTCGGCACGACGACGAGGTCGGGCGCGCGCCAGCCGAGGTCCTCGGCGATCTCGCACGCGAGCGTCTTGTAGCCCTCGATGCCGTACGGGTTCGAGCCGACCGGCGGCGCCTGGAACCCGCCCGTCGGGTACCAGCCGAGGCGCTCGATCCCCTGGCGCATGAGCGCCCAGCGCGCCTCCGGCGTCGGGCACGCGACGACCGCCGCGCCGTAGGCCTGCATGAGCGTCTTCATCGTCGCCGGGACGGAGGCGAGCGTGAAGATCACGCACGGCAGGCCCGCGCGCGCGGCGTACGCGGCCGTCGAGGCGCCGTGGTTGCCGGTGGACGCGATCGTCACGACGCGCGCGCCCGTCTCGACGGCGTGCGTGACCGCGACGGCGCAGAGGCGGTCCTTGTAGGACCAGGTGGGGTTCTGGCTCTCGTCCTTCGCGTAGAGCCGCGGGAGCCCCAGGCGCCGGCCCACGCGCTCGAGGTGGATCAGCGGCGTCGCCCCCTCGCCGAGCGTCACGGGGCGCTCGCCCGCGACGGGCAGGAGCGCGCGGAAGCGCCAGAGCCCGCGGGGCGTCGCCGGGAAGCCCTCGGTCGCCAGGTGCGCGAGCCTCGCGACGTCGACCTTGACCGCGAGGTTGACGGGGACGTGCTCGGCGCGGCAGCGCGGGCAGCCGGTGAACAGGCGCCCGTCCTCGTAGAGCGCGCCGCAGCGGGGACACTCGAGCCGGACCACGTTCTCTCTCCTCGATCGTGATCCTCGACGGGCGGGCGGGCGCCGCGGACGGCACCGGCCGGCCGGCGAGGCAGCGTCCGCGATTGTGCCACAGCGGACGCCGCCGCGCGCGGCCTGGCGCGCGGCGGTGGCGCGGCTCAGCGCTTGGCGGGCATCTGCGGGGTGGTCTGCAGCTGCGGGGAGGCCTTCTGGACGGCGGGCAGCAGCAGACCGATCCCGACGAGCATGTCGGGGGCGACGACCTTGCCGTTCTGGATGATGATGAACTTGCCGCTCGCCGTCTTGTGGATGCCGTTGCCGAGCGC
>MGCF01000108.1:0-5717 GCA_001788495.1 Candidatus Rokubacteria bacterium RIFCSPLOWO2_02_FULL_73_56
AGCGCTTCAGCGCGGCCTCCTCGGCGAGCGCCCGGAGGGACTTGACGTCGCGGGGCCCGATGTTGGGCTTGGCCTTGACCTCCACGGCCGTGTGATCGCCGACGATGAAGTCGACCTCGAACCCCGACGTCGAGCGCCAGTACGCGAGCGGCGTCCCGGAGACGTAGTCGCGGTAGCTGGCGAGCTCGTGCATGAGGTAGGTCTCGACGGCCTCCCCGAACTCGGGCGTCCCCGGACGGACCTGCCGGTCCTGGAGCGCTCCCACGACGCCCACGTCGAAGAAGTAGTACTTCGACGAGGCGATCGGCTTGCGCTTCTTCGACTTCCGCCAGGCCGGAAGCTCGTGGAGCACCAGCGTGTCCCGGAGAATCTCGAAGTACTCGTACACGGTCGTGCGGGCGACCTGGGCGTCGCTGGCCACGCCCGTGAAGTTGACGATGGTCCCGTTGCAGAACGCGGCCACCCTGAGGAAGCGGCTGAACGCCGGGGCGTTGCGGGTCGCCCCCTCCGCCACGATCTCCTCCTTGAGATAGGATCCGGCGTACGCCTCGAGGTCGGCGCGCGGGTCGTCGGAGAAGTAGATGGAGGGCAGCGACCCGCGCGCGACCGCGCGGCGCAGGTCGAAGTGCGGGCCGAGCTCGCGCGACGTGAGCGGATGGAGATAGCGGGTGCGCGCGCGCCCGCCGAGGAGGTTGACGCCCCCTCGCCGGAGCTTGCGCGCGCTCGAGCCCGTGAGCAGGAACCGGGTGCCGCGCCCCTCGATCAGCCGGTGCACCTCGTCGAGCAGCTCCGGCAGCCGCTGGATCTCGTCGATCACGACGACACGGTCCTGGGGCGTGAGCTCCTGGCCGAGCCGGGTCGGATCCCGGCTGAGCGCCAGGTAGACCGAGGCGTCGAGCAGGTCGTAGAGCCGCGCCCCGGGCAGGGACTGGCGGACCAGGAAGGTCTTGCCCGTCTGGCGCGGGCCGAGCAGGAAGTGCGACTTCCGGGCGACGAGCGCTCGTAGATCGAGCGTCCGGGGGATCTCCGGTGCCGTCGCCTTCATCGTCATATATGATGACAAATGACGACAGACTCGTCAAACCCGGACATGGCGATCCGGGCGGCGGTGCGCCCCGACGGCGAGCCCCGAGAAGGTCAGCCCGGCGTGCGCAAGCGCGCCACGCGCGCCTCGTCCACCTCGACGCCGAGGCCGGGGCCCTCGGGTGGGCGCACGTGGCCGCCGACCCCGCGGAGGGGCTCCGCCACCACGTCCGCGCTGAGGTAGTGGTTCGTGACGCCGAGGCCGTACTCGAGCTCGCGCACGGCCACGGCCAGGTGGACGAGCGCGGCCGTGGCGATGCTGGACTCGGCCACCTTGCCGGTGAGGTGCAGGGGCAGGTGGACGCTCTCCGCGGCGTGGACGGCCCGGAGCGCGCCCGTGAAGCCGCCCGCCTTCAGGAGCTTCACGCTGACGATCCGGGCCGCGCCCTCGCGGGCGTGGGCGAGCACGTCCTGCGCGGTGAAGATGCCCTCGTCGGCCAGGATGGGAACGGACGAGGCGCGGGCGACGGCGGCCATGCCCGCCAGGTCGCCCATCGGCACGGGTTGCTCGAGGAAGGTCAGGCGCGCCGGCTCCGCGCCGCGCGCGAAGCGGATGGCGCGGGCGACGTCCCACGCCTGGTTGGCGTCGGCGCCGAGGTCGCACTCCGGGCCCACGGCCTCGCGGACCTGCAGGGCCGCGGCGATGTCGCGCTCGACGGTCGTCGTGCCCACCTTGAGCTTGAAGAAGGTGAAGCCCTCGCGCAGGCGCGCCGCGGCCTCGCGCGCGTCGGCCGCGGGGTCGGCGTTGCCCAGGTGCCAGAAGAGGCGCGCGGCCTCGCGGGTGCGGCCGCCCAAGAGCTCGTAGACGGGCGCGCCGAGGGCCTTGCCCGCCAGGTCGAACAGGGCGATCTCGACGGCCGACTTCGCGCCGTTGTTGCCGAGCAGCCGCCGGTCCATGGCCGCGCGCAGCGCCTCGCGCCGCAGCGGGTCCTCGCCGAGGAGGGCGGGCGCGAGGACGCCGGCGACCGCCGCCGCGATCGACGCCTGCGTCTCGCCCGAGAAGGTCGGCGCCGACGCGCACTCGCCCCAGCCCAGGAGGCCCGCGTCCGTGCGGATCCGCACGAGGACGTTGTGCGCGGTCCGCACCTCGGCGCCGGCCATGCGGATCGGCTTGGCCAGCGGCAGGGACACCGGGATCGCTTCCACGCGCTCGATCTTCATCGTCACCTCGCCGGCCCGCGTCCCGCGGCCCGCTAGGGCGCGGCGGTGCCGCCCGGCAGGCCGGGACCCTGCCGGCCGCCCCCGCGGCGCGCGAGGGGCCGGAAGAGCAGGCCCGAGGTCGACACGCGCAGCTCGAGCTCCGCGGGCTCCGGCGTCGAGAGGAACGTGGCCGAGCCGTACTGCGCGTCCACGAGCGGCCCGAGGAACGCCAGGCGCTGCGCGAGGACGAACACGTCCACGAGCTTGGGCGGGGCGAGCGCGTGGACGGTGTGCGGCTTGGTCTGCTCGTCGGCGAGCCGGTCGTAGCGGCCGGCCACGCGGCTCAGCCGGTACGCGGTGCGCAGCCCGAGGACGTTGGCGAGCGGGTGCCACTTGACGATGTGGGCCTCCACCGAGACGCCGTCGCCCAGGAGCTCGACGCTCGTCTGCCGGCCGTCGGGATAGCGGAACGTCGCGCGGAGCCGCTGCGGGCCGAGGGGCTCCGTGCTCACGACGGCGGCCAGGTCCTCGCGGGTCAGGGCGAGGTAGCCCTGCGTCCCCACGCCGAGGGCGCCGGCCAGCGCGGCGAGCGCCAGGAGCAGCAGCGCGAGCAGCAGGGACGCCGCCGAGCCGGCGAGCCGGCGCCGCCGGAGGCCGCCGAGCGCGGCGGCGAGCAGCAAGGCGCTCGCGAGCGCGAGGACGACGGCGGCGATCAGCAGTGTCGCGCCCATGCTAGAGGCGGTGGCCGAGGGCCGCGCCCTCCTGCATGGCCTCGAACGCGGTCCGCGGCAGCACGCAGTCGCCCACCTGGAACAGCGGCGGCCCGTCGCCGCGCGCCGCGAGCGCCTCGCCGAGCGCGGCCACGGGCACGAGCGGGCGCGTGGGGACGACCACGTCGAGCTTCGTGAGCTCGGTCTGGGACCCCTCGGCGCGCACGACCGCGCCGTCACCGGAGAGCGCCTCGACCGTCGCCCGCAGGTGGACCGTGACGTTGGGGCGCGCCCGGAGGTCGGCGACGTACCGCCAGCGCGGCCGGAGCCCGAGCTCGCCCGCCAGCTCCTCGCCGGGCTCGACCACGTGAACCTCCACGCCGCGCTCGGCGAGGACGTGGGCGACGCCCACGCCGAGCACGCCGCCGCCCAGCACGAGCGCGCGGCGCAGCCCCGCGACGGGCCGCCGGAGCACCTCGAACGCGTCCACCGCGGGCGCCTCGAGGATCCCGGGCAGGGCCGGCACGCCCGGGCGCGCGCCGGTCGCGAGCACGACCGCGTCGGGCCGCTCGCGCAGCACCAGCTCGGCGTCGGCGTCCACGCCGAGCCGGAGCTCGCCGCCCGCGCGCGCGAGGGCGCCCGCCAGGTAGGTCACGAGGCCCGCCAGCTCGGCGCGGCCGGGCACGGCGCGGCTCAGCAGCAGCTGGCCGCCGGGCTCGGCGCCGCGCTCGAGCACGGTCACCGCGTGGCCGCGCCGCGCCGCGACGCGCGCGCACTCGAGCCCGGCGGGCCCCGCGCCGACGACGACGACGCGCTGCCGCCGCGCGGCGGGCCGGATCGCGTACTCGCGCTCGCGCCCCGTGTGCGTGTTGGCGAGGCAGAGCACGGGCAGGTTCTGGCCGAGGAGGTCGCTGCAGCGCAGGCACGCGACGCACGCGCAGACCTCGTCCAGGCGCCCCTCGCGGCTCTTCCGCGGCAGCTCGGGGTCGGCGTGGAGCGCGCGGCCGAGCGTGACGAAGTCGGCGTCGCCCGCCTCGAGGATGCGCTCGGCGACGCCCGCGTCGGTGATGCGGCCGGCGACGCTCACGGGGATGCCGACGCGGCGGCGCAGCGCGCGCGCGAGCGGCGCCAGGCACCCCTGCGCCACCTCCATCGGCTGGACGATCCAGACGGCGCTCTCGTAGATGCCGGCCGACACGTCGAGCGCGTCCACGCCGGCGCGCTCGAGGTGGGGCACGATCTCGCACACGTCGGCCAGGCCGAGGCCCCCCTCGACGTGCTCGTCGGCCGAGAGGCGGTAGACGAGCGGGACCTCGGGCCCGACGGCCGCGCGCACGGCCGCGATCACCTCGAGGGGGAAGCGCAGGCGGCGCGCGAGGTCGCCGCCGTAGGCGTCGGTGCGGCGGTTCGAGTAGGGCGAGAGGAACTGGCCGATCAGGTAGCCGTGGGCGCCGTGGATCTCGAGCACGTCGAAGCCCGCGGCCACCGCGCGGCGCGCCCCCTCGGCGAAGCGGCCGACGAGCGCCCGGATCTCGTCCACGGTGAGCGCGCGCGGCATCTCGCCGCCGGTCAGCACGGTGCACGGAACCGGCGAGGGCGCGACGGGCTGGCGCCCCGTCACCCGCGATGAGGTCTCGCGGCCGGCGAACTGCAGCTCGGCGCCCACGAGCGCGCCCTCCGCGTGGCAGGCCTCGACGAGCCGGCGGTAGCCGGGCACGAGCGCGTCGTCGTGCAGGCCGAGCTGGTAGACGTGGTTCTTCCCCGCCGGGTCCACGTACATGGACTCGAGCAGGAGCAGCGCGGCCCCGCCCGCCGCGCGCGCCGCGCAGTAGTCCACGTAGCGCTGGGTGACGGCGCCGTCGGCCGTGGCGAGGTTCTTCTCCATCGGCGCCATCAGGATGCGGTTCCTGAGCGTGCGGCGCCCGATCCGCCCGGGCGCGAAGAGGTGCGGGAAGCGGCTCATGGGGCGCTCAGGCCGGGTCGCGCCCTCCGGTCGGCTGCACCGCGGGCATGTCGTCGGGCGGCGAGGCGACGACGAGGAACACGAGGTCCTCGACGCCGGTGTTGAAGATGCCGTGGCGGACGCCCGGCGGGATGTGGATCACCATGTGGGGCTCGACGAGGTGCCGCACGCCGTCGAGCTCCACGATGCCCTTGCCCCGGAGGATGTAGTAGAGGTTCTCGGCGACCTCGTGGACGTGCACCTCCGCGTAGCCGCGCGGCTGGTAGCTCGAGATGCGGAAGTCGAAGTGCGTGGTCTGGGCGTTGGTCGGGTGCACGAGCATCTTCGAGAAGGCCTGGAAGTGGCCGGGCGGCAGCTCCCAGAACGCCTCCTCCATGCGCATCACCTTGGCGGTCGGCTTCGCGGGCGTCTCGCTCACTGCGTCCTCCTTGCGCCGAAGCTCGGCTCCGCGTGCGGCAGCGGCGGCAGCGCCCACGTCCCGACGCCGGGCGGCTTGATGTCGCGGTCCACGTGGACGTCGAGCAGGAACGGCCGCCCGGCCCGGAGCGCCGTCTCGAGCGCGGGCTCGAGCTCCTCCGGGCGCTCGACGCGCAGGCCGTCCACGCCGCACGCGCGGGCGAGCGCGACGAAGTCGGGGTTGTAGAGCGCGCCCGTCGCCTCGCGCACGAAGCTCGTCGCGATCTCGCGCTTGGCGAGCAGGCCCGTCTGGATGTCGCGGATCGCGCCGTAGGCGAAGTTGTTCCAGACGAGCCAGACCGCGGGGATGTCGTACTCGACCGCCGTGCAGAGGACGTCGGGGCGCATCATGAAGCCGCCGTCGC
>MGCF01000108.1:5730-5856 GCA_001788495.1 Candidatus Rokubacteria bacterium RIFCSPLOWO2_02_FULL_73_56
GCAGGGCCGGTCGGGCGCGGCGAGCTTGGCGCCGAGCACGCCGCAGACGCCGAAGCCCATCGCCGAGAAGCCCCACGTGTTGAGCACGGTCCCGGGCCGGCGCGCCTTCCAGAACTGCACGACCCA
>MGCF01000109.1 GCA_001788495.1 Candidatus Rokubacteria bacterium RIFCSPLOWO2_02_FULL_73_56
GACCTCTGCTACCAGTGCAAGCTCTGCTACAACCACTGCCCGTACACGCCGCCGCACCGCTGGGAGGTGGACTTCCCGCGGCTCATGCTGCGGGCGCGGGCCGCCGGGGCGCGCGCGCGCGGCGTCACCTTCCAGGACCGGATGCTCGGCAACACGGAGCTGGTCGGCAAGCTGGGGAGCTGGACGGCGCCGCTGTCGAACTGGATGAACAGGCTCGGCGTGCACCGCGCCTTCGTGCAGGCCGTCGCCGGCATCCACAAGGACCGGAACCTCCCGAAGTTCCACCGGCAGACGTTCTCGTCCTGGTTCAAGCGCCGCGGCGCCGAGACGGCGGGCGTGGCGCCGCGGGCGGCGGGCGGGAAGAAGATCGCCTTCTTCACCACGTGCAGCGTCGAGTACAACGACCCGGCGACGGGACGGGCGGCGGTCCGCGTGCTCGAGCGGAACGGCGTCGACGTGAGCCTGCCGCCGCAGCGCTGCTGCGGGATGCCGTACCTCGACGGCGGCGCGGTGGACGAGGCGCGGGCGCTCGTCCGGGACAACGTCCGGACCCTGGCGGCGGCGGTCCGCGAGGGGCGCGAGATCGTGGCGCCCGGCCCGACGTGCAGCTACATGCTCAAGCAGGAGTACCCGTGGCTCGACGGCTCCGAGGACGCGAAGCTCGTCGCCGCCAGCACGCGCGACCTCTTCGAGTACCTGGCGAAGCTCCACGCGGAAGGCGCGCTCGACACGCGCTTCGTCCGGCCCGTCGGCGCCGTGACGTACCACGTGCCCTGCCACCTGCGCGCCCAGAACATCGGCCTCAAGACCGCGGACGTGCTGCGCGCGATCCCGGGCGCGACGCTCAACGTCGTCGAGAAGTGCTCGGCCGTGGACGGCACCTGGGGTCTGAAGAAGGAATACTACGCGCTGTCGCTGAAGGTGGCCAAGCCGCTGTTCGACGCGGTCGCGTCGGCCGACGCGCCGCTGACGGCGACCGACTGCCCGCTCGCCGCGCTGCAGATCGAGCAGGGGACGGGCCGCCGGGCCCAGCACCCGATCCGGATCCTGGCCGCCGCGTACGGGATCGAGGAGTGAGGACGTGAAGCTCCTGGAGACGAGGGAGATCCTGAACCTGGTCGAGTACGAGAAGGTCCGCGAGGCGCGGCGCCGCGAGATCATCGAGCTGAAGCGGCCGCGCCGCGTGCAGGTCGGACGCTACCTCACGTTCGTGTTCGAGAACCGCGAGACGATGTGGTTCCAGATCCAGGAGATGGTCCGGGCCGAGCGCCTCGTGGACGAGGCGAAGATCGCGGAGGAGGTCGAGGTCTACAACGGCCTGCTCCCGCGCGCGGGCGAGCTGTCGGCGACGATGCTGATCGAGATCGTGGACGCGTCGCAGATCAAGCCCGTGCTCGACAAGCTCCTCGGCATCGACACGCGCGACTACGTCCGGATGACGGTGGGCCCGCACGTGATCGTGGGCGACTTCGAGGCCGGCCACTCGGACGAGGAGCGCGGCAAGCTCTCGGCCGTCCACTTCGTCCGCTTCGCGCTCCCGCCCGAGGCGCGGCGGAGCTTCGCCACCGCCGAGGTGGCGCTGGTGGTCGAGCACCCGAACGAGCGCGCGCGGAGCGTCCTCTCGGACGAGACCAGGCGCAGCCTGCTCGCCGACCTGGCGTGAGGCCGAGGCCGGGGCGCGCCGCGGGGCTCGGCGGCGCCCTGCTCGCCGCCGCCCTGCTCTCGGCGGGCTGCGGCGAGCAGACGCCGCTGTCGCCGAGCGCCGAGCGGGGGCGGCAGGTCTACCTCGCCCAGTGCGTGTCCTGCCACGGGCCCGAGCCCGGGCGGGACGGCCCCCTCGGGCCCGCGGTCAAGGGCGCCTCGCGCGAGCTGCTCGAGGCGCGGGTCCTCCGCGGGACGTACCCGCCCGGGTACACACCCAAGCGGCCGACGCGCGTCATGCCGCCGCTGCCGGCGCTCGCCGCCGACATCCCCGCGCTGGCCGACTACCTTCGCTGACTCCAGGAGCGTGTCGGGTATCGAGGAGCGCCCCGGCGAAGCCGGGGCGCTCCGAGCGCTTGGGGGGTGTGGGGGGCCATATCGGGGCCCCCCACGTGACTAGAAGACGACCTTCAGCGCGATGACCAGCACCGCGGTCACGATGAAGCCGCCCCAGAGCGTCCCGGTGACCGTGCTGAGGACCTTCTTGCCCGGGCCGGTGGTGCCGACGAGCGCGTTGGCCTCGACGATCGCCAGCACGATCGCGAGCACCGCCATCATCGTGATCTTCGCGGGACGCGCGGTGGGCGTGAAGACCTGCAAGTGCGTCGCCGCGCCCATGAAGAACAGCATGGGGATCGAAAGCAGCGTGTTCGTCCGCGAGGCGAAGCCGGCGCGCTGACCGAGCGCCGCGGCCTCGGGGATCGCCTGGCCGCCCTTCGCGACCTGCGTGGCGGAGGCGATGACCTTCTTCTGCGCGGGCCAGATGATGAACCAGACGTTGAACCACATCAGCGTGCCGGCGATGCCGCCGATGAAGATCGCCCAGCCGTAGGACTGCGAGAAGAAGGGCTGCAGGCCGGTTTTCCCGGCCATGTGGAGGATGTAGAGCCAGCCCGTGATGATCGTGAACATCGCGCCCCAGCGGAACCACCAGAGGGCGCGGCCCACGAGGCCGCCCACGATCATGCCGGAGCGGACCGGCGGCTCGGCCGAGGCGAAGAAGGGGGTCTGGACGAAGTTGAAGTAGTAGAGCATCCCGATCCAGGTGATACCGGCGAGAAAATGAAACCAGCGCAGCAGGAACAGCCATCCGAGTTCACTGAAGAGCGTCATTTTCACCGCCTCCTAGTTGTGGGAGCTACGCGTGGTCGTCCTCGTCGAGATCGTCCTCCTCCTCGTCGTCGAGGTCGTCGTCCTCGGCCTCGTTGTCATTCTCGAGATCGTCGTCGTCCGTCACGTCGTCATCGTCGAGCTCGTCGTCCTCGAACTCGTCGTCGAAGTCGTCGTCGTCGTCGAAGTCGTCGTCGTCTTCGTCCTCGTCCGGCTCGTCCTCGTCTTCGTCCCCCTCGGGCCTCTCGTCGAGTAGCGCGCCGTCATCGTGCCACGGATCTGCCCGGAACTGCATGTGAAGGGTCCTCCGGATGGTTTGCTCGGCCGGGATTATAACAGACATCCCTTTCCCCAGGCGCACGGCGAACGTATGCCGGTGCGCCCGAGGCGTCAAGGGGGGCCTGGAACGGAGGCTGCGAAGCGGCTATCCTCGGCCGCGAGCGCCATGATCGCGAGGGCCGAGACGATCATCCGGCGCGCACGCGAGCGACGCGAGCGCGCCCTGTCCGAGCACGAGAGCAAGCGCGTGCTCGCGGCTTACGGTGTGCCGACCACGCGCGAGGTGCTGGTGCGGACGGCCACCCAGGCCGCGGCCGCGGCGCGGCGCCTCGGCTATCCCGTCGCGCTGAAGGCGTGCGCGGCCGGGGAGTCGCACAAGACGGAGCAGGGGCTCGTTGCCCTCGGGCTCGGCGGCGAGCGGGAGCTGCGCCGGGCCTTCGCCGCGCTCGGCGCGCGGGCCGGCGCGGGCTACGCGGGCGCGTACCTCGTGGAGGAGATGGTCCGGGGCGACCGCGAGCTGATGATCGGCATGGTGCGCGATCCGCAGTTCGGGCCCTGCGTCATGTTCGGGCTGGGCGGCGTCTTCACGGAGATCCTGCAAGACGTGGTCTTCCGCGTGGCGCCGCTCGGGCGGCGCGACGCCCTCGCGATGCTCCGGCGCATCCGCGCCCACCGGATCCTCGACGCCGTCCGCGGCCTGCCGGCGGTGGACACCGCCGCGCTCTGCCGGAGCCTGATGGCGGTGGGGCGGATCGGGCTCGAGCATCCCGAGATCGTCGCGATCGACGTCAACCCGCTGATCGTGCGGGGCCGCACGCCCGTCGCCGTGGACGCGCTGGTCGTCCTGGGTCCCGCGGACGGTGCGCGGTGAAGGGCGCGGCCGCGGCCGAGACGATGCGGCGCTTCTTCGAACCACGGAGCGTCGCCGTGATCGGCGCCTCGGCCGCGGCGGGCAAGCCGGGCCGGGTCGTCGTCCAGAACATCCTGGCGAACGGCTTCGCGGGCGAGCTCTTCCTCGTCAACCCACGTGGCGGCGAGATCGACGGGCGCCGCGTGCACGCCTCGATCGAGGCGCTGCCCGACGGCATCGACCAGGCGATCGTCACGCTGCCCGCCGCCCAGGCCCCGACGACGGTGCGCGCGCTCGGCGCCAGGGGCATCCGGGCCGCGGTGCTCGCGGCGAGCGGCTTCGCGGAGGCCGACCAGCTCGGCGAGGCGCTGCAGGCGGAGCTCCTGGCCGCGATCCGGGAGAGCGGGGTGCGCGTGCTCGGCCCGAACACCACGGGGCACGTGTCCGTGCCCGGCGCCTTCACCTCGAGCTTCTTCCCGCTCGGCCGCGTGCCGCGCGGGAGCGTCTCGTACGTGGCCCAGACCGGCAACTTCTGCGGCATCTCGCTCCGCCACATCATGTCGGCCGAGCACTTCGGCGTGGCGCGCTCGGTCGGCCTCGGCAACAAGGTCGACCTCGACGAGAGCGACGTCCTCGAGTACCTGGGCGGCGACGCCGCGACCCGGGCGATCCTCCTCTATCTCGAGAGCATCAAGGAGCCCAGGCGGTTCCTGCGCGTCGCGCGCCGCGTGTCGCGCGAGAAGCCCGTCGTCCTGCTGAAGGGCGGGGTATCGGACGCGGGGGCGGCGGCGGCCGTCGCGCACACCGGCGCGCTCGCGGCCGACGGGCGCGTCGTGGACGGCGCGCTCGAGCAGGCGGGGGTGGCGCGCATCCACCGGTACTCGCAGCTTTTCCACGTGGCCAAGGCGCTCGACGCCATGCCCCTGCCGCGCGGCAACCGGGTGGCGTTCCTGTCGCCGTCGGGCGCCTTCACGGTCTGCCTGACCGATCTCTGCCGGACGCTCGGGCTCGAGGTGCCGGCCCTCGCGGAGGCGACCCGCGCGCGCCTGCAGGCGTTGGCGCCGCCCTTCATCGGGATGCGCAACCCGGTCGACATCTTCGGCTCGGTCGCGCTGCACGGCTACGAGCGCGCCTATGGCGACGCGCTCGACGCCGTGCTCGGCGACCCGAACGTCGACGCGGCCGTGGTCATCATGATGCTGACGAGCGAGACGGGCGTGCCCCGCCACGACTTCCTCGTCGACCTCGTGCGGAGGCACCCGGCGAAGCCCGTCTACGCGACCTTCATGGGCGCGCACGAGCACGACGTCGCCGCCAAGGCGTACCTCGAGCCGCGGGGCGTGCCCTGCTTCATGCTCGTGGAGGAGCCCTTCGAGGTGCTCGCCGTCCTGGCCCGATGCCGCGCGAACCTGGGCCGCCTGAGGTAGAATTCCCCGGGAGCCCCGGTCGTCCCGGCCCTCGGCGGTGTAGCTCAGCGGCAGAGCAGGGGTCTCATAAGCCCCGTGTCGGAGGTTCAATTCCTCC
>MGCF01000110.1 GCA_001788495.1 Candidatus Rokubacteria bacterium RIFCSPLOWO2_02_FULL_73_56
TGTCCTCCAGGCGGATCTCGTCCTTGCCCTGCGCCCGGGGCGTGCCAGCCGGTACGAGGAGGGCCCAGAGCAGGAGTGCCGCCGCTGCCCCGGGCGCCGCCCTCATCGCATCGTCTCGAGCCGGGGCAGGAAGTCCAGCGTGAAGACCTCGTCCCGGACGACCCGCTTCTTGATGCGGGCGTACACCATGTAGGACCGGTAGCCCTTGTACAGGGGGCTGTCGGTCTCGAGGATCGCGGGCCGGAGCCGGCCGTCGTCGAACGGCTTCGGCTCCTTGAAGTAGAGGGTCTTGATCAGGAGCCCGGTGGCGGCATAGCACTCGATCCGGGTCGGCAGGACCGTCTTGCGTTCCACCCACATCTTCAGGTGATCGTAGGCCACCGTCGTGGTCTTGGCCTTCAGGTCCAGGAAGTACTCGCCGCCCTGCTCCTCGATCGCGCGGACGTCGTACTCGGTGTGGTAGTCGAGCCGCATGATGTCGGCGTTGTTGAAGACGCTGCCGGTCACCGACTGGAGGCTGGTGATCCGGATCGGCTTCCCCACCGTGGGGATGTAGAGCCACATGTTGTCGCCGAGTCGCAGGGTCGCCCGCCCCTTCTCACTGGCGGGCTCCAGAAACAGCGCGGCGATCCTGTCCTTCCCCTTCTTGAGCGTCCAGAGCAAGAACTCTCGCTTCGCGCCGCTCGGCTGGACGTCGATGAGCTTCCGGTAGGACTCGAACGATTCCGGCTGCAGGTTCGCGTCGACCTTCTTCAAGATCTCGGTCCCGTCCAGAGCGGCAGCCGGCGAGGCAGCGAGGAGAACCGCGATCGCGAGGAGAGCGATCGTCCTCATCGTCGCTCACACGTGACGGAGGGCGTCGATCGGTTCCATGCGGGAGGCCCGGACGGCTGGCTGAACGCTGGCCACGACCGAGACCACGATGACCATCAGGGAGGCCACCAGGACCTCGAACAGGTCGATGCGGGGGCTGAGCACGAACAGCTGGAGGGAGCCGCCGAAGCGCACCGAGACCTTCCAGACGTTCAGGGCCAGGATGATGGCGGCGCCGGCGAGCACGCCTGCGGCAGCGCCCGCCACGCCCAGGAGGACGCCCTCGACGAGGAAGAGCGAGAGGATCCGGCTCGGCAGCGTGCCGATGGCGGCGATCGTCCCGATCTCCCGCACCCGCTCGTACACCGCCATGATCATCACGTTGAGGACGCTGATCAGCACGATCGCGATGAGCATCACCTTCATGAAGAGGGCCATCATGTCGATGAGCCGCGCGACGGTCGAGAAGGGCGAGAGCTGCGCCCAGGTGTGGACCTCGAGCGCCGCCTGCCCGCCGCCCCCGCCCTCGAGCCGCTCGCGCAGGGCGCGCCCCACCCGCTCGATCTGGCCGAAGTCCCGCAGCCGGATCGCCACCTCGGTGATCTCCTTGCCCGGCATTCTCAAGATTTCCATCGCGTCCTCGAAGTGGATGTAGCCGTCGCGTCCGCCGGGCCCGGTGGCGCTCTCGATGATCCCGCTGACCAGGAGGGTCTTGCCGTTGACGGATCCGTCCTTGTTGGTCGCCACCACGACGACGGTGGCGCCGACCTTGATGCCCATGCCGCGGGCGAGCAGCTCGGGCACCAGGATCTTCCCGCGCGCGAGGGCCGCCGGGGTCCGGTCACCCTGGGCGACTCGCGTGGGCAGCTTCGGGCAGACGGCGAACTCCTGGTCCGGGTACACCGCGGTGACCCGAAGGCCCGTCGTCTCGACGAAGGTGCTGAACATCGCGTTGAACTTGATCCGTTCCGAGGCACCCGCCACCTCGGGCACCTCGCGCAGCGCCTGCTGGATCTCGGCGAGCTTGGCCGGCTCGATGTTCAGGTTGAGCGGGAGACTCTCGATCGACGCCACGTACCCCCGCCGGTGAATCTGTAAGTGACCCAGATAGTTGTCGGTGATCGACCCCACGATGGCCTCCTTGAAGGAACCCGCCATCGCGACGAAGACCAGGACGAAGACGACGCCGAAGGCGATCAGCGAGACCGTGAGCAGGCTGCGCCGGGTGTAGCGGAGCAGGTTCCGGACGGCGATCTTGACCACGTTTACCATCAGCCGCGCCGCTCCTGGCGGCCCGTGAGCTGCCCATCCTCGAGGGTATAGACGAGCTCGGCCGCGCCGATGATCCGCGTGTCGTGCGTGGCGAAGAGGAAGGTGGTGCCGACCTCGTCGCGCATCTTCTTCATGAGCGCGATGATCGTATAGGCGGTCTCCCTGTCGAGGTTCGCAGTGGGCTCGTCCGCCAGCACCAGTTCGGGGCGCGTGACGAGCGCGCGCGCGATGGCCACGCGCTGCTTCTGGCCGCCGGAGAGCTGCTCGGGGCGCTTGTCCCGCTGGTCGGCCATGCCGACGGCCTCGAGGAGCTCGAGCACCCGGGTGCGCCGTTCGCTCGCGGGCCGGTCCTGCACCATCACCAGCGGGTATTCGACGTTCTCTAGCGCCGTCAGCACGGGAATCAGGTTGAAGCTCTGGAACACGAAGCCGATCTGCGCGCCGCGGAAGGCGGCCGCTTGCCGGCGGTCGAGGCGCGTGACGTCGGTCCCGCTGACCTCGAGGCCCCCGCTGCTCGGCTTGTCGAGGCAGCCCAGCAGGTTGAGCAGCGTCGTCTTGCCGCTTCCTGAGGGGCCGATGAACGCGATGAAGGAGCCGGCCTCCACATCGACGCTGACGCCCCTCAGGGCCCGCACTTCGACCCCGTCGGCGGCATACGTCTTGGTCAGGTCCGTCGCCCGGACGACGGTCGCGCCTTGCGCCTTCGCGCCACCACCAGCACCCTGGGGCGGTGCCGGCCTCTGGCCCTTCGTCCGCAGAACGCCGAGGAGTTTCATGCGGCGCCGAGTATTGCGAGAGATGTCATCCCGCTCTCCCTCCTAGTTTCGGTCCGCTGAGCGACGTGCATCACGCGAGCCACAAAGCATTCGGCCGGTCAGGGCTGGAATTTCATGGTGTTGGGGATGGCGTCGAGCGCAGCACGCCGCATGGGCGCGCCCCACTGGGGCGGCGCTGCCACACGGTTGCCCGACTACGGCGGTGAGTGACTTCCGGGTTCGCATCCGTCGCCTCTTCAGTGTGTGTGACTGGGGAGGGTTTCGCCCCTCGCCATCGCCACAGTACAGTATGGAGAGCGCAGACCGGCCGAATCTATGACTTAAGTCACACGACCTTCGCCGCGTAAGGCTCGCGGCTCCGCGCGAGGACATCGCGCAGCGCCCGCCCCGAGAGCATAATCGGGAGCCTCCCATGACGACGAGAGCCGGGCCCCGTTCCGCTGACGTCGAGACCCTCACGCGCGTCCCGTACTTCGGCTCGCTGCCCCCGCGCGAGATCCGCCTTCTGGCGACGCGCTGCGCGCCGCGGACCTTCGCTCCCGGGGCGTTCCTCTTCGAGGAGGGCGAGCCCTGCCGCGGCCTCTTCATCATCGCCGACGGCGCCGTCGAGATCCGGCAGGTTTCCGTCCGAGGTCGCGAGCATATCTTCCACACGGAAGGCCCCGGCGCGGCGCTCGGAGAAGCGCCGCTGTTCGACGGCGGCGGCTACATCGCCTCCGGCGTCGCCATCGAGCCCACGCGCGCCCTTTTCCTGCCGCGCGCCGACCTCCTCCGCCTCTGTCGCGAGCATCCCGGCGTCGCCCTGGCGATCGCGGGAACGCTGGCGCGGCGACTCCGCCACTTCGCCGAGATGGTCAGCGACCTGGCGTTTCGACCGATCCCCGAGCGTCTGGCCCGCTATCTCGACGGCCTGATTCGCCCACCCGGCGGCGCGGGAACCGAGATCGAGCTCGCATTGACCCACGCCCAGCTGGCCGCGAGGCTGGGCACGGTCCGCGAGCTCGTCGCCCGCGCGTTCCTGCAGCTCGAGCAAAGCGGCGTCATCACGCGGAAGCGGGGGCGGGTCGTGATCCGCGATCCCGCCCGACTCGCCAGCCTCGCCCGCGGGGAGCCCTGAAGCTCCTCCCGCGCCTGTGACTTAAGTCATCGCCCGCCGGCCCCGGCGTTCGTCATACTGCACGGTGGAGAGGCGAACCAGGGGAGGCGGCGATGGAGAAGGCAGACGTTGCGGCGAGGGGCGCGATCATCCTTTCCTTCATCGTCGCCCTCGAGATCGTGATCATGATCAGCCCGTTCGCCCTCTTCTTCTACGCGGTCTTCAACCCGATCCTGTTGGCGCTCGATCGCTTCGCGGCGACGCGCTGGCTCACCGCGTTCTTCCTCCCCCACATGGTCGTGTCGGCCGATCCGGCCCTCCAGGTGATCCGGGTGCTCGGCTCCGTGGCGTTCATCGTCGGCGCGGTGGCCTTCCTCGCCTGCGCCGTCCAGGTCTACGCCGGAAAGCTCCTGCGCACGGGGCCCGCGACGCGGGGTCTCTACGCGAGGATCCGCCACCCGCAGTATCTCGCCCTGGGCGTGGCGGGGCTCGGGCTCGCCATCCTGTGGCCGCGGTTCCTCACGCTCGTGCTCCTCGCGGTGATGCTGTTCCTCTACTACCTGCTCGCGCGGGACGAGGAGCGGCGCATGCTCGCCCGGTTCGGCGACGACTACCGCGCCTACATGGAGCGGACCGGCATGTTCGTTCCGCGCGTCCGGGGGAGCCGGTCGCTCCCGGCCGAGGCCCGGCGGCCCCTGACGGCCGCCCGCGGGCTCGCGATCCTCCTGGCGCTGCTCGTCGTGATGGCCGGCGCCGGCTTCGCAGCCCGCGCGTATACCGTCCGCCATCTGCCGCTGGCTGCCGTCGGGCCGGTGGACGTCATCACGATCACGCCCGAAGACCTGGCGGCGGCCCGGGACATCCTGCCGGCGGTCCTCGAGGATCCGGCGGTCGCCGCGAAGCTCGGCGACTCCCGGGATCGGGCGGGACGCGTCCTCGCCTACTTCATCCCGATCGACTACACGATGCAGGGCATGATCGCGGACACCGGGGACGAGTGGAAGCTGTT